>CAYHOC010000001.1:0-41168 GCA_964358135.1 uncultured Gammaproteobacteria bacterium
TTTGCCGAAGTTAATCTTGAGCTTCCTCATCGCCTGCTTCGCGCGACGGCAGATTCCGAAGATTTATATAAGGCAATTGATCTGGTAAGAAAAGAGATGGAGCGCGAAATCCTCAAATTCACCGGCGCCTTTAAGGATACGCGCCGTGCGGCCGAAGGAGTCGCCAAGCAACTAAAAAATTTTTCACCGTTGGCTTTAAGCATAAAAGATTTGCCAAAAAGGAAGAAAAAGTAATTCTGATTTCACGAACCGGTGAACTTGCAATATAAAATCTTTATGCTAAAATCTAAAATAGACAGGAGGGAAAAAATGAGCGTGGAGTTCTTTTTTGAATTGGCAGGCAAGGGCGGGGGCTGCGGTCTTTGCGCTCTTAACACCATCCTGACGATGTTCGGCAAACGAGGAGTGATTTTTCCGTTCTCGTCTGAAAAAGGAATTTCTCCCAAGAGGATTCTTCGTGAATTGCGCAGGACGGGCTTGATTGCCGAGCCAAAAACAATCAGCATCCGTAATCTTAGGCGTCATTCAATCCTTTGGTATCCGCTTCCGCGAGACCACTATGTCGTAGTTAGAAAAATTGCGAATGGCAAGGCGTTAATTTACGACAGCGAAAAAAATAGACCATATTGGTGTCGGCTATCCATCCTAAAAAAGAAATGGTATAGATGGCATAAAGGCAGATGGTGCGGATGGGTGATTGAGGTCAAAAAGAAGTAAGTCGCGCGCCAGAGTTACGGGCGAGGGATTAAAACCCCTCGCCGTTTTTTATAAAAAATTTTGATATCCTCTCCCAGCCCTCGCATTCCTCGCTCGGATTGCGAGTATCGGGGCGTCTCTACTTATTTCTAAATAACTTCATTCAATCAAAACACGGCGTAGGCAAGGTTTTGATTGAATGAAGCATGGGTGCTGATATTATTTTTTTATCTTGTATTTGATGTTATAGCATCAAATACAAGATTGGGGGTAAAAGTCGAGTTTTGTTTTTCCAAAAAAAAGAAGCCGGCTCAATCCCGAAGGATCAAACCGGCCGCCTGCGTGTCCGACCACCGTTGCGGGACAGTGGAGTGGAACGCAAGTTGTGTTCCTCACGGCACGCGACGAATCGCGCGCCATGTGAGAGTGTGTCGACCGGTGTGTCTATCCTGGCTACACGACCGGTCCTAAATAACTGGTTTCGAAGGAGGGCAGGTCCCGCTGCCACGCTTTGTCCTTTCGAACCACCTTCAACGCCCGCGTCAGGAGGCGGTGATGGAAACTACGGACGACATTCGGGGTCGTCCAGCCCGGGCCGCGATGCCAGCGGCTCCCTTTTGGCTTGTCCCACGGTACTTAACACGCTTACGCATGTTAAGGTTGTCAGGATCACCGACCCACCGCTCTATGCGTGTGGAGACCGTGGCGCGTCTTAAAGGGAGCGGGATCGGCAGACATTTCGGTCCGCCGGAAATCTTCACGTCCCGATTACTTGGGACGAGAGTTTGAAAAAACTTTACCCCTTCAGACCGTAGCCAGGCGCCTGTTTGGCGCTTAACTGGCTCGTGTCCGGACCCCTCGGAATAACCAAGGATGGTTTACTGCAGTCCACTGCGTGTCCCCGAACCTCGCGGTTCGGATTCTTTCACGCCTCGGTTTCCCGAGACGGGGTTGGAAAGAACCACCCAGGAGACCACCGAAGTGGTCTCCTGGGGTGCTACACTATAGCACATTATGATTGCAGTATATCACATTTCGCAAAGTTTGTCAAGTGCCGGTGGCGCAAAAATCGTGATATTTGGCTGTGTTCAGCAAAATATCATCTTTTCTTTTTTGACATTTTTGGAGGTTTGGAGTAGAATTGAAACGAAATGTTTTATTTCCCTCCCTTGATAAGGGAGGGTGAGGGAGGGTCACTTTATTAAATATTTAATATAACAATGTGACCACCCCCAGCCCCTCCTTATCAAGGAGGGGAGGTATCGTTTTATGTCCTTCTTCTCAAAAATCTTCGGCGATCCGAACGCGCGGGTTATCAAAACATTGGAGCCCGTTGTTTTTAGGATTAACGAGCTGGAACCGGAGTATCAAAAATTATCCGATGTGGAATTAAAGTTGAAGACCTTGGAATTCAAAGAGCGTCTAAAAAAAGGTGAAACGGTTGATAATATTTTACCGGACGCTTTTGCCGCCTGCCGCGAGGCCGCGTCGCGCACGCTTCACCAGCGCCATTTTGATGTTCAGCTGATGGGCGGGATGGTTTTGCATCGCGGACAAATTGCCGAAATGCGCACCGGCGAGGGTAAGACCTTAACTGCCACCCTCGCGGTGTATCTTAACGCTTTGGAAGGCAAGGGCGCGCATGTGATTACCGTCAACGATTATCTCTCCCGCCGCGACGCCACCTGGATGGGGCAAATCTATTACGCCTTGGGTCTTTCGGTTTCCTGCGTCAATCATCAAACCGCTTTTATTTACGACCCGGCTTACACCAAAAAAGAGGAGGAAAAAAATGCCGAAGGTAGTGAGGTAGATAAATCGCGCGATACCTTGGGCGTCTTCAAGATTGAATATTCGTATCTCCGGCCTGTCCAGCGTCGCGAAGCGTATGAGGCGGACATCACTTATGGCACCAATAACGAGTTCGGTTTTGATTATCTCCGCGACAATATGGCGCCGAATCTTGAACAAAAAGTCCAGCGGCCGCTTAATTTCGCGATTGTTGACGAGGTGGATTCAATTTTAATTGACGAGGCGCGCACCCCGCTGATTATTTCCGCGCCGGCCGAGGAATCAACCGATTTATATTACAAATTCGCGGACTTGGTAAAACGCCTCAGGGAAGGCGAGGATTATAATGTGGATTTAAAAATGCGCGCCGCGACTTTATCCGAAGGCGGTATTTCCAGAATGGAAAAATTTTTGGGCGTAGCCAATATCTACGAAGCCGGCGGCGTAAAAATGGCGCATCACATTGACCAGGCGCTAAAAGCCCGCGCCCTTTTTGTCCGTGATAAGGATTATGTGGTGAAAGACGGCGAAGTGATAATCGTTGACGAGTTCACCGGCCGGATGATGTTCGGCCGCCGCTACAGCGAAGGTTTGCACCAGGCAATTGAAGCCAAAGAAGGCGTGAAAATCCAGCGCGAATCGGAAACTTTAGCAACCGTCACTTTTCAAAATTATTTTCGGCTTTACAAAAAATTGGCCGGAATGACCGGCACCGCCGCGACCGAAGCCGAGGAATTCTCAAAAATTTACAATCTGGAAGTCGTGGAGGTTCCTACTAATAAGTTGATGGTTCGTGAGGATTTGGTGGACAGAATTTATAAATCCGAACACGGCAAGTGGATGGCGGTGGTGAAGGAGATTAAAGAACGCCACGGCAAAGGCCAGCCGCTTTTGGTTGGCACGATTTCCATTGAGCGAAATGAATTTCTATCCAATCTGTTGGAGCGCGAGGGCGTGCCGCATAAACTTTTGAACGCTAAAAATCACGAGAAAGAAGCGGAAACCATCGCCCAGGCCGGCCGCGTCGGCGCCGTCACCATTGCCACCAATATGGCCGGCCGCGGCGTTGATATTATCTTTGGGGGAAATCCGGTCAATCCGGAAGAGGCGGCCAAAGTCCGCGAACTCGGCGGCCTCCATGTTATCGGTACCGAGCGCCACGAGTCGCGCCGCATTGACAATCAGCTCCGCGGCCGCGCCGGCCGTCAAGGCGACCCGGGCTCAACGCAGTTTTATGTTTCCATGCAGGACGACCTGATGAAAATTTTTGCCTCGGATACGGTGCGCTCGCTGATGGACCGTCTGGGTTTGCCGGAGGATATGCCGATTGAAAATTCATTGGTTTCAAAATCTTTGGAATCGGCGCAGAAAAAAGTTGAGGGCCACAACTTTGATATCCGCAAACATTTGCTTGAGTACGACGATGTATTAAACAAGCATCGCGAGGTTATCTACAAAAAGCGCGATGATATTTTGGGCATTACCGAAAAGGGGAGTTTGCGGGATGAAATCTTAAAATTAGTTGAGCAGGAAATTGAGCAGATTGTTTTATTCCACACTTCTAATCCAAACGAGCTGGAATGGAATGTTGAAGAAATCTACGAGAGCGTCGGAACGATTTTTCCGATCAAAACCGAATCGCGGATTAAGATGGATGATCTCCGCCATCATGCCGGCGATAAATTGCAGGATATTTCCGCGCGCACCGGCATCATTGAATATCTGGTCGGGCTCGCCAATACCGCCGGCGACGAATTTGAACGCCGGATTGAAAATGCCGCACCCGAAGGTTTGGACGCGAGAAAGTTTATTGCCGAAGTGCAAAAAAATGTAATGCTGCACGCGATTGATGCGATTTGGGTTGAGCATCTGGAGGCGATGGATCACTTAAAGCAGGGGATTGGGCTCCGCGGTTATGGCCAGCGCGATCCGCTGGTGGAGTACAAGCGGGAGGCGTTTAGGATGTTTCAGGAACTGATTGCTTACATCAACAAACAAGTCGTTTATAATATCTTCAAAATCGGCATCTCCACCGAGCCGAACCGTTCGCTCGTCAACCGCCGCGGCATTCAATTTTCCGCTCCTGCCAAAGAAGGGGATGCGCGATTTTCCTCCCCTTCAGAAGGGGGAGCGAGAGGGGGTCAACCCGCCGAAGCTTCAGCCAAGGTTGGCCGCAATGACCCATGCCCATGCGGTTCGGGGAAAAAATACAAAAAGTGCCATGGGGCGTAATAATAAAAAAGACCCAAGAAATTTTGGGTCTATCGACAGTCCGCGGTGAAATTAATGCCACAATTTGGACAATGAAAGAAGGGAAAATTTCCATCGTATTCGGGATCAGTTTGGTAAGCATCAGTATGTTCCCAATATTCGTTTTCTTTTATCGGGGGAACAAATGGATGTTCCTTGTTACAGATATTTTTGATTTTTTCAGGTTCCATTAAATCCTCCTTCCCCATAAAGTGCTATTGTTATGATACTATCTAAGAAAAATTAACGCAAGACTGCCGCATTGAGCCAGATGTTAATCATCAAGAAAAAAATTTGGCCGGAGGAACAAATTAAAGAAATTTGACAAAGTAAAACTTGGGGAGGTCGGGTCTCCCATAGTCTAAACTTTTGGAGACCGGACCTCCAATAGTTCAATATGCGCGCGTTTATTGCAATCAATCTACCGCAGGAAATTAAGGATTCGCTTGAGACGACAATCAAGGGTCTTGATAAGATTAATCGCGGGACAAAAATCAATTGGACTAAACCGGAAAATTTACATTTAACTCTTCATTTTTTGGATGAAATTGATGAAAATCAAGCGCAGATTGTCAGCGCCGAGTTGGAAAAAATCGCCGGCGAATATCAAAAAATTCAAATGTCGCTCGGATCAATCGGCGCTTTTCCCGATGTAAAAAATCCAAGGGTGATTTTTATTGGCGTTCAAAGCAATCATAGTCGAATCATCGAAAAAATCCAAAAGAAAATCGGATATGAATTGAAACGGCTTGGATTTAAGATTGACTTGCGGCCTTATGAGGCGCATGTCACCCTGGGGCGAGTAAAAGCAGGTTCGGTAAAACTTGATTTAGAGGCCTCCGCTGGTAAATTTGAAGTTGACAGCATTGAGCTTATGAAAAGCACACTCACCCCATCTGGTCCGATTTACGAAGTGATTAAAAGTTTTGAATTTAGATAAGTATCCTCCCCTTTAGAAGGGGAGGCGAGGAGGGGTCTGTGTTGGTCTTTTTTGACCTCCCCACGCCCCTCCTTCTGAAGGAGGGGATATGAAAGTAGAAATCCTCGGCGTAAAAATTAATAATGAGAATACCTCGCAAATCACTGCCGGGATTATTGAACGCATTCGCCAAAAACAAAACACCTTCATCGCCACGCCGAATCCGGAAATGCTGGTTTTGGCGCGCCGGAACAATCAATTCAAAAATATCCTGAACGCCGCCGATATTGCGATTCCCGACGGCTTTGGATTAATCTTGGCGGCAAAATTCTTACATCTGCCGCTCAAAGAAAAAGTTTCCGGCGCTGATTTGGTAGAGAAGGTAATCAAAGAATGCGGCGATGAATTGCGAATCTTTCTTCTAGGCGCCGAACCGGGGGTGGGGGAGAGGGCGGGGGAATACTTAAAACGATTGAATCCGGCGGCGCAGATTGTCGGGATTGAAAGCGGAGGAAAATTAAATGCGGACTTTAGATTTCAAAATGAAGAATCTATTATACAAAAAATAAAAGAGAGCAGCGCGAACTTATTATTAATCGCCTTTGGACAAGTTAAGCAGGAAATCTGGATTTATCGCAATCTTCAAAATCTTCAAGGCATAGCGGCTGTTGGCATTGGCGGGGCATTGGACTTTTACGCCGGTAAAGCTCGCCGCGCGCCAGATATTTTACGACGCCTCGGATTAGAATGGTTCTGGCGCTTGCTCTTGGAGCCAAAGAGAATCAGGCGTATAATTAATGCGGTGATTGTTTTTCCATACTTAGTTTTAAAATATGGCCGAAAATAAACCAAAAGTCAGAGTTCGCTTTGCCCCGAGTCCAACGGGTTTTTTGCATATTGGCGGGCTGCGCACGGCGCTTTATAATTATCTTTTCGCCAAGCACGAAGGCGGTGATTTTATTTTGCGCATTGAAGATACCGACCGCACCCGCTTCGTGGAGGGCGGAATAGAAAATATCATCCGAACGCTTAATTGGGCCGGTTTGGAATATGACGAGGGGCCATATCTGAAAGACGGTCAGATAGAACAAAAAGGCGGGTATGGGCCGTATATCCAATCGGAGCGGCTGACGATCTACAAAAAGTACGCGGCCGAGTTGGTAAAAAAAGATCGCGCGTATTATTGTTTTTGCGCGCCCGAGCGCCTGGAAGAAGTCCGCCATGAGCAAATGGCCAAAAAACAGCCGACAATGTATGACGGCCACTGCAAACGCCTTCCAAAACAAGAAATTGAGCGCCTTTTGTCCGAAGGTAAGCCCTGTGTTTTACGCCTTAATGTCCCGGACGAGGGTGAAACAGTTTTTAACGACTTAATCCGCGGCGAAGTCCGCTTTAAAAATAAACTGATTGACGACCAGGTGCTCTTAAAATCCGACGGCCATCCCACTTATCATCTCGCCAATGTCGTTGACGACCATCTGATGAAAATCACGCATGTTATCCGCGCCGAAGAGTGGCTTTCATCAACGCCAAAGCATGTTTTATTATACGAGGCCTTTGATTGGGCGTTGCCGCAATTTGCCCATCTTCCGCTGCTTCTGAATTCCGATCGCAGTAAACTGTCAAAACGGCAAGGAGATGTCGCGGCCGAAGATTACGCCAGAAAAGGATATTTGCGCGAGGCGCTCGTCAATTTTATCGCCCTTTTGGGATTTAATCCGAGCGCCAGCCAGGAGATTTACGGAATGGATGAGTTGATTGCCAAATTTGACCTTACCAAGGTAAATAAAACCGGCGCGGTATTTAATCCGGAGAAACTTGACTGGTTAAATGGTGAATATATCCGTCAGACGGAGGAGGATGTTTTTACGGGTATGTGCCTGCCGTATTTGGAATCCGCGAATTTAATTCTGCGGAAGGGAAAAAAGATTTTCGCCGCGGCGGCAAAAGCGGAAATCAAAAAAGAACAGTTAGCGGCTATTTTGAATTTATCAAAAGACCGTTTGGCCAAACTTGAAGATATTGTTTATGAGAGCAAATTCTTTTTTGAAGATAAATTGGACTTTCCGGCTGAAACATTGCTTTGGAAGGGGGCGGGCACAAAAAAAACCAAACAAATTATGGAGGCATCGGCGGTGTTTGTGAAGAAATTAGCGAAGAAAGATTTTACCAAAGAAATTCTTGAAGAAAAAATTATCGCCTACATAAAAGAGACAAAACAAAAAAACGGCGATGTTCTTTGGCCGATGCGCGTCGCGCTTTCCGGCCGCGCCAAGTCCCCCGGGCCGTTTGAAATCGCCGCGATTTTAGGCAAAGATGCGGTTTTGAAGCGCTTAGAAGATGCTGCGGAAAAACTTTAAGTCAAAACCCCGCTTCGTTAAAGCGGGGTTTTTTGATATAATGTGGGTATGAAAATGAAGCGGACACAATATCTAATGGCGGTCCTAATTTTTTGGCTTTGGATAATAAGTCCGGTTTTTGCGTCCGTCAGCGATGATGTTGCCTCCCTAAATGACGCGATCTTGAAGAAAAAACAAGAAATTCAGGAAATTAACGCAAAAATTGCCGGTTTTCAAAAAAACATTGACCAGGAGAAGTCAAAATCCGCGTCTTTCATGAATCAAATGGCGCTCATAAAAAATAAAATATCCAAACTGGAGCTTGATATCCAGTCCATTCGGCTGGGAATTGAAGAGAAAAATCTTGAAATAAGCGCGCTTCAAGGAAATATTGACTTAAAGGGCGAAAAGATCAACGGAAAAAAGGATGACCTTGGAAATATCATAAAATCCATAGATAAAATGGATCGTGAAAATAAACTAAAGATTCTTGTTCAAAATGTTTCATTTTCAAATTTTTTTGACCAGATAAAATATCTTGAAGATCTGCAAACAAATCTTTTGCTGAAACTCGGAGAGTTAAAATCGCAAAAACAGGATTTGGAAGACAAAAGCAAGGAACTGGCAATTAAGAAAAATGAACTCCAGGATAAAAAAGAGCTGCTGGAAAAAACCACCTTGAGTCTTGAAGAACAACGAGTCGCACGTTCACTCCAAATAAAAGCATCCTTAAAATCACAAACCAGGCTGGGTGGCATAGTTGCCGAGCTTCGCGACGAAATTACGCGCGTCAATGATGACATTGCGAGCATTAAGAATACAATCAAGGATAAAATAAAAAACAGCGACCAGTTTAAGCTTGGCGAAGCGGTTATTTTAAGTTGGCCGGTTGATCCCAAAAAAGGCATTTCCACATATTTTTATGATCCGGAATATCCTTTTAGATATATCTTTGAGCATCCGGGAATTGACATCCGCGCTCCGCAGGGCACGCCGGTTAAAGCCGCGGCCCCGGGATATGTCGTCAAAGCGCGCGATGCGGGAATGGGTTATAGCTATATAATTTTGATCCATTTTGATAACACCATCACGGTTTACGGACATGTTTCGCGCATTGATGTTAAAAATGATCAATTGGTTGAACGCGGACAAGTAATCGGTCTTTCCGGCGGCACGCCCAGAACCAGGGGAGCGGGAAATTTGAGCACAGGGCCGCATCTGCATCTTGAAGTCCGAAAAAGCAATACGCCGGTAAATCCGCTGGATTATTTAGTGAGTATCTATTAATGTTTTTCAAATCATAGTTTTATTCGTACGAATAAAACTATGATTTGCGGTTTTTTATCAATATATTTTGCGACGCATAGTAAATCTAATCTACTCTTGACACGGATAGCGACTCATGATAAGATTTGGATAGATCATTCGAGGAGGCAAAAAATGCCGCAGAAGAAACGGACAAAAAAGACCGTACATTATGAGATTAGATATAAGTGTCTATATATATATAATGATCGGCCGCCATTTACGCCCGAGACCTGCCGTGAAAGCTTAAAGTCAAAGACCGCTAATGCCGCCTTAGCTACATTTAAGAGCTATAAGCGGCTTTTTTCTGAGTTCTGTAACGGCTTCAAACTGATAAGAATTACGAGGACAGTAGAGACCTGTCCAAAAAAGAAGATTATTGTTTTTACAGAGGAGTTGATCGGGTCCTAAATGAGAAAAAGATAATAACCGCCATGTTTGGCGATTTTTTTTGTTTAATTAAAGAGTAATAGGATATCCCTCTGCCGTAATTTTTTATTCTTATGCGTCGCATAAGATACATTGTGCGACGCAAGATAGGATAAATCGTTAGCTCGGCAATTAAGCGTCTTTGGCCAAAATGTCCAGCTTCCCTATTCAAAACAGGCCTCTTTTGAGGCCTGTTTTGAATATTGTAGAGACGCAATGCATTGCGTCTCTACAAGCGACGACTACCACTTTTTTTATACTACTTAAAGTATATCTTCTCTCCGAATCTAAGGTCAATATATTTTAAGCTGCTCATCATCTTATTAAGCTTTTCAGCATATAATACCTGTAAATGATTTATTTGCGTTGGAACATCAAGATCCAAATCAAAATATACTTCTATATTGTTCAGTAAAGTTATGATAATTTTGGGGTCATTTTCGCCTTTTATGGTAATATATTTTATTTTGAAGTCCTCGGAAATTTTCTCCACGCCGTAAGTTTTTTTTAATTCGGACAAAAATTTTTGTTTATATATCTCCGCGCCGCGGTTGTTGCCGCCAGTATTGAAATTTCCGCCTTTTCCGCCTCTGGCGGGGGTGGAAAACATCAAAAACTGATAGCCGCTTTTCAAATCCTCATATTCCTTAAAAATATCGGCCGCCCCGGGCGTAGAACTGGCATTGTAAAAAGATGACAAATCCTTCAATTCCTTGAAGGCAACCCCCTCCCCATCCATCAGAGCAAAACGCTTTTCATAAAATATCGCATATTCCGGATTTCGTTCAACAACATTAACCACGAGCGCGCGGGGATATATTTTTTTAATATCAGCGCCCTTTAAGATAAAATTATCCGTCATTCCGAAAGATATTTTCGCGGTATTTAGAAAAAAAATATTTTTATTATAGCTACGCGTTAAATAGTCCTCCAAACTTTTTTTAGTCAGCTCTTTATTTCCGGAGACGGCAATATCAATCACGGAAAAATACGACGAGAAAAACAAAAAGTAAATCCAGCCGCCGAGCGCCAAAAACAACAAAATAAAATCTATTTTAAGACGAACTCCGCGTCGGGAAGAATTAAAAGAGTTTTTCTTTTTAAAAAAGGGGTTTTCAAATTCGCGCGGATGACGGAATTCCTTGAAATTTTTTATTTTTTTCCCTGGCCGAATATAGCGCATTTTGATAAAGTAGAGACGCATCATTATGCGTCTCTATAATAAACATTGATAGATAATGATTATTTTTTGGACACGATGTTTTTGAACCCGCAGTATTTTTGCAATACCGCGGGAACTTTTATGGAACCGTCTTTTTGCTGGTAATTCTCAATAATGGCAATCAAAATGCGGCCGATGGCGAAAGCCGTGCCGTTTAAGGTATGCAGAAGCTCCGTTTTTCCGTCTTTTCTTCGCATCTTGATATTAAGCCGTCTCGCCTGGTAATCGGTACAGGTTGAAGTGGAATGCGTTTCACGGTACTTCCCTTCTGACGGAATCCATGTTTCTATATCCCACTTTCTGGCCGCCGGATCGCCCAAATCGCCGCTACAGATATTAACCACTTGATAAGGCAGTTTTAGGCCCTTCATCAGTTTTTCTTCCATTGCGAGCAAAAATTTATGTTCTTTGTCGGATTCCTCGGGCGCAGTAAAAGAAAACATTTCCAGCTTGTCAAACTGATGCACGCGCAAAATGCCGCGCGTATCCTTGCCGTAAGAACCGGCTTCGCGGCGAAAACAAGTTGAAAAAGCGATATAGCGGAGCGGCAGGTCTTTTTCGTCAATAATTTCATCCATATGCATCGGACCGACGGATTGCTCCGATGTTCCGACGAGATACAAATCATCTTGAGTTTTATAAATTTCATCCGCTCCCCTGTCCAGATAGCCCATGGCGCCCATTGATTTTTTGCTAATCATTACCGGCGGAACAACCGGTGAAAATTTGTATTTTCGGAGCGTATGCAAAACATACTGAACAATCGCAAATTCCATCATCGCCAAATCACCCTTGATGTAACCAAACCGTGAACCGGAAACTTTGGCGGCGCGAGCCGTATCAATAATATCCAATCTTCCTCCAAGCTCCATATAGTCCATCGGCTCGAACTTAAACTTTGGCGGCGATCCCACGGTACGCAAAACTTTATTATCGCTGCCATCTTTTCCGACAATCACATCATCTTTCGGCAGATTCGGAATCAGACGCAAAAGCGCCTGTAATTTTTCATTAGCTTCTTTCAACTTGCCGTCCAGCTTATCATTGTCGCGGTCAAACTCTTTCATGTCAGCCAATAGTTTGGCTTTTTCTTCCGCGTTAACCTGAACAATTTTTTTGGAAAAATTATTTTTGAAAGCGCGGTAATCGTCAACCTTTTTCGCCAGTTCGCGTTTGGTCGCGTCCAAACGCAAAACTTCGTCCAAATCAATATTGGCGCCTTTATTTTTTAACCCTCTCTTTACAACTTCGGGGTTCTCTCTGATAAACTTGATATCAATCATATAAAAATGTATTTTGGATTTCACCAATGGCGCTCGCGCGCCCACGGATAACACTAATATAAATTCGTGTTATTCGCGGGGCCACGAGGCCCATTCGTGTTATCCTGAATTAAGCTTTTAAGCTGATAAGATATACTCCGAAGATAGTAATGATAATTCCGAGATATCCGACCCAACCCAGCGATTCTTTTAAGAAGATTGTTGAGAGAACCGCCGTGACGATTGGATAAGCGGCCGTGAGCGCCACAACCATTCCGGCGCCTTCGCGAAGCAGGGCATAACGGAAAGCGATCACCGCCAAACCATTAGTAGCAACGGCAACAAGCGCCCAAAGCCAGACCCATTTTGATATCTGAAATCCTTCTCGGCCGTGCAATTTATACAGAAAAAATGCGGCGACCGGCATAAATGCCAGCGCGGAAACGGTTAAAAATGCAAAAAGCGTTTGCCATGGATTACCATGAAACAGGGCCATTTTTTCTGATAGCCCCCAAACGCCCCACATTAAAATTACCGCGGCGATTAAGAACCAGAACATAATAAAAACTAAATTTGTCGGATTTTATTCCTTAAAGTTTTCTGTATCTTGTGGTTCTCCCCAATCCAATTCGTTCAATCTTTTTAAGTTTCAGCAATACTTCAAGGGCTTGTTTTACGGTCGGTCTCGATATTTTGGTATTTTCCGCGATATTACCCGTGCTTGTTTCTTTTATTTTTTCAATGTATCGCCAAACCATCAGTTGTTTTTCGGACAGAATTTTTTCTATGTTTTCCTTAGATAATAATTCCACGGCGATTTGCGATTGTTTTAGAACAATACTCAAAAAGAAATCGAGCCAATCAATAATATTCTCATTTTTCACGCCCATGGATTTTTGACTGCGGCGCAAGGCGATATAATAATCGGGTTTATTTTCCTCAACTAATTTTTCATGGGAAACATAGGGTATATATGCATATCCGGCTTTAAGCAACAATAGATTTGTCAGTACGCGGGATAGTCGTCCGTTTCCATCGGTAAAAGGATGAATTTTTAAAAATTCAACTAAAAAATTTCCAATCACCAACAATGGATGGCGCTTATTTTCCCCCAATGCTTTTTGTGTCCATTCAACCAAATCGCGCATTTGGCTGGGGGTGAGATACGCCGGCGCGGTATCAAAAAGAATACCGACTGATTGACCCGCCGCATCTATCATATGCACTTTATTTTCACCCTTTTTGTATTCGCCCCGATGTCTTTCATCCTTTTCTACATACTTCAAAAGTTCTTGATGAAAATGCTTGATTGCGCTTTCGCTCAATTTGATGCTCTCCCACGAATTAAAAACATTTTCTAATAATTCATAATATCCCCGCACCTCTTGCTTGTCGCGGCTGGTAAATTTTTGAATATTAATGCCGCGCATCAGTTTTTCAATATCTTCATCGGAAAGGCGAGATCCTTCAATACGCGTGGAAGCGCCAGTTGAGGTAATCAAAACCGATCGTTTCAATCGTCCCAAAACCTGCGGGCTTAGACGAGCGCCGGTTATCCAGCGTCCTTTTAATTCGTCAATTTTGGCGATTTTAGAAACAAGAATAGACGGAAGCTGTTCTATCCGTTTTGAAAAATTATCCGGAGGCGAGTGTTTTTCCGTTGGTTTTTGACTTCTTTTTGGCATATTTTTAATTGGATATATCAACTATATCCAATTATATCCAATTAGGCAGATATAGTCCATTGGCATACTCATGACTCTTGGTAATAGTTATTTCTCCGGCTTCAGAGTCGGAAACAAAATTACTTCTTTTACGCTGTGAGAATTGGTGAGAATCATAGTCAAACGGTCAATGCCCATGCCGAATCCGGCCGTTGGCGGCATGCCGGCGCGGAGGGCGTCAAGAAAATCCGTATCCATCCGTTGCGCCTCAATATCCCCGGATTCGCGGGCTTTTTCCTGTTCGGCAAAGCGTTCTTCCTGCTCCAGCGGGTCATTTAATTCAGAAAAAGCATTACAGAGCTCAATTCCCCCGCCCAAGACCAGCTGGAAACGCTCCACATATTTTGGACTGTCCGGTATTTTTTTCGCGAGCGGCGAGAGTTCCGGCGGATGATTGATAATAAAGGTCGGCTGGATTAAATTGGGACGAACAAATTTTTTGTACAGCTCATCCATTATCCGGCCGTGGCTATCCCCTTTTGCGACATCAACTCCAAGCGCTTTGGCCTTTTTCGCCAGTTGGTCGCGGGTTGGATATTCTTCAATATCAATTTTGGCGTATTTTTTGATTGCGTCGGAGAAAGTAACCCGCAGGTACGGCGGCGCAAAATCTATCTCGTTTTTGTCATAAACACATTTGGTCCCGCCCAAAACTTTTTTTGCCAAATACGGCAAGAGCTCCTCGGTCAACTTCATCAAATCTTCATAGTCCGCGTAGGCCTGATAAAACTCAATCTGCGTAAATTCCGGGTTGTGAAGATGATCAATCCCCTCGTTTCTGAAACACCGGGCAATTTCATAAACGCGCTCCATACCGCCGACAATCAATCTCTTTAGATATAATTCTGGGGCGATTCGCAAATACATATCAATATCCAGCGCGTTGTGGCGCGTGACAAATGGCCGCGCGTTCGCTCCGCCGGGAATCGGCTGTAAAATCGGCGTTTCCACTTCCAAAAATCCTCGCGCGTCAAAAAATTCGCGGATGGCGCGGACAATCGCGCTCCGTCGCGCAAAAATCAGTTTCACCTCCGGATTGGAAATCAAATCCAAATATCTTTTGCGAAACCTGATTTCCGTGTCAGTTAGGCCGTGCCATTTTTCCGGAAGCGGAGTGAGTGACTTGGAAAGAAGCGTAAAATCTTTCACCAGCACGGTTTTTTCTCCCTTGTGGGTTAAAAATAGCCCGCCCCTTACTTCCACAAAATCGCCAATGTCAATCAAGTCCCCAAAAAAAGCATATTTTTTCGCGCCAACCTCGTCGCGTTTCAAAGCCAGTTGGATTTTTTCCGATTCGTCCTCAAGGTGCGCGAAAGTAAGCGCCCCATGGGCGCGGATGCTCCGGAGCCGGCCGGTTAAAATGATTTTTTTTCCGTCTTTTTCCAGTTCCTTGAATTCTTCAACAACCTCGCGGATTTTGCGCGTCCGCGTTGACTTTGCCGGATAGGGATCGACTCCGAGGGCGCGGATTGTTTTAAGTTTTTCAAGACGGATTTTTTCTTCGTCGGATAATTTTATCATAAGGATCATTTAGTTTTTAATTTACAGTGAGTCGTCGGACTTTAAATTTAAGCCAGCTAAGCCAAGGGCTCCCCCTCTGGGAAGCTGAGCAACAATATAATATCATTACCCGATTTTAGTCGGCTTTGAAAGGCGCTAAGTGAAAAAATCGCTACGAGTTCTAATATATAATAATTTTAAGCTAATCCGTGAACTTTGTCAAAATATAAAAGCCGCCAGATAGCGGCTTTTGAACTGATTTTGGAATTATTTTTTGGCAATCGGATCAATGATTTCAGCCACTTTTTCGGTTACTTCAGCAACGGTTTGACGGCCGTCGAGCTCGCGCAAAATACCTTCGGCGCGCATAAATTCAATCGCCGGAATCGTGTTTTGGCAGTAATCCGGCAATCTTTTCTCCATAATCTTTTCCGCGGTGTCTATCGCGCGCTGAATTAAACGCCCGGCGCATTTTGTGCAGGGTGAGCCCTTCATCTTCTCAAGATTTTCCGGCGCCACCGTCATCGTCTGGCCGCATTTGTCGCAAGTCAGACGACCGGTATTTCTGCTCACGGCGTGATGATCATCAACATCAAGAAGAATCGCGGCAACTTTTTCTTTGCCGTAATCGCGAAAAAGCTGCGGAATCAGCCGCTCGGCTTCGTAAAGCGAGCGCGGCGAGCCGGAAAAAACTATCCCCTGCCCGGTCACGGCGTATTCGTGCGCTTTTTCCGTTACCAGCGCGGCCACCCATTCAAAAGTGTTGAGTTTTCCCGATTCGTAAATTGATTTTTCACGGCGATCTTCGTCAGTTTTCGGATTGGCGATCCGGTGGCGAATTACTTCGCCGGTATTAAAGTGCGCGAGTCCGTATTTTTCCGCCAAAACTTCCGCCTGCGTTCCTTTTCCTGATCCGGGCTTGCCCATAAAAAGAACAACCATTTTTGCGTTTTTGTTCATATCTTTAATTTAACTGAACCGCCTCCTCAGATTAAAATACAGTCAATATTTTATATACTATTTTTCCGGCCGGAGTTTCCACCGCCACTTCATCTCCGGTCTTATGCCCCAAAAATGCCCGACCGAGCGGCGATTCATTTGAAATAAGACCGTTGGCGGGAGCGGCTTCATTTTGGCCGACAATTTTATATTCTTTAATTTTTCCGTTTCCCTCAATTTTTATACTCGCCCCGACAGTAACCATGTCTCCGGATTTTTTATGAATGATGACGGCTTTTTTAATTAAATCCTCCAATTCAAAAATACGGATCTCAACAAAAGCCTGCTGTTCCCGCGCTTCGGCATACGCCGCATTCTCCGAAAGATCACCAAAGGCCTTGGCTTCCACTATTTTTTGAATGATTTCATGGCGGACGACTTTTTTGAGATGCTCCAGCTCGTCTTTCAGTTTCTGCAGTCCTTCGGCCGAGATATAATGCTTTATTTCATCCATAATTACCTGCCAATCGCCTCCCCGAACTTGGCTTTAATTTCTTTGACTTTATTTTCAATTTCCGAAAGTCGCTCCTTGCATTTTTGCGCCAACGCCAGCCCGTGTTCAAATTCTTTCAGTGATTTTTCCAAATCAGCATCATCGCGTTCAAACTCCTCAACGATTCTTTCCAACTCGCCGAACGCCTCGCCGAAATTGAATTTTTTTGCGTCTTTATGCATGGGGATACCACCACAGATTTTTAAACACAGATAGCACAGAACCAAATCTGTGGAATCTGTGAAAGTAAGATCTGTGGTCAGATTACCTTGGATCTAACGCGTCCTTTTGATAATTTTACATTCAAAATATCGCCGGGAGCGACCGTGCCCGCGTCTTTAATTATTTTACCATTTTTAAAAACAATAGAGAAGCCGCGGTCAAGAATGTTCTCCGGATTAAGATTTTTGAGCGCGCGCATCATAAAATCAAGGCGAGTTGTTGTTTTATCAATCAGCCGATTTATTAACATTATCATATTATTTTTGGCGGCGTCCAATCGGCGCTTTCTTTCTCCAAGCGAGCGTTCAAAAATTATTCCGGCATCGTGAACTCTATTTTGCGCGTTTTTTATTTTCATCTCCATCTCCTGTTCCAAGAGATGGACGCAATGCTCCAGCGACGCAAGAATCTCCGCGCGGTCGGGCGTCAGCCGCTCGGCGGCGTTTGAAGGCGTGGAAGCGCGGACATCAGCCGCATAATCAGACAAGGTTTCATCCCGCTCATGGCCGATGCCGACCAGTGTCGGAATTTTGGATGCAAAAATCGCCCGCGCCACTTCCTCGGAATTAAAAGCCGCCAAATCATCAAGACCGCCCCCGCCGCGGGTGATGACCAAAACATCCAAATTCGGCATTTCCTTATTAAAATAATTGATCGCCAAAACAAGCTGCGGCGCTGCTTCTTTCCCTTGAACTTGCGTATGAAAAAAATTGATTTCAAGCCCGCTCCAGCGGTTATTTAAGATGCGCATAAAATCGGTGTAGGCCGCGGCCTCGCGCGAAGTTATAAGCCCAAGACGCGCCGGAAACCGAGGAAGTTTTCTTTTTCTCTCCGGCGCGAAAAGCCCTTCTTTTTCCAGCTTTGCTTTCAAAAGTTCAAACGCCCGGTGAAGCGCGCCCTCGCCGACAAGCTGAATTTCTTGCACAGTAATGCTGAAACGGCCGGTTTTGCCGTAAAGTTTCGGTACGCCACGGACGCGAATTTTCATTCCGTCTTCAATTGCCTCGCGGAGCGTCCAGGCGCCCATAAAACAGCCGACTTTCGCGCCCTCCTTGTCTTTCAAATCAAAAAATACCCACTTGTTTTGGGAGATATTAAAACCGCTCACTTCTCCCTCAATCCAAACTTCAAAAGCCAAAAGCTCATTCGCGGCATCAATAAATTCGGAAACGGAATAGATTTTGTCCATGATGATATTATATCACCTTACTATTCGCCTATTCCCTCCTCCGCTAACCTCCTACGCTCAAGCTTCGGATGGTCAGGAAGCTACGGCGGGCAGGCGCGCGAATTAGAGAAGAGATTGTTCGTGGTAAAAAATCATAGCTCATCAATGCTCCGGAGGAAACTGCGTTTTTTCCAGTCTTTCTCAATCGGCCCCTCCTTCGCTAAAGCTTCGGAGGGCAGGGCGTCCTCGTCAACATATTCAGCGTCATCGGTAATTTTTGAGATATTTTCCGCCAAAAGACTTTCATCAATTTCACTTAGAAACATCGAGGGCGTGTTCCAAGACAGGCCGCCCATCCGCGCGGTTTCAGGGTAAGTTAAAAACAAATTTCTTTTGGCGCGGGTGACGGCGACATAAAACAATCGGCGTTCTTCTTCCAATCCCCCATCCTCCATCATTGCGCGCTGATTTGGAAATCCGCCGTCAACCAAGTTGATGACAAAAACCGCATCCCATTCCAAACCCTTGGCCTGGTGGATGGTGGAGAGCACAATCCTTTGGCCGTCGGTGGAATTGGCCGCGCGCGCTTGATACCCTTCATATAATATCGCTTCGGCTAAAAAATCGGTGAGGGTGTCGTATTTTTCAGCAAAAACCGCGAGCTGACCGATATCCTCCAGTCGGTCGTCGCTATTTTCGTGTTCCGCGGCAAGATAATCACGGTAATTTGAATTTGCCAGCGCCTTCACTAATTCCGCCGGATTTTGACCGTGATATTCCAAAAGTTTCCCGATGACCGATTTAAATTCCTGCCAGCCAAGCCGCGCCCGTTCCGGAAGATTAAACGCGAACTGATGGTCAATAATTCTTCCGATTGAATCAAAACCGCGCGCTTCGTTGAAGATTTTATCGGCCGTCGTCTCGCCGATGCCCTGATGGATGATTAAAATTCGCCGCCAAGCCGCCTCGTCCGCCGGTTGATTAAAAATGCGAAGATACGCCAAAACATCTTTAATGTGCGCGCGTTCAAAAAAACGGACGCCGCCGCGGTATTCGTAAGCAATCCCCCGCCGTCCCAGTTCAAATTCCAGCGCCTGCGAATGATGAGCGGCGCGAAAAAGCGCGGCAATATTCCGCGGATTTATGCCGGCGTCCAGCAGCGCGGAAATTTTTTTAACGATAAATTTGGCTTCCTCCTCGGCCGACGGCGCGATGTGCAAAACAGGTTTCTCAAAATTTTTCTGGACGCTTCTTAAATCTTTTGGAAACTGCGCCAAATTTTTTGAGATGACATCATTGGCCAAATCCAGAATATCCGGCGTCGAACGATAGTTGGTTTCCAACCGAAAAATTTTCGTCCCCAGATAAATCTTCGGAAACTTTAAGATATTTTGCACCGTCGCGGCGCGAAAAGAATAAATGCTCTGCGCGTCATCGCCGACCACCAAAATATTTTTACTCTCCGGCGCCAAAAGCGAAATCATCTCCGCCTGCAAAGGATTAGTATCCTGATACTCGTCAATTAAAATATATTCAAAATGGCGTTTCAGCCGGTCGCGGATATCGGCGTTTTCGCGTAAAATCTTTACCAGATTCAAAAGCAGATCGTCAAAGTCCATTAGATGCCCGGCGAGTTTCTTTTTGTTGTATAATTCCCCGATATCTTTTATTTCCTGCGAAAAACGAAATAATCCGGGACTTTTTTGTTCCAGCGAATCTTCAACTGTTATCCGGCTATTGACGGCAAAGCTTAATATCCCCTTGATGACCGCCGGCGATGGAAAGCGACCGTGCACTGCCGCGGCGCCGGTTTCTTTGACGCAGGCCTTGATTAAACTATGCGCGTCATCCTCATCCATAATATTAAAATTGGACTTGAAGCCGATTGCGGACGCAAAGCGCCGCAAAAAGCGATTAGCGACGCCGTGGAAAGTCCCGCCCCAAAGTATCCGCGCGTTCACGCCGGTCAGGGCCTCCACGCGCGAGAGCATTTCATTGGCCGCCTTGTTGGTGAAAGTTAGAAGCAAAATCTTTTCCGGAGCAATCCCCTGCTCCAACAAATACGCCATCCGATAGACAATCGTCCGCGTTTTTCCGCTCCCGGCTCCGGCCAAAACCAAACATGGGCCGTCGCCTTCGCGGATGACTTTTAATTGTTCGGGATTGAGTTCTTGTTCAAAGTTAATGGGGGGCATTTAATTTCACCCCACCCCGCCTTTCCATTTCCTCGCTCGCTCGAAATGGAAGTACCAAGGGGAGGAGTTTATTTTCTCCACCAGTTTATCACTTCCGCCGTAAAAAAACAAAAAAATCTCCGACAGAGTGTCGGAGACAGGGACTACGCGATGACCTCAATGCCCACAAGTTTGAGATATTCCACCGCGGCATCGGGTAATGTCTTGCCCGCGGGGAGCGAACGCTTGACGGCTTGGAAGATTGATCGCATGTCCTCGTAGTTGATCACTAAGCTCGCAACCATCATTTCTTTCTCAGACTGGAATTGACCGATTGGCCACATAGAATCGTCGAGTTGAGTGGTGGCTAATTTACCGGTTGGTTTCCCTACTATATATAAACATCCTAACCAACTTGCCAGAATATGAGAAGTTTCCAATTCCGTTTCTTTGTCCACCTCTTCCGCCACTTCTTTGACGGTAAGTATCAACTTGGGATCTCCTGTCAAAAAAGATTCCAGTTTTTCTTGTACTTGGTCGTCTAAATCCGCCATTTCTTGCCTTATTTTTTTTAGAGAAGTGCGGTCTATTTTGACGGTTATGTGTCGTATTTCTCCCGCGAATTTAAGCGCTACAATGGGCTTGACGAATGGTACAAATAAATTGTAAAGCCGCGCAAACGGCTTGCTACGATTCTTAACCTTCTTCGTATCGCGGTGTTTTGGCATCCCGCCCTCCTTTGCCCCACGCGGGGCGAAAAAGAACAACTCCTACACATACTCTAAAACAGAACACGGCCGATGTCAATGGCCGTATCGTTTTTTAAAATCCCCCTCGGTCCCCCTTTTCTGAAAGGGGGAAGGCGGATTATTTTGTGTCTTCAACCGCAACCTTAATCATCTTATCGCCGACTTTGATGGATTTGACGAATTCCATCCCGGAGATTACTTTGCCGAAAATTGTATAAAGTTTTGGCAATTGCGGGGTGTCTTTTAGCATGATAAAAAATTGACTGCCATTGGTATTTGGCCCGGAATTGGCCATCGCGACAATGCCCTCAAGATAGTCGCGCATCACAGGTTCATCCGTAAAAGAATATCCCGGACCGCCGGCGCCATTGCCCAAAGGATCGCCACCCTGGATGACAAAATCCGGCTCAACGCGGTGAAAGGCAAGGCCGTTATAAAATCCCTGATTGGCAAGATAAACGAAGTTACTAACCGCGAGCGGCGCTTCGTCCGGAAAAAGCGCAAAGACGATGTCGCCGTAATCCGTTTTAATCCGCGCGATTTTATTTTGAATTTCTTTATCCGGCAAAATCCCGAGGGGACGCGGGACGAATTCCATGGTCTGTGGTTCTTCGGTCATAGTTTTTTCTTCTTCCGGCGGCAGAATCAGCCGCGGATTTGCCGCCAGCTCGCCAACCGAAGGCGGACGGGTCGTTTTGCATCCGACGCCGAAGAAAATTAAAATCATTATAATCAAAACAAAATATCCTACTTTCATACAAAAATTGTTAAATTGTCACATTGTTACATTGCTATTTGGAATAACAATTCAACAATTTAACAATGTAACAATTAATAACATGTCTGTTTTGCGCCTAACGCTTTAAAATTATACACGTTCCGCGCGTTCCAGAAAAGCCAACCTGGTGTTGCGCCGGCATCGCAGGCGCCGCGGATTTGGTCAACAATTTTCTTTTCGTCATACACGGCTCCTAAATTAAATGCCTGGAACCATGGCCTGAATTTGCCCAATGTTTTCTTTATGTATTCCGGGGTGCTGGTGACATTTTTCTTGGCCAGCGCCAAACCGCTTTCCATGCTCATTTTAATAATTTCGTAAGGATTTTCCGCCGGATTTTTATACCCGCGGAAATTTGCCGGAAAATGCGAGGGATAAACCATCGGCGAGACAAAATCAAAATTCGCCATCGCGTCCAGATATTTTTGCCCGATATTATAATCGTAATCGCTCCAAAAGGTAATGCCGAACAAATCCGCGGAAATCGGCGCGCCCTTTTGCCGGAGCTCGCGATCCAAAAATTGAAAAAATAATTTGATTGTTTCCGCTTTTGGCGCGTTATTTTTATAAAATGGAAAAACGATTTTGTCGGTCGCGCCGTCGGTCGCAAAACGGATGTAATCAAATTGGATTTCATCAAAACCGGCCGCATACGCCAGTTTGGCGATTTGCAAATTATAATTCCACACTTCGCGGGCGGCCGGATCCACCCAGGCCAACCCTTTGTTGTCGCGCCAAATCGTTCCGCCGGCGTTTTTTAAAGCCAGTTTCGGCCTTTTTTCGGCGAGATAGGTATCTTGAAAAACCGGAATGCGGGCAATCAAATAAAATCCTTCTTTATGAAATCTGGAAACAATCTCGTCAATTTTAAAATACGGTTTTTTGGGCGAAAGATCGCCAATGTCCGAAATTTCAAACGCCGGATAACCCTTGTAATCTTTAAGGTCAATTACAAAGGCGTTAATCCTCGCCTCTTTTGAGCCGGCAATAATTTTTTCCATTTGCGCGCCGACAACCGTGTATGATGTTAAATAAATTCCGCGGACAACCTCCGGCAAAACAATGTGTTTTGGCGTTTCGGGCGCCGCGTTTTGCGGTTTTTCGGATAGTCCGACATCTTCCGGCGGCGCGTAGACGGCAGTTATCGTGGTGGCCTTAGTTTCATAAACGCGGCTCAAAAAATCCGGCGGTTTGCATCCGGCGCCGAGAAAAATCAGCAAAAATACGGCTAAAATGATAATCCTGTTCATAATGACATTTTACATTGCCTTAGGGAGTTTGACAAATTTTTCCGCTCGAAAAATTCGGAGCTTTTTCTTTTACAAATAAACTTTACTGCTATACTTATAAGTATAGCAGTAAATACTTTCTTCCTTTACAGTATGAAAGTAAAAATATTTTGCCCCTGACTGACTTGACCGGGGATATAAAAAGTGATATAAATCTACCGTAAAGACGCAAAATTTTGCGTCTCTACAATTAATCCAAATATGTCATTTTTTGAACTACAACACAAAGACGGCCGGGCAAGGGCCGGCGTTATCCATACGGAACACGGGGACATTGAAACCCCGGTTTTTATGCCCGTGGGAACACAGGCGACGGTTAAAGCATTGGACCCCGCGGATTTGAACGCAATCGGCGCGCAAATAATCCTCGCAAATAACTATCACTTGGAACTTCGGCCAGGCGCGGAAACGGTGGCAAAACTCGGCGGTTTGCATAAGTTTATGAGCTGGGATAAACCGATTTTAACCGATAGCGGCGGTTTTCAGGTATTCTCATTGGCGCACAATAAGAGCGATTGCTCCCACCCCCTCTCGCTCCCCCTCGGGCAGGGGGAGAATAATCAATTGAACACAAATTTTGTTCAGGGTAAATTGGTTGAAATTGACGAAGATGGCGTCACTTTTCGCTCGCATATTGACGGCAGTGAACGCCGCTTTACGCCGGAATCAGCGGTTTATCTAGAGCATCTTTTGGGCGCGGATATTATTATGGCCTTTGACCAGTGCACTTCTGATGACGCTTCCCGCGACGAGGTTGTTGCTGCCATGAACCGGACGCACCGCTGGGCCGAGCGGAGCCTTGCGGCGCATCAAAATCCCAAACATAAAAACCCTTATCAACAATTTTTATTTGGTATCATCCAGGGTTCTAAATTTGAGGACTTGCGCCGCGAGAGCGCGAAATTTATCACCTCATTGCCGTTTGACGGAATTGCCATCGGCGGAGAATCAACCGGTTTCAATATGCCGCTGACGGCGCAAATTTTGGATTGGATTGAACCGGAGCTACCGGAAGACAAACCCCGCTACACGATGGGTGTCGGGTTCGCGCCGGAGGATTTGTTTACCGTCGTGGAACGCGGCGTGGATATGTTTGATTGCGTCTCCCCTACCCGGATGGCAAGAAACGGCACGCTTTTTTCACGCGACGCGAAAAATCTACCCCAGCCCTCCTTTGGAAAAGGAGGGGGACGATGGCGTCTGAATATTACCAATGCCGAATATAAATTAGACGAAAAGCCGATAGATTCCACTTGCGATTGCCACGCTTGTAAAAATTTTACCCGCGCTTACTTGAACCATCTCTTTCGCGCCAAGGAATTACTTGCCTATCGTTTGGCGACAATTCATAATTTGAGATTTTTTCTGCGATTAATGGAGCAAATCCGCGAGAGCGTTAAACAAAATAAATTTCAGGAATTAAAAAAAGAGTGGATGTAAACCCCGTTAGAAGCTTATCTCGATTTAAAAATAGAGCTGCTCTCTGCAGCTGCTTTTATTAACAAATGATTCGTAAAAACAAAAAATTTTATAACTTTTTGCGGCGAGTTTCTAACGGGGTAAAATCCGCTCTTTTTTGATTCACCCCCCTAAATTCCCATATAATCAACCCGATAAATTACGCCGGCCTTGTCATCGGAAATATATATCACGCCATAAGGCTCGGCTAAAATATCAACCGGCCGGCCGTAAACACCGCCATCATCTTTAAGCCAGCCGGTAATAAAGTCCTCGGCCGGCAGAGGATTGCCCGCGGCGTCAAATTTATAACGGACAATTTTATATCCGGTCGGCGCGCTCCGGTTCCATGAGCCGTGGTAGGCGACAAAAAGATTGCCGGCATATTCCTCCGGCCAGCCATCGGCCGGCGAGAATGCCAAACCGAGCGGAGCCGAATGCGCCGGGATGTCAATGAAACTCGGCGTTTCAAACGGCGTCATACAGGGATTGCGGATATAAGTATTTTTATCAAAATCCGTATCGTGAACATTTTGGCCGTAGCAAATCGGCCAGCCGTAATTTTTTCCCTCTTCAATAATATTAATTTCATCCGACGGCGTGTCGTCACCCAAAAGATCGCGCCCCATTTCCGTGGCCAACATTCTTCCCGCGTCGTCCCAGATAAAAAAAACCGAATTCCGTAATCCCCGGGCCACTTCCTTAAAATCACTACCGTCGGGATTCATTGAATAAATTTTCGCGCGGCGCGCGTCTGATTCATTACAAACATTGCAATCAGAACCGATAGAAACATATAAGCGCCCATTGGGGCCGAACCCAAGCGTCCTGGTAAAATGATTTCCGCCGCCCGGAAGATCGGCGAGCTTTTGTTTATTGGATAGCGACAAATTCTCGCCGTCATAATCATAGGCGTTGATTTTGTCAGTTTCGGCAATATACAACCTACATTCATCTTTACACAGAAGCGCCAAACCGTGCGGCTGATTCAAATTTTCAGCCAATGACTTTATGCCGCCATCTTCTTCTATCGCCACAACTCGGCCTTCCGACGGCACGCTCACGAGCAAATGACCGGCGCCATCTTTAATCATTACCCGCGGATTCACTAAATCTTTGGCAAAGATTGAGATTTGCCAGCCCGGCGGCAGATTAAGCGGCATACCGGTCGTGTTGATGATTTTAGAAATGTCGGCTGACGGGGGCGCGATTGCCGGTTTTATCCCACGAAGATTCCGCCAATAAAAACGGCCGGCAAAAATCGCGGCGACGATGACGATAATGGTACTGATGATGATTAAAATTTTTTTCATCTTACAATCAGGGGAAAAAATTAAATTTATTACGTGGCCATAATACCGTCCCCGCCGCGGCGGGCCATCAGGGCGGATGGAGGCCATAAAAATATATGTCGGCGGAGTCGACACATCTCATAAAAAACTCGCCCGGATACCCCGCCAGCTTGCTGCGGGGTCGGGTTTATTTTGTCACATATATATTTTACCTCTTTTGGCCTTTTCGGACAATGCTTTACAAAATTCTGAAAAAAAGCTATCATATAATGGGTTTAACGAATTTCGGTATAATCTGCGGCGACAAAAATGCCTCCTTAATCGGGGTGTGCCCGCCTAACTTTTTGAATAAGATATCTATAATATTAAGATTCCATGAACACGCTGCGCGGAATTACAGGCAAAGCGATATCAAAAAGTTGGGCGGGTGAAGCTAGCGCGCGTTGTTCGGTCTCGCCCACCCAACTTTTTAAAACTCAATTGAATCGGGCTGTAGCGCAGTTGGTAGCGCGCATCGTTCGGGACGATGAGGCCGCGGGTTCAAGTCCCGCCAGCCCGATTGAGTTGAGCGATCTTAATTAAAACAGATCAATTTTTAAAAAGTTGGGCGGGGAACAAGAGGTCGCCGGTTTCCGCCCGAGGCGGATCTGCCGTAGGCATGACAAGTCCGGCTACCCCGAAATTTAGGCGGAGAACACGAGGCCGCCCCGCAAATGCGGGGTCACCCCGATTAAGGAGGCATTTTTCAATTCAAATCCTCTCACCCCGACCAAAAAAGACCGAGCACTCGGTCTTTTTTGGTTTTATATAGTTGGCATCAGGCGCATCTCTTTTCCGCACTTAGAGTACCCACAAACTTCTCCTACGCTAAAGCTTCGGAGGACTGGTAGTGCAATTGAGCTCATCTGGCATCTAAAAAATATTCGCGCATATCAACCGCATTTTGAGTATCCGCACACCGGACAAAGCATACAACTCTCTTTGAAGACAAGCATCCCGCCGCATTCCGGACATTCCGGCGCGTGGCCGACATTGGCAATTGAGAAAGTTCGGAGCGGCGTTTCCGCCAGCACATAATCGCGCTCCGGCACATGGAGCCCGGTGATTTGCGCCGCCAGCATCGGTTCAGCCGAAGCGGCCGGCAAAGTTTCCGGATTTATCCCGTTAGAAATTAAATTTTTAACGGGATTTATTGTTCCGGCCATCCCCTGCTCCCTGAACTCCAGATTCAATTTTGCCTGCGGTTTTTGGATGTGCTCAAGCATCACATGGGCGATGGCGTCCGGAATGGAAAGAATTTGTCCGTATTTTCCCCACGACGGCATCGGGCCCCTGATTCCCTTGATTTGGTCAATGATCGTCTCGGCCGGAATACTGCTCCGCAGTCCGAGCGAAATCAGGCGGCAAATCGCTTCTGACTTGGCGGCAAAAAATCCGCCGGTCTTACCGATGGTCGCGAAAACTTCAAAGGGATTGCCCTCTTCGTCATTATTAACGGTAACAAAAAGCGTGCCATACCCTGTTTTAACTTTATAAGTGCTTCCGGAAACAATCTCCGGCCTTGGTTTCGGCGAAAAAACATACGGCGGCGGCGAGGCCTCTTGTTTTGCCGCCGACGCTTCCAATGTCTTGGCTTCCGCCTCCGATTTTTTAACATCTTCTTTGGAAGTCAAAACCGCGTCATCGCGCGAACCGTCTCTGAAATATGTCGCGCCCTTGCAGCCGAGTTCGTAAGCCAGAGCGTAAAGCTCTTTCACCTGCTCAATCGTATGCGTCTTCGGAGCATTGACTGTTTTGGAAATGCTTGAATCAACATATTTTTGAATCGCCGCCTGCATCCTGATGTGCTCTTCCGGGGTGAGCTGTTTCGCGGTGATGAAATATTCCGGCAATTTTTCGTTTGAATATTTTGTTTTAAATTCTTCATACAGCGCGTGATACACCTCGTGTTCGCCGAGCCGGTCTTTGCGCGTGAGGACGAAATCATAAATCGGCTCAATACCGGAAGACGCCTCGGCCAGAATGCTGGTGGTGCCGGTCGGCGCCTGCGTCAGAAGCACGGCATTCCTGATGCCCTTATTCCTGATTTCTTCGCGTAAATTTTCCGGCAAACGCTTAATGAACCATCCTTCAAGATATTTTTCCGCGTCAAAACGCGGAAAAGCCCCTTTTTCCGCGGCGATTTCAATTGATGCCGCATACGATTCATCGCGGATAAACCGGTAAAGTTCCTCGCACAAATCCAGCGCTTCCTTGCCGCCATAGCGGATTTTAAGCTTGATTAAAAGATCGGCCAGGCCCATTGTCCCCAAACCGACGCGCCTGGTTTGCATCTGGGCCGTCCGATTTTCCTCAAAGATATAATAGGTGGCGTCAATCACATTGTCCAAAAATCGCGTCGCCGTCCGCACGGTGGCGCCGAGCGCCGCGTAGTCAAGCCTCCCGTCCCGCTCAAATTTTGCAAGATTCACCGCGCCCAAATTGCACACCCCCCAGGCGCCGAGTCCCTGTTCGCCGCAATTGTGAACGACAAGGCCGTTGGCCGAAAAAGAATGACTGCTCGGTTCAACTAAATCGTAGACCATCTCTTCACCAAGATATTCTAAATTTTTGAAGGTTGCCAAAAACTGTTTTTCATACGGACCTCGCCGGTATCCTTGCAAAAGGTCGTTTAATTTCGTTTGTTTCGCTTCCGACAAAAAACCTATCTGTTCCGCAAAAACAGCAACCATATCCTGACTGATAACCAGGTCGTGTTGGGCTTGGCAGAAATACGGAGCTAAGCCGCCCTTGCCGTTCGGAAGTTCGCGCACTCCTTCCGACCGTCGCTCGGTGTAAATACTGCTCACAATTTTAAAGTTCAATAACAATTGCTGCACCTCTTTAAGCAAAGATACTGAAACGGATGAAAGGCGCGCGCTCACGCCTTTTTGGATTGTGCCCGCCACATGGCCGTCAGCCGTAAACAAACCTTGCAAAAAACCTCGTTGCATATCAGCCGAACCCTCCCACACGGACTTCGGCACTTTCAATTTTTCACCGATTGCGAGGCCGGCATCAAAAAGCAGGGCCGTCAATCGCTCTGAGGAAACGCGCGCTTCGTCGCGATTGGTCAGCAAACAAGCGCTAACGGTATAAACGCGTCCGCTCCTTTCGGCGACTGTGGCGCTTTGATTTATTGCCCGATTTACAAAATTAGCAAAAACCGGCGCGAGTTCCCGCTTTTCTTCGCCAAAAAAAGATAAAACCGCCAAATCTTTTGACTCATTAAAATGTCCGTCGCCCACAAACCAGCCGAGAACGCGCCCCCATTCGGCATCTCCTTCCTTTCCGAATCCTCCGCCGTTATTGGATAAAAAGATTTTGTCGCCATTCTTCAAATGCCCCGCTTCCACCCATCCTTGATCCGTGCGTACGCGATGGTCATATGTCAGTTTTATTTCATATCCCTCCTTGGTCTCTAATTTGTACACTTTTTTTACGCCGGACTGAATAATTTTTTCCACGGCAGAAAAACGTTCTCCGCTCAAACGGCTATCTAAAACAACCGAGACCTTACTCTGACTTTCAAATAGCTCCTTAATTGTTTTAAGACCATCCGCGGTGGCAACGCGCGTATCGCCGGCAACGCAGGGATTGACGCAAATAATTTTTTCATAATACCAGGTGTTTGACTGTTTATTGTAGCGGTCGGTAAAAACAACACCCGGCTCGCCCGACGCCCAGGCCGACTCGCAGATTTTATCCCATAATTCGCGCGCCTTGACTGTTTTATGCACTTTGCCGCCCCATTTCAGTTCCCAGTCGCGGTCTTCTTTCACCGCTTCCATAAAAGGATCAGAAACGCAAACCGACAAATTGGCATTCGTAATCAAACCCATGGTGCGCTTGACGGTGATAAAATCTTCAATATCCGGATGGTCGTCGTTTAACATCAGCATCAAAGCCCCGCGGCGCGAGCCGCCTTGAGTAATCAGGCCGGTGGCGTAAGAATATAATCCGCCGAAAGAAACCGAGCCCGAAGCGGTGCCATTGACGCCTTTTACATAATTTCCTTTCGGGCGAAGCGTAGAGATATTAACGCCCACTCCCCCGCCCCGCGACATAATTTCCACCATCAATTTGACGCTGTCAAAAATGCCGCCGCGGCTGTCTTCCGGCGAAGGAATCACGAAACAATTGTAAAAAGTGAGCTGGGCCGATGTCCCGGCGCCGGACAAAATCCGTCCGCCTGGGACAAACTTGAAATCTTCCAGCGCGTTATAAAATTTTTCTTCCCAAAAATTTTTCGTCTCTTCGGTTTTCTCTCCCCCGGCAATAAAATGAGCGACGCGGCGCCACATTTCTTCGGGCGCGCGTTCAATCTGCTTGCCTTCGCCATCCTTTAAGGCATAGCGGTCGTTAAAAACTTTTAGAGGAAGACCGGAGAGTTCAAGCATGGAAAAGAAATTTAGTTTTTATTTTGCAGCCGATGACCATAATCCGTTTCGACGACGGATTAATACTCATGAGCCGAAATAAAAACAAATTATTATGTCTAACTGTTAATTAAAATGGAGTTAAAAAAAGAATAGAAAAGGGAATTTCCATTCAAGAAAATTAATAAACCCCTCATCAACATTATAACACGGCTATTGATTTTTACGCTGTGGATAAGCCGTAAAAACCGCGATTTTCCGCTTCAAAAATTTTTCTTGACAGGTTTTTTTATCAGTGAATTCCTCGAGCTTGTGCCCGAAATCCTCGCGTTAACAAGGTCTTTCCTCGCTCACGCGAGGACTCCGATTTTTTTGATTTCTCCAATGCCCTGGCAGAATTTTTTTATCGCGATTTTGATATTTTAGCACATTCAAAAATAATTGCAAAATTTTTCGATCAGTTATGTAGAGACGCAAAATTTTGCGTCTCTACGATATCCGCGTTATCCACTCATATCCGCGTAATCAAATTTAAAACAATCTTAAATTACCCGCCTCTTTTTTTGGCGCATTCGTTATCACAAGCGGAATCCTTCTTTTCTCGCCGCTCCACTTGTCGTGATAAAAAACTTCGGATTTATCGCGGACATACTCGTATAAATCTTTGGTGACGCGCACATCCTGCAGACAATATTCTTTTAATTTTTCCAACTCGCCGTCGGCCCAAAATTTTACCGCGTCAAGGCCGCTGCCGCTCTTGCCCCTGCCGAGCGTCGCTTGCGCCAGCGAATCAAGTTTAATCCGAAATCCGGTAATCCGTTCAAACTCTTCCATCAGGTCCAAAGTTGGAATTTTCCAAATATCAGAAAAATGTTTCGCCATCACCGGATAATCAAAACCCTTAAGATTAAAGCCAATCACCCGCTCGGCGGAAGACAAAAGCGGCCACAAATCCTTAAAATCCTCTTCCCAAAAGCCAAGATAGCCGTCGCGCGCGTAATCATAAATACCAATAAAAGAAATATCCAGTTTCTCCGGATTGTGCCCGCCGACATCCATAAAAGTGTTTTTAGTTTCTATGTCCAAAACTATTTCACTTGACATAAAAATATTTTAACACAAAACCGCTATTACATGAATTTAAATGTCAAGATTAATCCAAATAGCTTTGACCGTAGAGACGCCCCGATGTCCATCGGGGCGTCTCTACAATACCCAGCGCCATCATCATTAAAACTATAATTAAAATACCCCGACATCAGGTCGGGGTTTTTTTCTTATATTCTTGCGGCCGCTTTTGCCGCCAAATGCCGGCTTGGTCGTTTTCGTCAACGGCAAAAATGATTTTATCGCCGGCGATTACATCTTCAAAAATTATTGCCGCCAAAAGTTTATGGATAATTTGATCGAAGATGCGGGAGGATTCAAGATACCGTACGACTCCGTCCGTTGAACTTGTCTGCTGCTCCAGCATAAACAAATACAGACCGTCGTATTTGATGCCAACCGGAACAACTATTCCAAATTTGTCAACGCATTTCCCGGCAAACAAATCCTGAATAGCCCGGAGTTGAACATCCAGAATTGATTGGCCGCCCGATTTGTTGCCGGCGATTTTTTGGAGCGGAGCGAGGGTCTGGCTAAAAATGCCGCGCATCACCGCATCCGCGACTTTTCGAAACGCTTTCACCCAGCCATCGCTCCAGCGCATCTTTCCGGCCACTAAGCGGCTGGCAACTTCAAGGCAATCAATCCGCACCAGATAACTCGCCCTGGCCGCCATAAAATCTTTCAGATGCTCGGGAATCTCTCCGAGCGGCCCGTACCATTCCTTTTTAGTAATTTCAATTGCCTGCTCGCGGCTGGCGTCGGCAAAAAGAATATTCCAAGGCCCGAGTTCTCCAGTCCTAAGCCCTCGCCCTTCCCGCGCCCATTCTTCCAAACACCCAACGACTTCAACCGGCGTCTTATTGGCAAAAAGCCGATGCCAGGCGCGGTGTTTAACATCCAGAGGATATTTCAAATTCCACCAATCATCGGTTCCGCCGCGACTGCGGGGAATAAGATGATGCTTGCTGCACAGGGGTTCGCGTTTCCGGCGCCGCGGTTGCCGTTTTCTGTCTTTTCTTCGCAAGGCACTCCTCCTCTTTTTCAATGAACAAAATTGTTATTCAATAAATAATTTTTTGCTTTCATTCCAAAAAGTATCATTGCCGCGAACTTTTAACCAATACCACCACTCCACTCCCCAAAGATAGACCTCCGTAAATCCGGCGCGCCGCGCGAATTCAATATTATCCCTAAATCGTTCCAAATTCATTGATTTATATTGTTCTTCAAGCGGTAAAAATTTGATGTCCGTCGGCGCCCAGGGTTCAACCTGCAGCTCTGTCACAATTACATCAGAAACCAGATATTTTATCAAGTTCGCGCGCTCGCGGTAAAAGGCCGGAAAAACCGGATAAAAAAGGTACCCAAAAAGTTTATTCCAAGACACCCGGTACATACTGATGCCTAAAATATCGGCGAGCGACGCCGTGCCAATCCAGCTGGAAAGCTCGCCGGAATCGGTAATCACAACCGGACGATTATCCAAAGATTTTACGAGCGCGATTTCTTTTTTTAAAAAATCACGGCTGATTGTTTTACATTTTTCACCGAAAGGAAAAAACGGCTCGTTTTCAACCTGCCAATACCTTATCGAAGAATACGATTTATAACGGCTGACTACTTTGGCAAGATACGCAAGCGCCGCGCGATCCTGCTCCTCCTCATTTAATTTTTTCGCCCACTCCGGCAAATGACACTCGGGCCAACGGGGCAGTTTCCGGCCAATCGCCAAAATCACGAACGCATTTCTCTTTTTTGCCTCCAAAAGCTGCCAGTCCAAATCAGCAAACTGATAATTTCCGCGAGATGGTTCAATCTCTTCCCAATACGCGGGAATTCGCAACGCCCGAACTTTTAAATCATCCAGAATATCCGTATAAGTTTGCCGCCAATCCAAATCAAAATATCCGGCGTAGGCGCCGCTGAACGAAACGCCCCAAGTGATTTTACCGCCATTGGCCGGCGCGTTGGCGCGGAGCACCCAAAAAACAACAAAAGCCGCAATAATAACTACTGCCGCTAAAATAAGAAACATTATTTTTTGTTTCCCTTTCATATCTTAAGCCAGCATTACTAATCCAATAAAAACAACGAGTATGCCGGCAATCTGTACGGCGGTAAGGCTTTCTCTTAAAAAAAGCGCGCTAATCAAAACAACTGCCGTAAAAGTCAGTCCGGTAACAATCGGGTAAGCGAGAGAAATTTTTTGCCGCGTCAGCAACAAAACAAGAGCTGGAAATGAAAGCGCGAATCCCAAAAGTCCCAGAAAGAACCAGCCGTTTAAGAGAGCTTTGGCAACTTGACCAAACGGCGCCGTTCCGATGACCGGCATTTTATCGGCCCCGAGTTTAAAAAAGATGTTCCCGGCAATATTTCCGAGCGCAATAATCAAATAAAGCCCAATGGTGTAAAGCATACCCCGTTAGAAGTCCGCCTCCTCACTTTTTCTCATTTTGATATTAAACGGACTTAAATTATTTATTGACCCCGCAGTATAGACGAAAAATTATAAAATTTTTTCGCGAAGGACTTCTAACGGGGGCATAATTAATGTTGATGTTCTTCCTCCGGCTTATAAAGCGCGCCGCAAATCGGGCACTTTAACCTTTTTTCAAACTCATGGCCGTACATCGGGCAAGCGTGTTCGCCGCATTTTTTTAGGCCGTTTTCATACTCGGCCTCAGAAACATTGGCGCCGCAGGTACCGGCGCAGACATAACGAATTTCGGGCATAGAAACAATAAAGCAAGAAATCATACGGCCTTTGGGCCTAAACAAAAAAGCAAATTGTTTTCTTGTTTTTTTGTTTTCTTGTTTTTTTAATCAATTAACCGCGGAAACAATTGTCCCGCTTTTGTTATTATACCACCTTCCGGGAGTAAGCCCCAGAGCTTGAGCTTTTCGGCCGGAGATTCTTTAAAAGATTCGGCAACGCCAAGCGCGGATAGGATTTTTTCGGCGGTTTCCGGCATAAAGGGCAAAAGCAGAAGACCGATATGCCGTAAACTCTCCAGGAGGGTATAAATAACCCGCGCCAGACGGCCGGTATCGGTTTTGGCGAGCGTCCACGGCTGTTCGGCATCAATAAATTTATTAAGAAAATCAATTAAATCCCAGATGTCTTTCAGCGCCGCGTGCGTTTTTGTCTCAGACATATTGATGTCGTAAGATAACCACGTCGGTGAAATATTGCCTTCGCATTTTTCCGGGCACTTGCCGTTAAAATATTTTTCCGTCATCGCCAGTATGCGGTTAACCAGATTTCCCAAGCCATTAGCCAGTTCGCTCGCGTATCTTTCCTTGAGACGCAAAACGGAAAAATTGCCGTCTTCGCCAAGGGTGATCTCGCGAAGCAAAAAATACCGCAGAACATCGTTTCCGTATTTTTCGGCAAATTCAATCGGATCCAAAATATTCCCCAAACTCTTTGAAATTTTTATGCCATCAATAGTAAAAAATCCGTGAGCGAAAATTTTTTCCGGAAGCGGCAAACCGGCCGACATCAGCATTGCCGGCCAGAGGGCGCAATGGAATTTGATAATATCTTTTCCGACCAGATGCAAATCAGCCGGCCAGTATTTTTTGAATTTTTTTTCATCCGCGCCGTATCCCGCCGCCGTGAGATAATTGATGAGCGCGTCAAACCAAACATACAGCGCCTGACCATCCGCCCCTTTTCCGGCAATTTTCGGAACGGCAATCCCCCACTTTTGGCTCTCGCGCGAAATAGAAATGTCTTCCATAAAACCGCGGATATAACTCAAGATTTCATTTTGTCGGGAGGCCGGTTGGATAAAATCTTCGTTTTTGCCAATATGATCCAAAAGCGCGTCGCGATACTTGGATAATCTGAAAAAATAATTGCGCTCTTTAATCTTTTTCGGCTCTTTCTGATGAATCGGACATTTGCCATCCGCCAAATCTCCGGCCGGCACAAAGGCCTCGCAACCGGTACAATAATAACCCTCGTAAGTTCCAGAGTAAATATCACCCTCATCCCAAACGGCCTTAAAAAACTTGTTCACCCCGACCAAATGCCGCTCCTCGGTGGTGCGGATAAAATCGTCATTGGTGATGCCGAGCGAATCCCAGGCGCCGGCCCAAACCGCGGACATCTCATCCAGATATTTTTTGATATCCGGCTCGCCCTTCTTTTCCGCGGCCTCAATATTTTTTTGGCTGTTTTCATCGGTGCCGGTGACAAAATAAACATCGCGGCCGTTAAAACGGTAATATCGCGCGAGCGTATCGGCGATGATCGTGGTATAAGCGTGGCCGATGTGCGGCTTATCGTTTACATAAAAAATCGGGGTGGTGATATAGAATTTATCTTTTTTCATACGAAAACTGACTAAATTAAAAATATTCTCTGGCAAAAAGCACTAATGCCGATTCCATTGGTATTATTAGTTTGAACTCTATATGCCGGAACATTATTAATATAAATTGTATAACCGACATTGGAGCCGCTGTCTTTTTTGGCAATTATCTCATCTTTCACCGCCGTTTGTTTTTCCGCGGATTTATAAATTACCACTCCCAAATTATTGGCAATGATTACGTATAAGTCTTCATCAAAACAATCAGTGATAAAATTTAAAAATTCTCTCTTCCTTTTGAGAGATAAGTTATTAAATGCATTAAAACAAATTTTATTCAGCAGTTTTTGATATTTTTTGCCGTTATTCTGCGCCCATCGCAACAGATTTTTATTTTTCTTGGCTAACTTTTTCAATGCGTTATGTTTATCGAATTTTTTTCCAGTAACATTAAAAATATAATTACGCAGTTTCTGCCACATTTCATCTTGCCGCTCCTTAAAGCTAAAACCAAACCACTGCTCTAATTTTTTTAATCCGAGATTTTTTAACGTGCCAGCGCCGGATTCGGCGATGGATTTTATGGAAAATCGTGTCTTGTTCCTGCTCATATGTTCAGCGTCAACATCGGAAGTTGACTGTTCAATGACAAAATGTCGGCCGATCCAGGTAACGCCGATAATTTTACCCTTCCTGGATATCTCCTCGTCCAATATTTTCTTAATTTCGGGTTGAACTTTTAAAAGATTATTATTTTGCAACTGCAGCCGTTCTTTACCATCCGGTTTATTCAATACCTGATTGGATAATTTAGCCAAATCATCGCTGTATGAAAAAGTGATATTGTATAAGTGGCAAATATACTGACAAACCAAAAGCTCGAAATAATCGGCTTGCGCTCGGTTGGATTTATTTTTATTCTTATTGGTCATATCAGTTAAAATATTTTTCAACGATTTTATTTATATGAATCTGTTCATGCTCAAAGTTATATTCTAAATTTTTATTCATACTTTTAATAATATCCTTAGAAATGGCAGCGATACTTTTTATATCATCATCCTTAAAATCCGGCATCGGCAACTTTTTAATATCTCTGATCTGTATGGAATTGGTGTGATTGAGTAATTTAACCATTTTATTATAAATTCCACTATTTAAAAGTCCGACAAAAAATTCCGGCGGATGTTTTTGCGGGTCTTTTGGAAAAAAACACATTGCCTTATTGCTCTCCCAGAGCGCGCCGACTGTTGACAGTCGGGCGGTCAAACTAGAACAAATGCCCGAGATAATAAAACCGCGACGATATTCATTGATATTGAGATCTCGCGGCATCTTATAATGTCCGACTGATTCTTTGTCCCATCTTATGGCATATTCGGCTGGTAAATAGTATTTATTATTCCCGCCTTTTTTGTGATAAAATTTCCATCTTTTGCCGTCGATATTTTTAACGGAAATTTTTTGATCAATGCCATTATTCTTAACATACTGTATTCCGCCGTAGTCGGCAATAGCTAAAAATTTATGATTATCGGTCGTATGCATTCCCAATCCGCCGTCTAAATAATTAACCATTTTTTTAAATTCATCTATTTTTCCCAACAATTTTGCTCCACCATTAAAATCAAAAACACAATCCGGATATGATAGAATATTATTTTGAATCGTCTGATATTTCTTGCCATTATAATCATCGACGTTATTTTCCCGACAATCATTAAAAATAACCACATGCTTATCGGCTGCTTTTTTATTGGTCAGATAAATAATGCTGGTATTTACCAATGCTCCGCTATCCTTAAACAGTCTTTTGGAACATAGGGTAATCTCATTGATGGTATAATTTCTTAATAAAAATTTTCTTAATTTTTTGTGAATACCCAATGTTAAATAAGTATCGCTAATAATAAAACAAAGCTGGCCATTATCTTTCAGTAATTTACATCCCAAATATAAAAACATAGCATAGGTATCATTGGCTCCAATTTCCTTAAAAACATCACCCAGCTTATGCTTATTTTTCTTTATATAATCACTTTGTTTGTTTAAATAAGGCGGATTACCGACAATATGAGAAAATTGCTCACAACCAAAAAGAGAATCATTAGTAAAATTAGTACTTAAAAGAGTGTCTTTGATAACAATATTTTTTATACCTAATCCGGCTAATCCTTTTTTAACATCCGCATTTATATCCCAAACAGTTATCTGATCAGACTTTAACAACTTATTTCTTAAGACTACGGAAACAAAAGCTCCATCGCCGCCGCTTGGCTCCAATAATCTGCTATTTTTATCAAAATCGGTTAATCTGCCAACCATGTATTCAACCGTATGTATGGGCGTATAAAAAGCACCCAGTTGTCTCTGCGCCTGTTTATTCATATAAGCAGATTATAGCACAAATTTTTGTTTTCAAAAATATCCGTGTTGATCTTTTTCTTGCGTAAAAAATGTTTATATTATAAAATAGAAATGTAAGTCGCGAAACGACACCATAATTTTGAATTTTTTATCTTGAATCTTAAATGAAAACATGACCACCATCGGATACATTTTTGCCGACAATAAACTCCTGCCCGAGGATCGAGTATTTTTAAATTTGGCGCGGGAAAAAAATATTAAAGTAATTGTTTTTCCGTCGGCGAGATTTTTAAATTTGGCGCGCGTTAAAAATCTGGCAAGAAAATGCGCCGTGGTCTTAAATAACTCGGCCGAGCGGGAATCGCTGGAAATCGCCAAAGTAATTGAATCGGTGGGGACGCCGATCGTTGACCCGACGCGTTCGCTGTATTTTTATGAAGACAAATGGATGTTCTATGTCCATTGCAAAAAACATAATATCCCCACCCCCGAAACCTTTCTACTGCCGATCTCCATCAGTCAATGCTACGAGCCGCTTGAGCGGCTGATAAAAAAGAGCGGCGCCGTCATCATCAAAAATATTTTCAGCGACAACGGCAAGTTTGTTGACCGCGCCAAAACCGTCAAGCAAGCCGTTGAGATGATAAGAAAATTTCGCAAGGGCGACCGGGCGCCCTTAATTGCTCAAGAATATGTCAAGGCCGCGCACAAAGTCTACCGCGTGATGGTTTTGAACGGGAAAGTTGTGCAGGCGATAATTAAAAAATCCAACAACTGGAAATGCACCGGCCGCTTTACCAAGGGCGATGTGCCGACTTTCCGTGTCACGCCGAAACTGGAAAAAATGTGCGTCAGAATTTCCAAGATTTTGAATATCCCCTGGTGCGGGATAGATTTAATGCGCAAAAATCGCGAATGGACAGCGATTGAAGCCAACTCCAGCCCGGGAATGGATTTTATCAGCGGCGATATTGAAAATCTTTATAAACAGCTTCTGAAATATCTGGTTTCCATCTCGGAAAAGTGGTGGAAGTTATAAATATTATTGCCCGCCTTTAGGCGGCTAAAATAGCCAGCTAAAGCTGGGTAATAAAAAATAAAAAAAAGAGCCGTGATGGCTCTTTTTTTGACTTAAACTGACGGGATGTTGATTTTTTTATGGCAAGTCGGGCAGACAATGATCTCGCCCGGAGGCCCGGCGTGGGAGTCGGGGCAATTTTCTTGAAGCGCCCATAATTCCGCGCTTGTTTCAACTCTGGCGCGAAGATATTCCCGTTCCAGACGCTCCAATCTTCGCTCCAACCCGGCGAGATACAGTACAAAATCTTCTTTCGTCATCTTTTCCACCTTCTGCGCATCTTCCCTCCGGAAAGAACCAACATTATTTACCCGCTTTCGGATTTGACAGCCGAGCGGAAAAGATCTTCCTCAAAATGCGCCACATTTCCTCTTCGGTCAGTTCCGACGGCGGTAAATCTTCTTTTTTGATAAGACCCCTCACGAACGCGCGCAACTCTTTATCCGTCATCTTAGCAAGGTCTTTCTTCGCCGGCTTGCTCATCTTTCGCCTCCTCGGACTCGTCAGATTATATGAAATGAACGATACTGCTGTTTTTAATCATAGCGCCCAGATTTATTTCCGTCAACCCCCCGTAGAACTATTCGCCTATTCCTGCCTACCGCAGGCAGGCGCGCGAATTAGAGAAGGTTGAAACAAGGTTGAAATAAAAAATAAACTATTTTATCTCTTTCCGTCGATCACCACCACAAACTCCCCGCGGACGGCGGAGGCGGGAATCTTGGAACGGATGTCGCCGACGGTTCCGCGGTAGACGGTTTCAAACATTTTGGTCAGTTCGCGGCAGACGACGAGGCGGCGGTCGGGCGGTAAAAACTTTTCCAACTGCTCCAGCGCTTTCAAGATGCGATGCGGTGATTCGTAAAAGACGACCACGCGACGCATCTCTGCGATTTCTTTGAAGAATTTCTCGCGGCCTTTTTTGTGCGGCGGAAATCCCAAAAATAAAAATTCATCGGTTGGAAAGCCGGAAATAGAAAGCGCGGCAATGGCCGCATTGGGCCCCGGAATCGGGACAATATTCAAATCAGGTATCAAAGACAACAGATATTGAATCAAACGATTGCCGGGATCCGATATTCCCGGTGTTCCGGCATCGGAGACCAGCGCCAATTTATTGCCCTGCTTTAGCAGTCCTGCGATATAATCCATTTTGGTGAGTTTACTGTGTTCGTGATAACTCACGGTCGGCGTTTTGATTTCAAAATGGCTCAAAAGCTTTTTTGTGACGCGCGTGTCTTCGCATAAAACAAAATCAACCGAACGCAGAATATCCAGCGCGCGCTTGGAGATATCGTCAAGATTTCCGATGGGGGTGGCGGTGATGTATAACATAAAGTTATGAATCAAGAATTACGAATTATGAATTATGAAACCCTAATTCTTAATTCCTCTTTCTTTAACAAGGCGTCTTTTATCAGCGCGTCAACATTAAGCTTTTCTTCCTCTCCAAGTATATCAGCAAGTTCCGCTCTCGTCTCCGGATGTTTCGGTAAAAATAAGCTGCAACAGTCGCTATGGGGCAAAATTGAGATATCGTAAGTCCCGATTTTTTTCGCCTCGGCGATAATTTCCGATTTGTCATATCCAATCAGCGGACGGAAGACCGGTAGAGTGGCGACAGCATCAACGACATTGATATTCGGCAATGTCTGCGAGGCCACTTGCCCGACGCTCTCACCGGTAATGAGCGCCAACATTTGATTTTCGTCGGCGATTCGCTCGGCGATTCGGAACATCATCCGCCGATATAAGAGAACGCGAAGCTTGACCGAACACTTAGCCACGATTTCTTTTTGAATTTCGGCGAGCGGGAC
>CAYHOC010000002.1:0-25467 GCA_964358135.1 uncultured Gammaproteobacteria bacterium
TCTTTACTGCGCCATCAATTCCTGCAGTTTCAGAAGCGACTTCGGCCCAACCCAGCCGACAACATCAATGCCGTGCCGCGTCTGGAAGCGTTTCATTGCGTTCGCCGTTAACGGGCCGTAAAACCCGGTAACTTTTCCTTCCGGATAAAGCTCGCTGTCTTGGGCGAGAAACGCCTGGAGCGCCCGCACATCATCGCCGCGCATCCCGCGATACAGTTTTCGCGTCAAGGCGCCGGCAACCGGAGCCGCTACCGCTTCTTCCTTGACAACTTCGTAATTAAAGTCGCTCTCGTCAAGAAGAGCTCCATCCGCTAACTTTGAAACGCGGATGGTCACGGTATACGCCCCCGGAAGCGCATTCTTTGCCACTGGCGCTTTGATACTCACCGCAACCGACTTGCCTTTGGCCAAGGTTCTTGTGCCGGTAGCGTACAAAATTACCTTGCCGTCCGGATCCGCGACGGTTCTTTGGAGTTTGATCTTGAGCGTCTTCCCGGTGGCGTTGGTATAGTTATAACCGTAATCCAACCTCTTGCCGAGTTTCACCTGCAGAACGCCCGGCAAACTAAGCTTCAAATTCTTTGCTTCCACTGCGGCCCCGGCTGGCGCCGGCGGCGCTCCCGCTGCCGGAGTAACTGCCGGAGTAATTACGGCAAGAGTCGCTTTGAGCGTAACATTCGCCGAAGCAGTCGCTTCTCCGCCGGAATAGCTCCTGAATTTCACATAAACCGTCTTTGCGCCGGCGCCGGAAGTCAATTTCCAGCTCTTTGATACCGCATACGGCTCAAACGAAGCGCCGGCAAAATCAGCTGAATTGGAAATTGCCATCTGCGAGGCATTCAAAGCGGAAAGAGCCAAACTCACATCTTGTGATGTTACTGCCGCTACGCCGCTGTTGATTGAAATTGACCCTGAACTTGGGACCTGCGCGGCAACGGCGCTTCCGCCTCCGCCACCGCTGCTGGCGGTCACAACGGCTTGAGTTGTGGCGTCGCCAGTGGCGCTGTTCAGACCCTCGCCGTTTTCATTGACCGCGGCCACCTGATAATAATATCTGGTTGAAGCCGAAAGCCCGGTATTGCTTAAACTATTGGTCGTCGGCGTAGCGACCGAAGTGGTGAAGCCGGAACCGGTCGTATTGCGATAAACTTTATATGATGTCGCGCCGGTTATCGCGGTCCAGCTCAAGCTGATTGAACTGTCGCTTAAGGTTGTCACCACCAGGCCGGTGACTTGATCCGGAACGCCCGGAAGCAATGGGCCGAATTCCGTAAAGTGGTCAGTGGTAAAGGTAATGGTATTGGCCGTGGTGTTGACCGTGGCTTCAAGCGGTTCCCAACGGACATTCGTATCATCCCAATAGCCGGCCTGAATCTTTGTCTCGTCAAAACCGGTTGGCAGGTCCGACTCGCTGTAGGAGAGGGTGATGGTTACGCTGGTGCCAAGGTCGGTAATATTGGTCGTGCCGCTGGAAGCAACAACTTTTTGCACCGAGTTTGACATTGGCCGCATGGTGCTGCCGCTCGGGATATTAACATAATCCGGATCGCTGATGCTGACCGAAACCGCGCTGGTGCCATTGCCCAAAGCGTTGGCCGGGATATCTAATGTTGCCTTAGTGCCGTTAGACATCTGTCCGCCGGAAGATGGGATCATTGATTGACCGGCCGGTACTTCGGTGGAACATCCGGAAATCGCGGACAGGGTGATATTCTTGCCGGAGTTTCCGGCCGTTGCCGCCAGGCCCGAGCTCTTCGTGTAGCATGGGCCCTCGGCAAAGATCGTCCAAGTTGTGCCGGCTTCAACGCTTAAACTGTAGGTGCCGTCGGACTCCATCACCGCGCCGGTCCACACCTTGCTGTTAGTCGTATTTTGCGCCATTACAAATCCCTCTGACGGACCGGTGATGGTGCCGGTGATGGTCGCTCCGGCGGCCGCCAAAGTGATATTCGTGGTGCTGGCGGAAGTATAAGAGAAGCTGGAAAAGGTTTGCGGCATATATCCGACCTTGGAAACCGTCATTTGGTAGGTGCCGGACGGAATTTTAAGGGTATAGGCGCCGCTGGAATTGGTGGGCACTGAAAAGCCCCGTTCTCCGTCTTTATTCACCCAAACGGCCGCCACATTATCCCCGCCGCTGGTAATCGTGCCGGATACCGTCACCAAAGTTGGCGCGGTAGCGGTGACCTCGGTGGTCACGCCGGAGAGAACCGTGACTGATGCCGAATAAAGCGAGCCGCTGTAGGTATTTACATTTAATGTATAGGTTCCGGCCGGGAGAGTGATTTTCGCCACGCGGTTATTGCCGCTGGCGCTCCAGGTATCGGTAAAATTACCCTTGTTGGTGGTGGTATTATGGGCGCTGGCCATGATCTTGCATTTTTCAACATTGTCAGTCGTATAACATAGATTAGCGCCATCGGTAACCGTCACCTGAACCGTCCCCCCTCCTTCCAAAGCCCAATTTTTGGTGACACTAGCGCTGGAAACATCAGCCGCCTGCTCCTGCAATCCGCCGGTTCCCGGCGAAAACCCGCCGACCATATAAGTGCCGGCCGGGACATACAACTTATAATTACCGTCTGAATCGGTTACCGTGCCGTTGCCGCCGACGGTGCTGCCGGTGCCGCGCGCGCCGATGCCGACGCCGGAAACGCCGGCGGCGGCGGTTGAGCTGGCGGTCACCCGGCCGCTAATTATTTTCAGATCGCCGGCGGTAATCGTATAATTAACGGTTCCGCCGACCCCGACATTGTAAGTCGGGCCGAGCTGGCCGAAACTGCTGAAACCGCGAACTTCATAAGTTGAACCCGAAGGCACATAAACCGTGGCCGCGCCGCTGGTATTGGTCATCGCATTGCCAAACCCGAAGCCGCTCTCGGCGCGCGCTGAAATCGGCACGCCGTTCATCGCGTTGCCGTCGCTGTCAAGCACATTGACGGTGATATAAGTGCTCGGCGCGCTCATTTTTATCATTTTGGTGACATCGCCGGCGCCAATTGAGACCGGATATTGTTCCGGTCGGCCGGCGCGAAAAACATCAATCACCATATCGCCGGACGGAACCTTAAAGACATAATTTCCGCCGCTTTGCGAACACAAGGCGTTCATTCCGCCCATCATCATTCCGGCTCCGGCGCGTTTGACGGAAACGCAACCGTCATTCACCACGGTGGTGCCGTCGGCTTTTCTAAGCTGGACCGTCAGCGTTTTACTGGCGGTTACAAACCTTAAGATCGGCAAAGTCGTGGTCGCCGCGTTTTCTATCACTTGGTCCGGAACAACCGGCATCCAGTAAGTGGTGGTTGAGCTTAAAAAACTGCTGGTCGGAAAAGTTATATTCCAAGTTGAAGTGGTCGCGGCGCGAACAGAAAAATATCCGGTGCCGGTAGCCGAAAGTCCCATATCAGTAGCAACATCGAGAGTCGGGTCGGTCAAGGGTTTGCTGAAAAGCGGCGACATTGACTCAAAACCATTCGGGTCAAAACCGCGAACGAATAAGCTGGCGCCCTCACTGGCCGCGCCGCCTCTGATTTCACCCCTAATCTCGGCGCTGGACACCTTAAAGCTCATCGTCGCGGTGGTCGTTGCCGGCGTCGCTCCGGCGGTCGCCGCAATGGTTATCGGCGCCGGCTGCATCATCGTCATCCAGAAAGAGAAGTCGGTGGAATTATTCGGCCCCACGCGGGCAAAGTAGTTGCAATCCAACAGATTCTTAAAAGTCGCCTGGCTATTGGCGTCAAGATATTTTGAGCCGACAAAAAATTGCTTGTCCGGACAGCCCATTTCCACTTTGACTGATGTTAGTTCGGACCCGGAAAGCGTAGAAGTGGTGCCATTGGCATTAATCTTAAAAACCGTAAAAACAAGGTTGTTATTTCCGCCGATATGCACCGTATCTTCCGGCGGCGGCTGATTTGAATAATCAACCGGGTCAAACCCGTCGGTTGAACCGTCAATCAAACCATTATCCGCTAAGGTAGTGTAGACATAAAGCGGCCGTTGAACTCCGGCGGTTGCCGGATTCGTAATGCCGGAGAGCACGACTGTAATCGGTTGATTGCCGGTTAATTTTGCGGTACCGATGACCAAGGTGACTTTTTTCACCGTTGTTCCGCCGCCCTGAATTGTCGCCGTAGAAGTGGTCATTGACATTACCACCGGAGCGCCGGCGTAGGAAACATTCAAATCATTATCCGCGGTTGTCGTGGCGGCAGTACTGATATTATACGCGCTCGGAAAAACAACAACGATTTTGCCGCCGATGGGAACATTCGTTGTCGGCTTAAAACCAAAAGTATAAATTACATTGGTCGCCGCGGCCGCGTAACTGTTGGCAACAATTCTGGTGCTGGAGGACGAAACCATTACCCCGCCGGCGCGCGCCATCCCGGTATAAGCCGCTGAATCATTTCCGGTCGCGCCGCCATCGTAACCGGTTGAATTAACGGTTCGGCCGCCGTCGGTCCCGTCAATGCCGAGGGTGCCGGTTCTCACTTTCCAGACCATACTGGACAGGCCAGAGGATAATTTGCCAACCGGGTTGGTGAGATTATCAACCTGTAAAGTGACATAAGTATTCGCGAGCGTTGTTGTTGTCATTTCTACGACCAGCCGCCGGCGGGCGGAATCGCCGCTGTTTACCTTATATACGGTAGAAGTGGCGCGCGCCCGAAGAGACGGGTCGTCGGCGGTACTCGTAGAAGCAGTATTATATGTTATGGTCGCATTGGCCAAATTAAAGGGCTCGTAAGAACTCGCCCCCGCGCTGAAATTAGGAAATATCAATTCCACGCCGCGTACCTCTGCCGGAGTTCCCGTTGTGCTGGAAAACATTTGAGTCGGCACAGTAAACCTAAACATCCATGAAGAGGTGGCGCCCTGGCCGATATAATTGGTTGCCGGCGATGAAGTTGGCGCCACGGTGAAATTGGTGATGGTGGCCGCGCCCGCGCCGAGGATATAAAAATATCCGGCCGCGGCAACCAGAATTAAAGTAACTAAAAAATATGATCTGAGAAGTTTTTGTAACTTCATATTTTTTGTGGATCCGTCGCTCTAAAGAAACGGATTATTAATCACAACCTAAAATGGCTGTGGATAAGTTTTGACTATATATAGTATAGCACATCTTCTGATACGCTGTCTTGTTTTTATGTCAACCCCGTTAGAGGTTCACGAAAAAAATTAAATGATTTTTTAGTCAGTGGTATAAACCAAACCGAATCTTTACTACAAAGATGAACCTCTAACGGGGTCAAGCGCGTTATCTTAACCCGACTCTTTTCTTTACATCTTTCATCGTCTTAACCGCCACGATCCGCGCGGCTTTCGCGCCAACGGCCAGCGCGCGGCGGACAAGCGCGTCTTGGTCGTCCAATCCTCTTCTTTTATTTCTGAACGCTTCAAAATGCGCCGCGATCGCGGCGGCAATCTCCTTTTTAAGATCGCCGTAACGGAGCGGCTGATGATTTATATAATATAGAGAACGCTCTTTCCCGCCGAAGATTTCCAAAAGATTTAAAAGATTATACGCGCCCGCAAACTCTTTTCCGGCGCTCTCCCTTGGCGGTAATGTGCCCGAGGACTCGGTTGGTACCCCGGCGATTTTTTGCGCGATGACTTCCGGCTCGTCGCGAAGAGCGATGTATGATTTCGGCCCCAAACTTTTGCTCATTTTTTTTGTCGGATCAGTGATTGACATCAGCCGCGGCGTGGCGGTTAAAATCGGCTTGGGATCGGAAAAATATTCGCCGAAGCGCTGGTTAAAAAACCGGGCGATGTCGCGCGCGAGTTCCAGATGCTGAACCTGATCATCGCCCACCGGCACCATTGTTCCGTGATACAAAAGAATGTCCGCGGCCATCAGCACCGGATAATCAAAAAGTCCGGCATTGATATTCTGCGTTTGCCGCCCTGACTTATCCTTATACTGCGTCATCTTCTCCAAAAACGAAATCGGAGTGAGGGTATTAAAAATCCAAGCCAGCTCGGTCACTTCCGGCGCCGCGGATTGGATGAAGAAGACGCACTTTTTTGGATCCAATCCTAACGCCAGCAAGTCCTTGGCTAAATTCAAAATCTGCCCCGATTTTTCTTTCGGGTCATAATCTTCGGTTAGCGAATGGTAATCGGCAATAAAGAAAAAACACTTTTTGGATTTATCCTTCTGCAAATCCAAATACTGCCGGACCGCGCCCAGATAATTTCCTAAATGCAACTCCCCCGACGGCTGGATGCCGGAAACGATGATATTTTTCATATTTTTTATTATTTATTAACGAGTTAACGGGTTAACGGGTTGGACGAGCATAGCCGCAAAAATTCGTTAATTCGTTAATTCCCAATTCTATAATATTATTTTATCTCATCTTGACCAAATTGTAAAATTTTGATACATTAAAAGGGATACCACCATGTCCGAACTTGGCAAAAAATTAAAACAACTGGGGCTAAAAATCCTGGTTTATCTTCTTGAAGGGCTGATTTATACCAAAAGATTCGCAGTCCTTCTTCTTTTTTTATTCGCCTCGCTCCTGAAATATCCGGCTCATCTTTTTTTGGAACATTTTATTCTGCCGCTCTACCGCCTTTATCTTTTCTTGCGCCGCGCCGTTTTCCGCGCCCCGCTGCAAAAATTAAAAAATCTTTACCGCTGGATTTTCCCGAAATTTTTACTGCATTTTTTCATTGCCGTCATCGCGATCTTCGTTCTCGGCAATAACATCTACGCGCAAATAAAACCGCCGGAGGATTTCGGCAAAAGAAACCTCCTTTCGTCTCTGGTGGGCGGAGATGTTGGCGCGGCCGATAACAATGACTTTTTTATTGAAACGGTCGGCCCATACATTCCGCAAAAACAATATCTAAAGCAGGGCGCGCATCTTTCCGCGGCGCCAAAAGAAGAGCGGCTGGTGGAAGAACCGTACCGTCTCACGAAAAAAACGGAAGGATTTTTGAGCGCCGAGGGTGTCGAGGGCTACACCATTCCGGAAACGCGGGTCGCGCTCACCGAGTATGTCGTTCTGCCGGGCGATACCATTAGCGATCTCGCCGAACTTTTCGGCATCAGCGTTAACACGATTCTTTGGGCGAATAAAATGTCGGTGCGCGATACGCTCCGGCCGGGGCAAAAACTTATTATTCCGCCGACTTCCGGCGTTATCCATAAAATCGTAAAAAACGACACGGTGGAAAAAATCGCCGCCAAATACAAAGCGGCTAAAGATAAAATTATCGCCTTCAACCCGGGCGCGGAAACCGGTTTAACCGTTGGCGAAATGCTGATTGTCCCGGATGGCGCCATGCCGCTTCCGCCGCAAGCGCGGCCGCGGCCGATTGCGCCGCCATCGGCGATTTTCGCGCCGTCCCCCGAAATTTTTGCCGGCGCGCGGATGATTTGGCCAACCATTCCCCGCCGCATCACCCAATACTTCAAATGGAATCACGCCGGGATTGACATCGGCGGCCCGGCCGGCACGCCGATTTACGCTTCGGACGACGGAATTGTTGAATACGCCGGGTGGGGCAGCGGCGGCTGGGGAAACACCGTTGTCATCAACCACGGCGACGGCCGCAAAACCAGATATTCCCACGCCAGCAAAATCCTGACCGCCAGAGGCGCTCAAGCGGCAAAAGGACAAGTCATCGCGCTGATTGGCTCGACCGGCCGCTCCACCGGCCCGCATGTGGATTTCCGCATTTACATCAACGGGAGAACGGTCAACCCGCTGGATTATGTTAGATAAGATTTCGGATTCCCACGGATTGACAGCAGATTCTCACAGATACCAAAAATCCCCGCCGAACTGACGGGGATTTTTACGTTGGTAAAAATTATTTTAAAAATATCGCATACGCCTCGCCGTCGGTAAAAAATAAACTGCCCACCTGATTGCTTCCGAGCGTCGAGACTTATCTCCCGCGGAACAAAAACAAACAAAAAAACGCTCGTTTAATAACGGGCGTTTTGTATTTTTACTTATTTTAACAATTTCTGTCCGGATTTTTTTAACTTTTTGATATCCTTCTTAACTTCCTTGATGTGCCGCTCTGTCGGAAAATCCTCTGGCAAGATACCACCAATATCTTTGATGGTTTGTCTGACCTTGCCGCCTACCATATTATGTGTCCGTTGGGCGGTATATTCATCATGAACATTATCTTTTCTCAACTTTTCATCAGTCTGCGTAATGCGAAATAAATTCGCCGCCAATTCCGTCGAACCGGCGCGATCCAGTAATTCGCCTTTCGTAATTCCCTTTTTCTTTTCAACATCCATTAATGACATGCCATATAATCCCCTGTAACCGGCATCATTAAACGAGCCGAAACTTTTGACGCCCGCATTTTTTGCCGTACCAAAAAGTTGCTTATTGTGGACAGACACTTCTCCGCGAATAAGTAGCCGTTTCTCGCTTTCTCCCAACTGTTCAAAAATCTCCCGTTTCCTTGTTTTTAGGGCAAAATAGGTCTGGGCTAACGCTATTTCCGGCTTACTTGAGTCGCCATTTTGGGCAACTATGGACATCACATTATGAAACAGCATTAAGAAGCAACAAAAATGAATGAAGCGCGAAGTTTTGGAGTTTGAAAAAACCGCAAATGTATTAGCTCTACATTGAGGATTTTTTCAAACGAAAAACAAGCGATTCGTCATTTTTGTTGTCTTATGGAGTGCGGTTTCATGATGTGATGTCCATAGATAACATGCGTATCTATCAAGCTTCCAATCGTCAATCTTTCTGACAGTATCTGAGCCTATTTCGACCATTTTGCTGATTATAGCAAAATGGTTATCCACAACCTGACCGCTCTCCATACACGCTCTTGCCGCTTTGCCTATTACCTCTTCAAAATTCCTCCACTGCACATAGCTCAACAAATCTGCGAGTTCCCGTCCAAGCCAATATTCAACACCATTATCGTCGATTTTTTTAATATTTTCAAAATTCTTAATAGGACCGGACATTAAATTTTGTTCTGACATAATTTTAATTTAAAAATAAAATATTCAAAATCATCATCTTATCTCATTTTCCACTCGCGGGCGATATTGCATCGCCTCGGCCACATGATTCACCTCAAGATTTTCCGCGCCGGCCAGGTCGGCGATGGTGCGGCCGACTTTTAAGACGCGGTGATAGGCGCGCGCCGAAAGTTTCATCTTGGTGACGGCGGCGCGCAAAAATTCTTTAACCTCCGGCGAAAGCGGACAAAATTTTCGGACCATTTCCGAAGACATTTCGGAGTTGCTGGCGACGCGCGCGTCCTCCAGCCGCGCGATTTGCGCGTCGCGGGCTTTTTGCACGCGAACACGGACCTCCTCCGAGGTCTCGCCGCGCCGTTCGGCGGTCAAATGTTCAAACTTTACCCGCGGGACTTCAATGTGGATATCAATGCGATCCAAAAGCGGCCCGGAAATCTTTTTCCGGTATTTTATAATTTGCGGCGGCGTGCAAATACAGCGATGGTCGGGATCGGAAAAATATCCGCAAGGACAAGGATTTTGCGCGGCAACGAGCATAAACTTTGCCGGAAAACGCAAACTCCCTGAAGCGCGCGAAACGGTAATCGCCCCATCCTCAAGCGGCTGGCGGAGATTCTCCAGCACGGCGCGCGAAAACTCGGGAAATTCGTCCAGAAATAACACGCCGCGGTGCGCCAAACTGATTTCGCCCGGCCGCGGCCAAGCGCCGCCTCCCACCAGCGCGACGCCGGAAGCCGTGTGATGCGGGTTCCGGTACGGCCGCTCGGAAATAAGCGCCCGCCCCGGCGGCAGCGCCCCGGCCACGGAATAAATTTTTGTAACTTCCAAACATTCATCCATCGTCATCTTGGGGAGGATGGTCGGAAGCGTTTTGGCAATCAGAGTTTTTCCCGAGCCCGGCGGCCCGGAAAGCAAGATATTGTGCCCGCCGGCGGCGGCAATTTCCATCGCCCGCTTGACATTTTCCTGTCCGGCGATAAAACTCATATCATGCGCCGAAATGATTTTCTCCTCCGAAATATCTTCTTGGGATTTTGCGTAAGGCGCAATCAGTTCCTCGCCGGCGAGATGGCGGTAAAGCGCGGCAAGGGATTTGACCGGAATAATCTCCAGCCCGGAAACGAGCGCCGCTTCCGGCGCGTTCACCTCGGGTACAAAAAGCCGTTCTATTCCTTTTGCTTTCGCGCCGAGCGCAACCGGCAGAACGCCGGATATTCCGCGGAGTTCGCCGTTTAACGCCAGCTCCCCGATAAAAACGCTTTTTTCAAAATCAAAATCCGCTGCCGCAAGAACTCCTTCCGCAATCAGGATGGCGATCGCAATCGGGAGATCGTAGGCCGGGCCTTCTTTTTTTACATCAGCCGGCGCGAGATTGACGGCAATCCGCGTTCCGGGAAACGGCAACCCGCTGTTTTTGACAGCCGAGCGCACCCGTTCGCGCGATTCCTGCACCGCCGTATCCGGGAGTCCGACAACGATAAAATTCGGCAGCCCCTGCGAAATGTCGGCCTCAACTTCAACGAGCTCGGAATCAAGGCCGATGACCGCCGCGGAATAAAGTTTGGAAGACATAAAGTATAAATATCAAATTTCCAATATCTAATTTCTAATTTCCAATCAAACTTTTTTAAATTACAAATTCAAAATTACAAGCCCCGCCTGCCTACCGCAGGCAGGCCTGCCTACGCCTTTTGCAAATTAAGTGGTTAAAAGACGCTTAATCTCAATAACGATCGAGCCTTCCACCCAAGCTACTTAACGGCAATTGGCGGGCAGGTCCAAATAAATTACAAATCACAAATTTTAAACTTTTGGATTTTGAATATTGGAATTTATTTGGGATTTGGAAATTTGGATTTGGGATTTTTTTATTTTAAATAATAAAATAATAATTCCCGTCAAGATCATCCCATCCGCGAGATTGACGAACGAGACCCCGAAAAAGTTCAGATAATCAATCGTTCCGCCGTACGCGGCTCTATCAAAGAAATTACTGCCGGCGCCGAAAAAAATCAAGAGCCAGAAAAAAAACTGCCGCGGCTCCCGCCCGGCATAAGCGCGGCGGACAAAATAAACGATCAACGCCAAAAAAATGAGCGAAATAAAAATCGTCAGCCCCCGCGGAAACCGGATGCTGAACGCCAGGCCGCGGTTGAGATAATAATCAAAAGATAAAACATCCGGGATTAAAAAAATTTTGCCCGGCGAACGCGCGGACAAAATTTTCAAAATCCTGTCAAAAATTAAAATCGCGGCGGCAATGAAAAAATATTTTTTCATCTTATGATGTCTATATAATCCTTAATTCAGCGTAAACTGCTTTTTACACTCAACATGCGTGCTGGCCTCGGGCCGCGCGCGCAAACGGTCTTCGCCGATTCCTTTTTTGCAATATTTGCAGATGCCGTACTCGTCATTCGCGATCCGCTCGAGCGCGGCATTAACATCATCAAGATATTCTTCGGAGGCGAATTCCTGCGAAATCAAATTACTGTAAAGATCGGCTTCCTGGGCGCTGTCGTCCTCGGAACCGCCGACATCGGGAAATTTGGTGTTAAAATTCCCCGGATTGCGCGGGTCCTTCGCGCCGACGGCCGAAAGCATTCTCTCTACTCTCGCCTTTTCCGCGAGCAGAAGCTCCTCCATTTCTTTTATTAATTCGGGGCGTAATGGATTTTCCGTCATATTTTTCACTTTAATTTTTTCCATCGGCATAGATGGAAAAGGTTACTTTATTACCACAGCATACCACAAGCCGATAATTTTGGCAAGATGCCGAGCAAAATTAAAAATTATAAAATCAGCTTGGAAATTTCCTCAGCCATCAGCTTCATGTCCTGCCAGGCGCGTTTCATCGCATCGCGATCGGCGTAGGGATCTTTTACCGGATGAGCGCCGGTTACGCCGCGCTTGGTGACGCCGGTAAACGGCTTATCATAAAAAGATACACCAGCCCGATTTCGATCATCACCATATCTCAATCTCTTGACTAAACCGCCGACTTCTTCGGCATAAATAAAATCACTGTTCAGAAAATCCAGATGGACCGTAACGGCAGCCACATCAAAATCAAGGCCCTCTTGCTCAAAAATCTTTACTAACCGATTAGCGCTTTCACCGGTTCCAACCAATTCGGTGACGAGTAGCGCCTTATGAATCGATGATTTCTTTTGTCGAATAAACTCTTGTATATACTCGGCATTTAATGCCTGCCATCCTCCTGCAATAAAATATGTCTGCACCCTCGGCTTTCCCACCGCTTCTCTTTTTTTATTGATCACTTCTCTTAAAAAGCGGGTAACCAGCCGACCGCTCGCGTCATCACTTAAGAGAGTGTCGTAATTCGGTATCTCTTTTTCCAACTCAATCACCAACCGAGCCAGCGCTTCAAAGACTACCCGGGATTTGGATTCATCGCCAAACGAAGTGACATTTTTAACCACCGAATCTATATCTAATTTTTTAATCCTCCGGTTGGCCTCGGCATCATCGTGCCGCGGGGGAAATGCCGGCGGACGCTCGGCTTTTGGCGAAATGACCGGCGTTTCTTTTGTGGATGGTTTAATAATTTCTTGCATAGAATTTTCGTACTTTCGTATTTTTTCGTAATTTCGTATGGACATTATGCCGCCTCGTCGGTCGCGATGCCGGAATAAAAATCAATTTCTTCCTGAATGTCAGACGGAATAACGCCGCGATCGGTGGCGAGGCCCAGCTCAAAGTTTTTTGCTTTGTCTAAAATTTCATCGGAAAATTCCGGATTCACTTCGGCCAGATGGCGGAGTTCCACGATTTTTTCTTCCATCGTTTTTAATTCGTTTTGATATTCCGTAAGCGCCGCTTCAAATTCTTCTTTTTTTTCGCCGCCACGCTGAGCGTGGCTAAGGGAACGCTCAGCGTTCCCGCGGATCAGTTCGGAGCATTTTTTATGCGCCGCAAGATGGACTTTGACTTCGGCCGCGCAAAGAATTCCGCGCTCCTCTTCGGTCAGGTCGGTTTCTCTCAAATCAATCGCGCAAACTTTTTCCACATCGCCTAAATCCGCCAAAAACTTATCAAATTGCGCACAGAGCCCCTCCGGCAGTTCGGCGCGGATGGCCGCCTCCTCCCCGCCTTTCACATATAAACGATAGAGTTTGAGATGCGCCGCGCGGGTGGGATAAATTTCTTTTCCGAAAGCGATTATTTTTTCTTCAATCGCCGATTCATCCGCGTCAGATAATCCCTCGGCCTCGCGAAGCATTTCCTCTTTCCGCGCCATACCGAAAATTTCCGGCGCGCTGGCGATGGCTTTTTTAAGCTGGTCTAAATTTGTTTCTAACATATATAAATGGTTATGTCTTTCTAAGAGTGTATCAAAAATTCGCGTCCCGCGTCAACTAAAAAAGGCCCCGAAGAATCGGGGCCGTTGTAGCGCCTTACGGTTGCCGCTTCTCCCGCATCACCGGCGCAAGCACCTTGATGAAGAAGAAAGCGGTCAGGGCGCAATCAAGAACATTGGGGACATGGAAAGTGAAATCCCTGGTACCGGGATTCACGCGCGAGTAAACAATGTGCGCATCGCCGTGAAGAACCATTTGCAGTTCCTCCGGCGTCAGGTCATCACGATGACCCAAGAGACCAACCGGAACCTTGGAGATGAGTTCCTTGTCCCAGCTCTTTTTCTTCGTCCGGGGCTGGAGCTCCGGCGGGATGTAACGGCCAAGCGCCGTGTCCGCGGGGTCAACGAAGATTTCGGCCGGAAGCGGCATCGGCGGAAGCAAGACGCCCTCTTTCATCCTGACATGGACAGAGCTACTGCCGCCAATGAGGCCGGAGTCAAACCAGTCCACATTAACGCGCTCGAACGTGTCGGTCGGCGCGTTCGTGGCGTCAAAATCGTAATAGGCGAACTTTTCGTAGGTGAGGCCGAGGAGCTTGGCAAGATCCGCGAACTCAATGCAGTTTCCGTCAATGCGGTCCACAAGACCATACTCGCTTTTGCGCAGGCAGATGTCCAGGATGGCCTCGGCATCAAGCTTGGAAACCTCTTCCAAGTATCTGATGGCCAAAGCCGCTTGCAGACCGCATCCGCAATCCCCGCCAAAAACCTCAATCGGCGCACAATTGTGATACGCCTTTTGGAAGTTGGTAATCGGCGGCGCGACCTTAGGATTGGTATGTCCGGACAGGGCATAGCTCCCAAAGATACCGGACATCGGGTAAAGCAGGATTGCCGGCAGTGGCCGATTCAACTTCACTCCCAGGAAATAGGAATTGAAGTTATCGCCGAACCAGGTCACCTGCGCGTTTCCCAAACCCTTGCTCGCGAGAATCGGCAGGGTCCGCGACTTGGAGCAGTGCGAACCGACTTTGGCGATTTCCACGGGTTGGCCGTGGCCCAAAAGCAGCCAGCGCCGCAAATCCGCGGATGCCTCGGACTCGATCCCCTGCTTCCGTTCGGCAATGAGCTTTTCGCGGTCGATTGGCTGGCCATGCCTTGGATGCGGCTGCAATTTCGGAAAGTAGTCGCCGATGCCGATCGTTGACCTTGAAACGCCGTCGGCCAGGTTGATTGAAGTTTTTTTGCAATCACTGCAATTCCAGATCTGCGCGCCACCGCCAGAAAGGTTGGAATAACCGTAGATACCGCCACAATACGGGCACCCATACAGTATCGCTTCCTGACTGGAAACGGCGATAATACCGTGATTTTTGGCATCCTCTTTGCCCATTACGACCCTCCTCTGTAATACTAAATAACCACGGCGCCCCCGTGGCGGGGTTTATCTACCCAGATAACGACCATACCTTAACATATTTTTTATTTTCTGTCAAGTTAGGGCCTCCAAAGCCCTTGACAAATTTCGTATGGGTATTGACAAAAATCAGCTTCTATATTAAGATATGGATAATCATTAAAAAACTCCCACCTCCCCCCGCCCCTGCCTACCGGCAGGCAGGCCTCCTCCGTAAGGAGGGGAAAAGAGAGCTGGAACTCGCCCCCACACCAAATCTGATATAAATATCAATAAAGAATACAGGAGCGGGCTAATCTAATAATCTATAAACTCTGCATCATCGCGAGATTGGTGTGGGGGCTCGGACCATAACCCGGGTTAAGAAAAGTTTATGGATTTTTTGTTAGAGGAAACGAATGGCGAATCTATCCGAATATTACGAATAGCGAATGTTTGATTCGTAATTCGTAACATTAGCGTTAATTCGCAATTCGCTTATAATCTTATGGCCGATTTAAAAAAACTTCTGGAGGATAAAACATATCTCCAAATCCCCAAAGCCGACGACATTGTGAAAGGCCGCGTGCTTTCGGTTTCCAAGAGTGAAATCCGCATTGACATTGAAGGGTACAAAACCGGCATTGTCCGCGGACCGGAACTGCGCGACGAATCCGACGCCACCGGCGAACTTAAAGTCGGCGACTTGGTGGAAGCGACGGTGATTGATTTGGAAAATGAAAACGGCGAGGTGGAACTCTCGCTCCGTTTCGCGGGCCACAAACGCGCCTGGGACAAACTCGTTGAAATGATGAGGAGCGGCGAAATTGCGCTGGTCAAAATCACCGAGGCCAACAAGGGCGGCCTGATGCTCTCGTTAAATCACATTATGGGATTTTTGCCGGTCTCCCAGCTCTCGCCGGATAATTATCCGCGCGTCCCAGGCGGCGAAAAACAAAAAATTCTGGAAAAACTCCGCTCAATCATCGGCAAAACTTTGGATGTGAAAGTGCTGGATGTGAATGAGCGGGATAACAAACTGATCGTTTCCGAAAAAGCGGTTTGGGAAGACCGCCAGAAAGAAGTTATCTCCAAATTCAAAGTCGGCGATACGGTGGACGCGGAAATCACCGCCCTGACCGATTTCGGCGCCTTCGTTAAATTTGATGATTTGGAAGGATTGATTCACATTTCCGAACTCGCCTGGCAGCGTATTGACCATCCGAGCGAAGTCGTTAAAGTCGGCGACAAGATGCTCGCCAAAATTGTCGGCATTGACGGCTCAAAGATATTTCTCTCATTGAAACAACTGGCGCACGATCCGTGGAAAAATGTCAGCGACCGCTACAAAGTCGGCGAGATCGTGAAGGGCAAAATCTTAAAAAGCAACCCCTTCGGATTTTTCGTTGAACTTGACCCGGAAATCCATGGGCTCCTCCACATTTCCGAACTCTCCAAAAAGCCGGGACAAACTGCCGCGAAAATGTTAAAGCCGGGCGACGAAGCCGAATTCAGAATCATCTCAATTGAACCGGAACAGCACCGCTTGGGACTTGGCCTTAAGGAGACGGATAAGGATACCGTAGGGGCTGGGTCTCCCAGCCCGAAATTGATGGAAGAGTCACCCTCCTCTGACGATTCGGCGGGTTCGAAGGACAATGATAAGAAAGAGGCCGCGCCCGAGGAAGAACCGGCAGTTGAAGAAAAGACAGAAGAGAAGCCAGCCGAAGAAAAAAAGGAAGAACCGCCAACGGAAGAAAAAAAAGAATAGTAATTAAAAACACCTCGCCAATCAGACGGGGTGTTTTGATTTTAAGATTTTTTCCGGAGCGTCAGCACATGGGCCGGCGGGATATTGGCGGCGACAAAATCCACCGAGACCTTATCAAATTTGGAAAAAAATGTTTTGATCTTTGATTTTACATAAGTAAAAAGTACAAACCGGGAATCTTTATCCATTATCTCGGAGACGACATCAAGCATCCGTCCGACCTCGGCTTTGCTGAAATTGGCAAACGGAATGCCGGAAATTATCGCGTCAACTTTTATGACTCCCTCCTTTTTCAAGATCTCTTTCATTTCCAAAAAATCGGCTAAAAAATGTGTCGCCCCCTGATATTTTTTCTTGAGCTCTCTCACAAATTCCGGATTGATTTCAAGGGTCAGGAGCCGCGCGTCCGCCGGTTTATTTTTCAAAATATATTTGGTGATCGCGCCGGTTCCGGGCCCCAACTCAATGATTATTTTGGCATCCCGGAGATTAGCCCGCGCCACCATTTTTTGAGCCAAATACCGCGAGGAGGCGGCGACGGCTCCGGTATGCTTGGCGGAACGCAAAAATTGTTTTAGAATAGAGGACATACCCCGTTAGAAGTTTATCTTTATAAAATTGACGACTTACTGCTTAAAAACGTTAATTTAACTATATCCGCGCAAGAAGCATAAAAAAATTTTGTTAAAAATTTTTGGCGAACTTCTAACGGGGCATATTACTATATAAGTATTACACGAATTATCTTGCTTGACAATAAAAAAACACCCCGCCCTTTCTATCCACCTTCTATCTTTCTAAGAATCGTTCCAAGTGAAGCGGCTGACGCCTCCCTTCAAACGCAAAAAGAATTTAGAGATGACCAAAATGGGTGGGGTGTTTTGATTTAAACAATAAGAATTTTATTTCCCGTAATCCACGAAATACCGAATAGCGGCCGCGGCGCGGAGCGATTCAATCAGCGCGCTTGAGGCCTCGCCCATTTTTTGCTGCTGCAGCTGATTTTTAATCTGAACTTTTAAATCGGCCTCCCCGCTTTTTGGAACCGTGATTTTATTATCCTTGATATACTGCGCGACCTCGTCATCGGTAACCTGTGTTTTATCGGCCAGGAGATTTTCCAGCTTTTTTTGCGAGCTGATTTGTTTTTCCAAATCCGCCTCCGTCATCCCCTCGGCCATCAGCGCGGCCGCGAGCGTTTGGCCCTGGCTCTTGAGTCGCTCGTCGATCTTTTTTATTTCGGCGCTGACCTCTTCGGGCGTGGCGGTGATCCCTTTTTTTGCCACTTCGTCGTCAATCAATTTTCGGGTAATGATTGCCGCCAGCGCGCCCTTACCCGATGATTTTTCCAGTTCGGAGATAACCGCGAACCGGCTGATGATGTGTCCGTTGACGATGGCGGCGACAAACAGGCCTTTGGCGAAAAAAGCGGCCGCCCCAACCGCCAAAACAACAGCCGCAATTTTTACGGCCCTCCGGCTGATTTTTATGCTGATCTGCTTCCCCTCCCCCGCCGTGGCGGGCGCCGTTGAAGCCGACTCTCCGGCCGGAGATTTTCTTTCTTCGGGTGAACTTGCTTCGGAAAAATTATCCATAGTAATGATGATTAGATTTATTATATTAGAAACATATCATACCGTTATTATATAGTAAAGGGGGGAGGAAATTATGGTAATTGAGTAATAATAGAAATGGGATTTTGCCTAAAATTATCTTTTGATATATAATATGTAGAGACGCAAAATTTTGCGTCTCTGCGATCATCAAACTATGCCCCGTTAGAAGTCATTCTTAATCTCTAAAACGGGGACTGCTCTAAAGATACGCATTATAAAAACACCTAACTTGCCTCGCATCAAGCCCCGCATATTACGGGGCCGAGGACTTCTAACGGGGTATGAACCAACAACTCAAAAACATCATCATTTTTGTCATCGCTATTTTAGCCGTCGGGGTTATTTTTAGCACCTACAACCTCAACGCCGTAAAACCGGACGAAATCGGTATCTCAAAATTCGTTGAGCAAATTAACGCCGGCGCGGTGAAAAAGATTGACATCAGCGATAACGACCTGACCATCACCCTCAACGACGGCCAGACGGAAAAACTCTTGAAAGAGCCGAACGATTCGCTTTCCGGAATGCTCAAAAATTTCAATGTGCCGCCGGAAAAAACTCTGGCAATTGAAATCGCCGTTAAGAAAAAAAGCGGCATGACTTTTTGGCTCTCGGTGATTTTGCCGTTCCTTTTGCCGTTTTTGCTGATCATGGGTTTTATTTGGTTGATGATGCGGCAGGCGCAGGGCGCGAATATGAAGGCGATGAGTTTCGGCCAGAGCGGGGCGCGCGAAGTGCAGAAAGGAAAAAAAGACCGGCTTTCGTTTAAGGATGTCGCCGGCGTGAAAGAAGCGAAAGAAGAATTAAAAGAAGTGGTGGATTTTTTGAAGAATCCGAAAAAATTCGTCGCCGTCGGCGCGAAGATTCCGAAGGGCGTGCTGTTGATGGGCAGTCCCGGCACCGGAAAAACCCTGCTCGCCCGCGCCGTGTCCGGCGAGGCCAATGTCCCTTTCTTTCACATTTCCGGCTCGGAATTCGTGGAAATGTTTGTCGGCGTCGGCGCCTCGCGCGTCCGCGATCTTTTCGCGCGCGCCAAAAAAAACGCGCCTTGCATTATCTTTATTGACGAAATTGACGCCGTCGGCCGCCAACGCGGCTCCGGGCTCGGCGGTTCGCACGATGAACGCGAACAAACCTTAAACCAAATTTTGGTTGAGATGGACGGCTTTGACCCGCACATCGGCATTGTCGTCATTGCCGCCACCAACCGCCCGGATGTTTTGGATCCGGCGCTTCTTCGCCCCGGCCGTTTTGACCGCCGCGTCATTTTGGATGAGCCGGACATCAACGAACGCGAAGAAATCTTAAAACTTCACGCCAAAGGAAAACCGCTCGCGGCTGGCGTTGATTTACGGCGCGCCGCCGAACGCACGCCGGGATTTTCCGGCGCCGACCTGGCCAATCTCCTGAATGAAGCGGCGATTTTAACGGCGCGGAGAAATAAAAAAATCATCGGGCAGGACGAAATTTTGGAAAGCGTGGAAAAAGTGATGCTCGGGCCGGAACGGAGAAGCAAGGTATTTTCGGAAAAAGAAAAAAAAATCACCGCCTATCACGAAGCCGGCCATGCCCTGGTCGCCCACGAACAGCCGCTCGGCGACCCGGTGCATAAAATTTCCATCATCTCGCGCGGACATGCCGCCGGCTATACATTGAAACTTCCGAGCGAAGACAAGCACTTCCGCTCGCGCGCCGAATTTTTGGCCGAACTGGCGATGGCTCTCGGCGGTTATGCCGCGGAACGGGAGATTTTTGGCGCGGAGAATATCACGACCGGCGCCTCAAACGATCTGCGGCAGGCAACCAAACTCGCCCGCCGGCTGATTACGACTTACGGAATGTCCGAAAAATTGGGACCGCGGACTTTCGGCAAACAGGAAGAAATGATTTTTTTGGGACGCGAGATTACCGAACAGCGCGACTACAGCGAAAAGATTGCCGAAACGATTGACGCGGAAATTTCGGCGCTGATGAACAACGCCCTAAAAACCGCGTCCGATATTTTGCACCGCGAGCGCGCGAAGCTGGACGAAATCGCCGCCCTTCTGCTGAAACAGGAAACGATTGAGAAAGAGGAGTTTGAGGCGCTATTCTCCGCCGAAGGCGTCCCGATGCCCTTGGATACGGGACGCTCCGAACCACAGCATCGAAGCGTATCCGCCTCGGGCGAAAAACAATCATCAAAACATAAAAACATCGAAGCATAAAAAAATTCCCCTCCTCATAAAGGAGGGGCTGGGGGAGGTTTCCAAGTGTCACGAAACCCCTCCTCGCCTCCCCTTGTCAAGGGGAGGAAGTTAAACGCAAGGAGGAAATATGCCCCGTTAGAAGTCCTCCGCGTCCCGATGATATCATCGGGACGCCAGCGCTAACGGCGGCAAAATAAAAAAACAAGTTCGTTATTCATCAATATGATGAATGGAGGAAACGGACTTCTAACGGGGTATGCCAAAACATCAACCATTATACAGGGAAATCTTAAAAAAATCTTTCCGCTTGAGCTGGGAAAACAAATGGCTCTGGATTTTTGGATTTTTCGCCGGACTGCTCGGCAACGGCCTGGCCTACGAAGTATTCTTTAAAAATTTGGATTACGCCGGGATCACCGGCTGGAACATCGGTTCATACATCCCGCCGATTTACCAAAAAATCTCATTTCTTGCCTCGCTTAAAACATGGGGGGCGCCGTGGTCAATCGTCCTCGCCAGCGCCGTCTTTATTTTACTCGGAGCAATCATCCTTTTTTTGGCAATAACCTCTTACGGCGCCTTGGTTCACGGGAGCAGAAAAGCGCTCAAGGGCAAAAGCGACTTTAGGGAATGCTTTCTTTCGGGACTCAAAAACTTCTGGCACATTTTGGGATATAACGCCGGCGCAAAAATACTTATCTACGGCTTCCTCTTTTTGACATCGCTCCCGCTCGGATGGTATCTGGCCGGCGGCAAATGGATCGCCCTGCCGTTGTATTTTTTGATCTTCTTGCTGGCTTTGGCCGCCTCACTCGTTGTTTCCTTCCTCACGGTTTACGCGTCCGCCGGCAAAATTATCCTGGGCGAAGATTTTTTTGAGAGCATTAAAAACGGGCTGATAACCTTCAAAGACAATTGGCTGGTGAGCGTTGAAATGACGGCCATCCTCTTTTTCTTGAACCTCATTGCCGCCCTGCTTCTGGCGACCGGAATGATTTTTGCCTCGGTCCCATTTTTCCTTCTCTTTTTGGGCGCGTATCTTTTAAATTCCGCGGCGGCCTTTTGGATTGTGCTGGCGCTGATGCTCGTTGTCTTCGGGCTTTTAACCGTGCTCGTCGGCAGTTTTATGAGTACCTGGAATCTTTCCGCCTGGACAATGCTTTATATGAGAATTGTGGACAAAACGGCGGTGAGCAAAATTATGCGGCTTGCCAAAGCAATTCCGGCATATTTTAAAGTTAAATAAATCAAACAACGTTAAGACGAACTGATCACGCGAAAACTAAAGGACACCCGATGTCCCCAAGTCATTAAACTATCGGACATCGGGTGCCCCCAAGTCAAAAATCCCTGCCTACCGCAGGCAGGCGCATAATCCCCGCCTACGTTAAAACTTCGACGGGCAGGCGCGAAAATCCGTGTAATCTACTATGCCCCGTTAGAAGTCCGTCTTAATCGGCAGAGCGAGGCGTAAAAGATAAGCCATATAAATTTTGATGAAGTATCCTTGCAAGTAGCGATAAAAATTTAAGATAATTTTTATCGCCAAGGACTTCTAACGGGGTATGCAAAATATCAGCGACCTTTTGAAAAAAACCAAAAAATCAACCGGCGATGCCGACGAATCCGGCAACGAAAAAGGAACGACGGAACGGTTTGAGGAGAAGATGGTTGATATCCGCGTTAAAGAGCTGGAGCGCGAAACCGAAGCGGTGGCCGCCGCGGCCGGATTTCCCTATATTAATCTCAAGGGTTTTCCGATTGGGCCGGACACCATCGCCACGATTCCAAAACCGCAAGCGGAAAAATTAAAAGCCGTGTGTTTTTTAATTCATGGCCAGGAAATCCGCGTCGGCGCGGTAAATCCCGCGCGTCCCGAAGCGCAGGAAATGGCCTTTGAACTTGGCGAACGGCTGCACGGTCACGCGGTCGTCTATATGATTTCCGAGCAGAGCTTTAAATACGCTTTTAAGATGTACGAGGCGGTGCCGGAGATCCTGCCGGCTGTCAAGGGCGTGGAAATTTCCGCCGCCGACCTGACAAAATTTGAAGCCGCCGCCGGAAATCTGAAAGACCTGACCGCGGCGCTCACCAAACTTTCCACCACCGACATCATCACTTTTTTGATTGCCTCGGGACTCAAAGCGCGGGCCTCGGATATCCATATTGAGGGCGAAGAAAAAGAAATCAAAGTCCGTCTCCGCCTGGACGGCGTCTTAAACGATGTGGCCGAAATAAATAAGGCGGAATGGGTAAAAATTATTTCGCGCCTCAAGCTGATCGCCGGATTAAAAATAAATATTTCCGACCAGCCGCAGGACGGCCGCTTTACGATCTTTTTGACCGACGACAAGGTTGATGTCCGCGTTTCCACTATCCCCACCGCTTTCGGCGAAAGCGTGGTGATGCGCCTGCTTCGCTCTTCCTCAACCGGCCTGAAATTTGAGGATTTGGGCATCCGCGGCCGCGCTCACGATCAACTGAAGGCGCAAATTGAACGGCCGAACGGAATGATCGTCACCACCGGACCAACCGGGTCGGGAAAAACAACGACGCTTTACGCGGTTTTAACAACTTTGAATTCTCCGGAGACAAAAATCATCACCCTTGAAGATCCGGTGGAATACAAACTTCCGGGCATCAACCAGAGCCAGATCGATTACAGCAAGGACTACACTTTTGCCAAAGGCCTGCGTTCAATTTTGCGGCAGGATCCGGATGTGGTGATGGTCGGCGAAATTCGCGACTTGGATACGGCCGAGGTTGCCATCCAGGCGGCCCTGACCGGGCACCTGGTTATCTCCACGATTCATACCAACAGCGCCGCCGGCGCCATCCCCCGCTTTCTCTCCATGGGCGTGAAACCGTTTTTACTCGCCCCGGCGCTAAACGCCGTGATTGGCCAGCGATTGGTCAGAAAAATCTGCGCCAACTGCAAAGAAGAAGAACAGTTGCCGGTCGAAATGCTGGAACGCGCCAAAAAAATCCTGGGAGAGATTCCGTCCGCGGCTGATGTGAAGATTGACTTGAAAAATCTCAAATTTTTTCACGGAAAAGGATGCGACGCCTGCGGCGGCTTGGGATTTAAAGGCCGAATCGGTATTTACGAAGCGATGATTATGAATCAGGAAATTGAGAAGATTATTCTTTCCGGCCAGACATCCGAATATCAAATGCAGGAAATCGCCGTCAAAAACGGAATGATTACCATGGCGCAAGACGGCCTGCTCAAAGCCGCGGACGGAATTACCACCGCGGAGGAAGTGTTTAGGGTTGCAGAGTAGGATTTGGATTCCCACGGATATTGTAGAGACGCCCCATCGGGGCGTCTCTACTTTTTACACATAATTGACAAAACAGACAATTTTTGCTAACTTAAAAATAGTACTTTCCGAGGAGGAACGGCATGGCGGCAATTCTAAAAGGCCAACAGAATAAAATCGAACAAATTTGGCTCAAGGCCATTGAATGCGCGCTCAAAAATTTTATTGCCGGCGAGATGACGCCGGAACGGATGAATGCCCTTGCCTTTGACTCGTGGGAACAGGCGTTTGGCGATATTTGCGAAGAAATATTTGAGGTCTTCCACCGCGACGCCTGGATGTCCGTAGGTTACAAGGAAAAGATCGCTCTGGCTGAAACAATTCTCCCCAATATGTGTTTTGAACATTTTGGGGCGATCTTAGCCAACGCCTACAGCGAATTGCTTGACAAACTCATCGCCGGAACCAAAAAAGGATCGGCCTAAAAGAATCCCCGACCAACGGCCGGGGATTTTAAATTTTATACAAAAAATTCAGTATAACAGTTTTATGCGGCCGCATAAAACTGTTATATGATGATTTTTCGTTTTTCTTTTTTCAGGTGTTCAATCCTAACTTTTATAATTTTCGCGGGTTTTTCTAACAGCTCCGGAATCCGCTCGGCCCATTCAATAACCGTAACGACTTTCGGTTTTCCAAAAAAATCCATCGCCCCGATATCCTCAAGCTCGACGCCGGTTTGCAAACGATAAGCGTCAATGTGGCAAAGATTTAATTTTTCCCCGCGAAAACATTTCATAATCACAAAAGTCGGGCTTTTGACGATGTCTTTAACGCCGAGCCCGGCCGCCAACCCGCGGACAAAAACCGTCTTCCCGGCGCCCAAGTCGCCGTAAAGCGCGACGACCTCGCCGCCCTTCAGACTTTTGGCAAACCTCTTGGCAAGCTTGAAAGTTTCTTTTTCTGAAATTGTAATTTTTATCATTGCTATATTGTTACATTGCTACATTGTTAAATCAATAAATCTTATGACAGTAAAAAATTTAACAATGTAACAATTTAACCGTTTAACAATTGTTCGTCTATCCTCCAATTGGGATTAGCATCCAACTTTTCCAGATTAGAAAATTTCTTTTTTATAAATCCAAAATATCCGGCCGCGGCGATCATTGCCGCGTTGTCGCCGGTATATTTTAATTCCGGCGCAAAATAACCAACACCGGCCAGCTGATCGTGAATTGCCCGAGCGAGCGACTCGCGCAAATGACGGTTGGCCGCCACTCCGCCGGCCAAAAAAATGTTTTTTACTTGATATCCCTTTGCCGCCGCCAGCGTTTTTTTAACCAAAACCTCTACCGCCGCGTTCTGAAATTCGGCGCAAATGGCCGGCGTAAATTTTTCCCGCTCCGCCTCGCTCAAACTTTTTACGAGATAAAGAGTCGCCGTTTTCAATCCAGAAAAGCTGAAATTAAAATCCGGAGAATTCAGCATCGGCCTTGGAAGCGAGAATTTTGAATTTTGAATTTTTCTCCCTTCGGGAGATCCCCCGCAGGGGGAGAATTTTGAATTTGTTTGGAAATTGGAAATTGGAAATTGGAAATTCCATTTCTCGGCTTCCCGAGAAATGGCTGGTCCGCCCGGATAACCGAGACCGAGAATCTTCGCCGCCTTATCAAACGCCTCGCCAACCGCGTCGTCTAATGTCTCGCCGATAATTTTATATTTCCCAAAATCCTTCATTAAAATAAGCTCCGTATGCCCCCCGCTCACAACAAGCGCCAAGGCGGGGAAACTTGAAACTTGAAACTTAAAACTTGAAGCAAGAAGATTTGAACAAACATGACCATCAAGATGGTTAACCGCCAAAAGCGGCTTGTTCCAGCCAAAAGCCAGAGCGCGCGCGCTTTCCACGCCGACCAAAA
>CAYHOC010000002.1:25567-27451 GCA_964358135.1 uncultured Gammaproteobacteria bacterium
AGCGGCTTGTTCCAGCCAAAAGCCAGAGCGCGCGCGCTTTCCACGCCGACCAAAAGCGCGGTAATCAGCCCCGGTCCGGCGGTGACAGCCACAGCGTCAATCTTTTGCGGAGATATTCGCCCCAGGGCCTTTTTTACAACCGGAATCATCATCTCCAGATGCTTCCTGGCCGCCACTTCCGGCACCACGCCGCCGTATTTGGCGTGAATTTTCACCTGCGAAGAAACAACATTGCTTTTAACCTTAAAAATACCGTTTTGGATTTCTACCAAGGCGGCCGCGGTTTCATCGCAGGATGTTTCAATTCCCAAAATCAGCATCACTAATAATCGCAGTCCTTAAATTTAATTTTACCTCTTTAAGCTAATCATCATTAAAAAACCGTCGAAATATTTTCGGATGTCCTGCCAACTTCTCACGGATAAAAATTTTCTTAATATAAATCTCGGCCTAAAAACATAAGACATATTGGCTTTTCGCGCTATCTTTTCCAGTTGCTCAATTGATTTATATCCCCTTGGCACATACGAGGCCTTGGTTAAACTGCCCACAAACCCCCGATCTAATTTCTGGCCGTTTTCCATAGCAACATTAAACAATTCCGTGCCCTGTTCGGGCGTATAAAGCATAAATTTAACAAAATCCAAATCCAGTTCTTTGGCAAATTTTATGGATTCTTCCGCCGTCTCCGGCGTATCCCATGGCAAACCCAGAATAAACGAGCCCCTAACCTCTAAACCGAACTTATGGCACAACTTAACCGCCCGACGCTCTTCCTCAAGCGTTGTGCCCTTCTGAATTAAATCAAGAATTTTCTGATTGCCGGATTCAAAACCGATATAAATACTGAAACATCCGGCTGATTTTAAATCTTTAACCATCTTTTCGGTCATCGTATTGGAGCGGCCGTAACAGGTCCAGGTTAACCCGAGATTTTCTTTTCGCAAAAGATCACAGATAGAACTCACCCACGATTCAGAAGCGCAAAAATTATCATCCCAAAAAGCAAAGCCATTAAAACCCATCTTCCCACATTCAATTCTGCGATAACATTTTCCGGGGTTCTTCTTCTATAAACAGGCATAAACTTTCCGCCTTCAAAACAAAATTTACACTTTCGCCAAGTGCATCCCCGCGCCGTCATCACATTGGTCACCGGTGTTTTTCTGATCTGGTCAGGATATGGCGTATACAAATCATTTGGAAAAAGATGGCGCGCCGGAAACGGAAATAAATCCAAATTTCTTTGAAGATCCGGCGGGCCGGTTTCAATTATCTCCTTGCTGTTAAAATCACGAAAAATTAATCCTTTAATGTTTTGAAGTCCGCTTTTTTTAACCACCGCCTCCACCAATGGCAATATCCTCTCTTCCGCCTCGCCGATTACCGATACGTCAATCGCCGGACATTCTTCGATCGCCAGGTTGGGCCAAACGGTACAATGCGAACCGCCCATAATAATCGGCAAATCCGGTAATTCCTTTTTAACCGCTTCCGCTACGGCATAAGCATTTTTAGCCGTATGAGTAAGAGCAGAAATCCCCAAAACGTCTGGCTTTTCTTTTTTAACCCATTCCGCTATTTCCGGTACGGGAAGCTGCAAGGGACATGGATCCAGAACCGCCACCTGGTGACCGGCTTTCTCCAAAATTGCCGCCAATCCGGCAATGCCAAGCGGCATGGAACAACCATAAATGCGCTTGACGCTTGTAGTGGTAAAGCCGGCAGCTGATAACGAATTAAACGGGGATAAAAGCAAAACTATTTTCATAAATACTGATAATTGCTCATTAACGATTTAACTGATTTCAAAAACCGCATAATAGAACCCCCACATTCAATTTACAAGTGCAACCGCTGTGGATAAAAAAATGTAATTAATTT
>CAYHOC010000003.1:0-25598 GCA_964358135.1 uncultured Gammaproteobacteria bacterium
AGCGTCTGCTGAAAGAAGGCGCGGATAAGGGCTGGGTCGCCCTGGGTTTAGCCGGATATTGCATTACATTCGTTTGGCAGTTAGAATTGAATCGCGAAAATTGAGACCGCAGAAATAGAGTCGGCCCGGGCGTATTGGGAGATGAAAGAACTATGGGGCGAAAAATTTTTGGGCTGCGAAGCGGTGGAGAAAGCTTTTACTCTACAGAATAATCAAAAACTCATTGAATTCAGTCCACACCAAAAAGCCGAAGTGTCCCCCGCGTGTCCACGGTGTTGACCCCGTTAGAAATCCTCACGTAAAAAATTTAATGAAATTTTTTACGTTGACGCCATAAAGCGTTCTTCAATAAAAATATCATAGAATTGTCACATAACTTAGCAAATTTTATAGCAGATTTCTAACGGGGTTGACAAAATTTAGCCAATTTGCTACAATAAACCAGACCCCCAAATTGAGGGTTTGTCTATTTAATCTCATAAATTTCTGATTAAATCATCAAGTATGCCCCGTTAGAAGCGCGTTTTTAAATTGTATAGCGTGAGTATAATTGGGTATAGCATATTAATCCTTAGATGTCCGTAAAATAGCAAAAAAAATTATTAATTTTTATTGCCAAGGGCTTCTAACGGGGTATGGAGGAACAAACAAAGGTCCCGGGTTCAAAAGATTTTATTGAGGCGCGCGGAAAGGTGAAAGAACTTCTTCCGGGCGCGAGATTCAAAGTCGAGCTGGAGAGCGGACACACCATTTTTGCGCATCTTTCGGGCAGAATGCGGATGAACCGCATTAATATTTTGCCCGGAGATGAGGTTAAAATAGAGATGACTCCGTATGATCTCACCAAAGGGAGAATCACATATCGTTTTTAATCAAAGCCCCCGCCTCCGTTAAAACTTCGGCGGGCAGGCGCGTTATCTGAATATGAAAGTGAGGGCAAGCGTTAAAAAAATCTGTAAAGATTGTAAAACCCTTCGCCGAAAGGGCCGCGTTTATGTTATTTGCAAAATAGCAAAGCATAAGCAGAGGCAAGGATAAACATTTATGATAGCTCGTATTTCAGGTTTGATTCTGCCGTCGAACAAAAGAGTGGAAATCGCCTTAACCTATCTTTACGGGGTCGGTCTTACTTTATCAAAAAAGATTTTAGCGGCGGCAAAAGTCAATCCCGATACCCGCGTTAAGGACTTGGCCGAAGAAGAAGTTAATCGCCTCCGCGAATACATTGAAAAAAATTACCGCGTTGAGGGCGAGCTTCGCCGCGACGTATTTTCAAATATCAAGCGCCTTAAAGAAATCGGCTGTTATCGCGGCACCCGTCACATTAAAGGTTTGCCGTGCCGCGGGCAGAGAACCAAAACCAACACCAGAACCGTCAGGGGAAACATCAGAAGGACAATGGGTTCCGGCCGCAAATCAGCGGCTCAAAAAACATAAAATATATTTCAGCCATCAGACTTTTGTTGCCGGTAATTTATTGATCAACTGAAGTCCAAAAGCCGAAGTTCGAAGTCATCATTATGACCGAAGAAGCAGAAATAAAAAATCCGGAGGTTGCCAAAGCCGAGCCGAAAAAGTTTAAAAAAAGCGGCAAGCAAGTGGCCCAAATAGCAAAGGGCCGTGTTTATGTTCAGGCGACATATAATAATACAATCGTTACTTTGACCGATGGAAACGGCAATGTCATCGCCTGGTCTTCGGCCGGTTTAAGCGGCTTCAAGGGTCCGAAAAAGGCCACGCCGTATGCCGCCGGACTTGTGGTGAAAGATGCCGTTGCCAAATCCTCGCAATACGGCCTCAAAGAGGTGGTCGTTTTTGTGAAAGGCGTCGGGGCCGGCCGTGAAGGCGCGGTCAGAGCGTTGAATGCCAACGGTCTTAATGTTTTATCAATTAAAGATATTACCCCGCTCCCGCACAATGGTCCGCGCAAACCGCGTCCGCGGAGAGTCTAACAAACATTTTCCGCCAGAGGCGGATCAGCCTATGGCTGAGACATCTGACATTTAATATGGCGAGAATTACTTCAGCAAAATGCAAACTTTGCCGCCGCGAAGGTGAAAAATTATTTCTCCGCGGTGAGCGTTGTTTTGGCGCCAAATGCGCAATCGTCAAAAGAAATTTTATCCCGGGTGTTCATGGTCCGACGGCGCGCCGCCAAAAATTGACCGGCTACGGCATTCAGCTCCGCGAGAAGCAAAAAGCCAAAAAGATTTATGGGTTGCTTGAGCGTCAATTCGCGAATTCGGTGGCAAAGGCCACTAAGATGAAGGGTGATTCCGGCGCCAATTTGTTCACGCTGTTGGAAACCCGTCTTGATAATGTTATCTATCGTTTGGGCATCGGAAGATCGCGCGCGGAAGCCAGGCAGAGAGTAAGTCACGGGCACATTGAGGTTAACGGAAAAAAAGTTGATATCCCGTCATCTTCCGTAAAAGTCGGGGATCTGGTGAGCATCAAGGAAGGGGCGTTAAAATCCAAATTTTACGAAAACATTTTTGAAAAAATATCCAAACTTGAACTTCCGGAGTGGATGATTTTTGATCCGAAGACCAACAAGGCGAAAATTATTTCTTTGCCGGATATTTCCAAGTCAAAGCAGGAGTTTGATCCAAAAATAATAATTGAATTTTATTCAAGATAAAATATCTGCTGTTTCCCCGATGTCAATCGGGGGTCCGCCTTCGGCGGAAATTAATTGCCAGCCGTTGGCTGGCCAAAATATATTATGGAGGTTATATCGCTTCCTAACAAAATAGAATTAAAGCCAGGTTCGGAAAAGAACGAGGGCATTCTGGTTGTTGAGCCGCTTCATCGCGGCTACGGCATAACTTTGGGCAACGCTCTGCGCCGCGTTTTGCTTTCCTCGCTTTCCGGCGCCGCCGTTACCGCCGTCAAAATCAAAGGCGTCCAGCACGAATTTTCCACTGTTCCGCATGTGAAGGAAGATGTTTTGGAAATCCTTTTGAATTTAAAAATGCTTCGCTTAAAACTTTGGAGCGATGAGCCGGTAAAATTAACTCTGAAGGTAAAGGGCGAGCGCGAAGTAACCGCCGAAGATATTGATAAAAACGCCGAGGTGGAAATTGCCAACCCGGAGATGGTCATTGCCCATTTGACGGATAAAAATGCTGTGTTAGAAATGGAGATTGTCGTTGAGAGGGGCTTAGGATATGTTACGACCGAAGAAAAAAAGAGGGAAAACGCGGAAATCGGCAGTATTGCCGTTGACGCGGTTTTTGGTCCGGTAAAGAATGTCTCTTTTAAGGTTGAAGATACGCGCGTTGGCCAGGACATCAATTACGACAAGCTGATATTGAATATTGAAACCGACGGCACGATAACTCCCGCCGAAGCGGTCAGAGATTCCGCCAAACATTTAATTGACCACTTCGGTTTATTTTTGGGATTGGCCGGCGCCGAAGCGCCGAAGAAAAAGGAAGCGAAAGATGAAGAAGAAGCCGAGAAGGCGCCGAAGAAAAAGCGCGGCCGGGCGAAGAAATCATAGAATTTTGTCCGCCAAAGGCGGATCCGCCTCTGGCGGAAATTTGAAATAATATGCGTCATCAGAAAAAGGGAAAAACTTTAGGAAGAGAGAAGGGGCCGAAAAAGAGCCTGTATCGCAATTTGGCTACGAGTATTATTTTATTTGAAAAAGTAAAAACAACCGAGGCCAAAGCCAAAGTTATCAGGCCGATTGTTGAAAAGATTATAACCTTGGGAAAGAAAAACGATTTGACCGCCCGCCGGCGGCTCCTCGCTTTTTTGTTCGGTGAAAACGCGGTTAAAAAAGTTTTGGAAGAGTTGTCGCCTCGCTATAAAGACCGCCAAGGCGGATATTTAAGAATTACTCCGCTCGGGCCTCGTCAGGGTGATGCCGCTAAAATAGTCCAGATAGAATTTGTGTAAAACGACCGCAATAAGCAATCCGCCGATAATTATACAATCTCTTGGATTACACGCCTGCCTGCGGTAGGCAGGGATTATAGCGGATTTCCACGGATACATATATATGGAAATTAAGAGAAAAACAACTAAGATTGACGCCGACGGCAAGGTTTTGGGGCGTCTGGCGAGTGAAATCGCCAAAATGCTGATGGGAAAACATCGCGTCGGATATCGTCCGAATGTTGACAGCGGCGACTTTGTGGTAATTAAAAATGCCGCAAAGATTAAATTAACCGGCGATAAGCTGAATCAGAAAAATTATTATCATTACTCGGGTTATCCGGGCGGGATGAAAACAAGAAAGCTCCGCGATGTTATGGCTAAAAATCCCGGTGAAGTATTGCGCCGCGCGGTTAAAAATATGCTTCCAAAAAATCGTTTGCAGACCGGGCGCCTGAAACGACTTAATGTTAACAATTAACAATTTATAATTAACAATTGTTTGGTATGTCCCGTTAGAAGTTCTCCGTGAAAAAATTTAAAAATTTTTTCACCAAACGCTATCGGGTAATTATCTGAAAAAACGCCCCGCCTGCTTAATCATTGATTTAGCAATGCGGCGAACTTCTAACGGGATATGACGGAAAAAAAGAAGACAATTAAAACAGCCAAGAAAGCAACGACGGTAAAGCCAAGGGCGAAGAAAGAGATCAAGAAGAAAGAAATAGCGGAGAAAGTTATTAAAGTCGTAAAAGAAAAGAAAGAAGAAGTTTTGCTTAAAATTTCGGAAACCGAAGAAGGGAAGTCTCCGCGCAAGAGCTATCTTTATGCCGTCGGCAGGAGAAAGGAAGCCTCGGCCCAGGTTCGTTTGATTAAAAACGGTTCCGGGAAGGTTATTGTAAATGGCAGGGAAGTTCAGAATTATTTCGGTTCGCCGTTGCTTCAGGAAATTGTCGCTTCCGCGTTAAAAGTTGTCGGCCAGGATAACAAGCTTGATATTTCGGCAAAAGTTTCGGGCGGCGGACTCCGCGGACAGGCGGAAGCGATTCGTCTCGGCAGCTCGCGCGCGCTGTTGCTTTTGAATCCGGTTTTCAGAAAAAGTTTGCGCCGCCACGGATTTTTAACCCGCGATCCGAGAATGAAGGAAAGAAAAAAGCCGGGCTTAAAACGCGCCCGCAGAGCGCCACAGTGGCAAAAACGTTAATATCGATATTCAAGTCCCATCCTCCAGGATGGGACTTTTGGTATCCGTAGAGACGCCCCGGCGGGGCGTCTCTACATTATTTTCCGCGCGCGCTTGACATAAATAATTTTTCGTGTATAATTAATAGTCAGGCTCTTTGAAAATTTTGGTGTCGCTGAAATTAGCCAAAAACTGGCTAGAGGAGGTGCAGATGCGCCGGACTTTCGGCAGAATCGTTGAAATCTACAAACCGTTCAAATGGGTGATGTTTGTTTTGCTCGCGTACATTATTGCCGGCCAGGCGCTTATGCTGATCACGCCGTATCTTCATGGTAAGATTATTGACGCGATTATTAACAAGAAACAGTTTGTTTTTATCTTCACGCTGGCCACAGTCGCGCTCGTCGTCGGTATCGGATATAACCTGATCGGATACTTTCATGGGCAATATGAGTTGAAGCGATTGGCTTATGACGCTGCGCGGCATGTTTCGGAAGTGGTGTTGGAGAAGATGCTCGGCTTTTCGGTTGGTCAGCATTCCAACGAAAATTCCGGCGTCAAACAGAGTGTCATTTCCGTTGGGGAACATTCACTCACTTCTTTTGTCTACACTATCCTCTACGAGGTACTGCCGCTTGTGGCGCAAGTGCTCTTGACCATCGGCATCCTGCTGTACTTGAATTTGATTTTGGGCGTAGCAATTATTTTGGGTATAACCGTCTTTGTCTATTTCACGATTAAAATTAATTGGAATCTTCGCGATGACCTTAAGAAATCTCATGATTTGCGGTATGACATGGATTCTAATTACGCCGAGATTCTCCGCAACATTGAAATCGTGGAAGTCAACGCCCAGGAAAAAAAGACAATTGCCGAGCATCTCTTAAAGGTGCGCGCTTATAACGACTTTGGTAAAGACCTGTGGAGCAGATATAGCTGGTCGTCGTTTAAGCGGTATAACTTTATCCATCTTAGTAAGTTCGCGGTGATCGTCTTGGGCGCGTATCATGTCATCACGGGGCATTATACGGCTGGATTCTTTCTGATTTTTCTGACCTGGTCGTCGGATGTTTTCAACCGTCTCGGTTCCATCGGTCATCTGCAACGGCGGCTGATTGAGATGTACGCGGCGATTAAAAAACTTTTCGCGATTTTGGACATTGAGCCGGCAGTTAAGGAGATTGAGAATCCGGTCCGGCCCGAGGAGTACTGCGGTCGGATTGAATTCAGGAATGTTTCATTCGCCTATCCGCGGCGGGAAGTTGAAGAAGACAAAGAAAAGAAACTTGATATTTCGGGAAAAACATCCGGGACAGACGCGCTTTCCGGCATCAACTTTGCGATTCTTCCCGGCGAGACGGTCGCCTTTGTCGGCCCATCGGGCGGCGGAAAATCAACAATCGTGAAACTCTTGACCCGCGCCTACGATCCGCAGAGCGGACAGGTGATTATTGACGGAAATGATCTGCGGGTTCTTGATCTCACGCATTATCGCGAACACTTGGGCGTGGTGGAGCAGGATGTAAATCTCTTTGATAATACCTTGCGGTACAATATGGTGTTTGGCCTGAACGGCCGCGGCAAAGATGTCCGCGATAGCGAGCTGGACGCCATTTCCCGTTCCGTGTGTCTTGATCGCTTTTTTTCGCGGCTGGAGAATGGCTATGATACGATTGTCGGCGAAAAAGGCATCCGGCTTTCCGGCGGCGAGCGTCAGCGGGTCGGCATTGCCCGCGCGCTGATAAAAAATTCGCAGATTCTGATTCTGGATGAAGCTACTTCGCATCTGGATACGGAAAATGAGAGTTTGGTTCATCAATCAATTGAAAACGCCGCGCGCGGACGGACAACGGTGATTGTCGCGCACCGGCTTTCCACGGTGCGTAAGGCGGATAAGATTTTTGTCGTGGACGGCGGATGTATTGTCGCCACCGGCACGCACGACGAGCTTTTGGCGGCGTCGGATGTCTACCGGCGGCTGGTCGGCAGCCAGTTAGTTCATTAATTTTTAAAGAGGCCTCGGCCTCTTTTTTAGTTGACAAATAGCCAAAAGTATTATAAAACCAAGTTAGCACTTTGAAATAAGGAGGGACATCAAGATGGAATCAGCGCTGATTATCGGCGGAACCGGAGGGCTTGGACGCAGTTTGGCTCATAGCGCCAAAGCGCGCGGCATTTATGCCTTTGCGGCCGGCAGAACGCTCAATGTGCGCGACCCGGAGTGGCGGGATGGAAAATTAACCAACGGCAAATTTGTGCCGCTCGATATCACTGATCCCGCATCGTGGGAGCCGTATCTCGGGTTAATTGCCCGGAGCGACGACTTCAAGCCGGCTTATCTTTTTTGGGTAGCTGGTATTTTCCATCGCGGACCGTTTGTTGCCCAGAGTGAGGACAGTTTGCTGGTCATGATGCAAACGCACCTGATGGGGCCGATTAAATTTCTTCAACGCTTTCACCGTATTATGATGGATTCAAAACTTGCCGTCCGCCAGCTGGCGGAGGCGGGTCGGCCATACCATCTCATTACCATTGCTTCCACTTCCTCATACCGCATGCGCGTTGATGAGACCCTGTATTGCGCCCTCAAGGCGGCCAAGGCGGCTTTTATGCGGAATTTTAGCCGCGAACTGGCGCGCGATCTTCCCGGTTCAAAAACGATGCTCGTAAATCCGGGCGGGATGAAGACCAATCTTTTTATGGGAACCGGACAGGATACATCCAAATTTATGGAGCCGAAAGCGGTTGCGGGAATTATTTGGGAAGAGGTTCTGCGTCAGACCGAGCCGTTTGATGAAATCAACATTTTGCGTGATGATGAGGGCGCGCCGCGCATAGTGCGCGGGCCGCAAACGCCGGAACAACCGTTTTAGGCGCGAAAGGAGGCGGCAATGAACTGGTATAAGGCATGGCAGATTCTTACCGGTAGCTGTGGTTTCAAGGTGGACGAAGTGATGAGCGGAACGCATAAATTCGTCACGAATTTTGACAATATTTATGGCGTCCAGCTCGCCGGTGGACCGATGGAGTTTTGCGTAACTTGGGGGCCGCGTCGGATAGGCGAGTTTATGCGCCAGTTGCTTACGGGGAAGCCGGCGGTAAGCGAACTTTCCGGCGCGGTGGATATCGCCGGGCTTTGTAATGGTTTGGCGATTAAAGGTACGCTTGAACTTCGCTATTTTGTGGACGCGACGCTCCGGTATGAATTTGAATTCAATGTGGACGGCCGTGATTACAGGTTTATCGGCGTCAAGAGAAATTTGCGGCCGTGGAATCTTTTGAAGACGCACACCACCTGTTACGGCATGCTTCTTGATGTGACCGGCGATGAGGCGGGGAGGACGAATCTGCTTGTTTCCGAATCCGTTACGCGCTTTCGCCTGTACACTATTCCGGCGTCTCTTAGGAGCTTCCGGTTCACATAAGGAGGAGGTGAAAAATGGGGTGCGCCGATAGGTGTCCCGGTCCTGATGTGGAGCACGAGAAGCTTTGTGATGAACTCCGTAAGATAGTAAAGAGCGCAAGTAATTTTTCACTGGCCGTTTTTACGGCAGAAGACCTTCGCGTGCTGGCGTCTGTTTTTCTTCCGAAACATGGCATCAATCCAGAGTTGTTTGGTGTTACTATGGAAGATATCCGGCGAGTCAAGGCGCGTATCGTCGAGTGGCAAAAGCGGCAATCTGCCATTAACAAAATGTTAGATGAAGGAATGCGGCGGGCCGGGTCTACTCCGGTAAAAATTGGTCCAAAGAATCGCCGAAAGAAAATAAAAAGGAAATAGGGGGGAGATAATGATAGCCCGGAATCTTTTTCGGGCTTTTTTAATACTCATACGAAATTACGAAAGCTTACGAAAGTTACGAAATTTTCGTATTTTCGTACTTTTTCGTAATTTCGTATGGCAATTTCGTATGGTTGCTAAAATAGCGAATTTAAGATAAAATATCTTATATAACTTAAAAAATCAGTGTAATCAACTATGCGGCATAGCAACGAAAAAATCGTCAAAAATACTTTTATCTTCACCGCCTCGCTCGTCGTGCAGAAGATTTTTTCGTTTGGTTATTTTTGGTTTACATCAAGCCGTCTGGCGCCCGAAGCCATGGGGCTTTACGCCTGGACTCTTTCGTTCACTTCACTTTTTTCCATTGGCATGGATTTTGGGCTGGCGAGTATTTTGGCGCGCGAAGCGGCCAAGGATGAGAGTCGCGCCGAAAAATATTTACGGACGGTATATGGCCTGAAATTGCCGCTGGTAATTTTAACCAGTGTTGCGCTTTGGGCGGTGTATGTTTTTTTGCCGCATTCGCCGGAAACAACCCTTCTTTTGATCGGCGCTAACATTATTATCGCGCTGGATGCCTTTACGCCTTCGGCGTATTCCATACTCCGCGCCCGGCAAAATTTAAAATACGAGAGCATAGCTTATGTGGTTTCCGAATTTTTGATTCTGGCGCTCGGCGTAATCTTGATTTCCGTCAGCCGTAATGTTTTTTATCTGATTATCGCTATTCTTGCGTCGGTCATCTTTAATTTCATTTTTTCCAACGCGATTTTAAAATTTAAATTCGGATTCCGACTGATGCCAATGTTGGATAAAGAGACGGCCAAACATTTTTTGCGCATCGCTCCATCATTCGCCCTGGGCGGGATCTTTATTAAAATTTACAACAGCGCCGATTCGGTGCTGTTGGGGTATATGGCGGATAAAACGGCGGTCGGGCTTTACAGTATTCCGGCCAAGGTGACGACCGCGCTTCAGGCGCTCATTCCCGGCGCTTTTGCCGCGAGCATTTATCCTTCGATGGCGAATTATTTTGTTACCTCCAAAGAAAAATTGCGGGATTTATTTTTAAGGTCCACGGCTTATCTTTTTATGTTTTCCATACCGATTGCTTTTGCGCTTTTTGTGCTGGCGCCGAACATTCTTAATGTCATCTGGCCTCAATATATCGGCGCGACTGATGCTTTTAGAATAATGGTTTTGGCGTTGCCTTTTGTTTTTGCCTGCTTTCCTTCCGGCGCGCTTCTTAACGCCTGCGATTTGCAAAAGAAAAATATGCTGAATCGCGGGATTATTATGGCAGTCAATGTTCTGGTTAATATCGCCCTCATTCCGGTACTGGGAGTGGAGGGGGCGGCGATTGCTTTTCTTTTCTCTAATATTATTTTGTTCATTTTGGATTTTTGGTTTGCGCGCTACGCGGTCAATTATAGTTTCAAATATTTGTTTTTCGTCCTGGTAAAATCAGGTGTCGCGGCCGCCATTATGGCCTTTGCTTTGTATTTTTTGCGGGGTGAGATCAATTTGATTTTTTTGGTAATGATCGGCGCCGCCGTGTATTTTGCCGCTCTCGCGCTTTTGGGCGGTGTCGGTCGGAAGGATTTTTTACTGATAAAGAGCCTGCTTGCCAAGAAGAGCTTAACGCCCGAAAAAGCGGAAACTTTATATGAGGAGAAGCCTGTTGATCACTCTTGATTGGCCGCCCTTGCGCGGGGGAGTGGCCAATTATCTTTATAATATTTATTCGCGCTTGCCGCGCGATTTTAGCGTAATTTTGGCCCAACCGTTGTTTTCTTCCCCTTACAAAGGGGGAGCGAGAGGGGGTTGGGTGGAACAAACCCCTCCCCACCTCCCCTTTGAAAGGGGAGGAGATTTGACGATTTATCGCCGCGAGCTTTTGGGGAAAATCTGGCCAAAATGGCTTCGGGCGTATTTTGAGGCGGTGAAAATTATCCGCGCCGAAAAAATTGAGGCGATTCACATCAGTCATATTTTGCCGATGGGCTATGTGGCTTGGATGATCAAAAAAGTTTGCGGCTTGTCTTATGTGGTTTATCTGCACGGGATGGATATAATGCTCGCGCAAAAAAGTCCTTGGAAAAGATGGTGGGCAAAAAAGATTTTACGCGGCGCGGATTTGGTTGTTGCTAACAGCAAATTCACCGCTAACGAGGCAATCAAGGCCGGAGCTCAAGAAGATAAAATTGAGATTTTGTATCCCTGTCCCCATATTCGGATTCCCACAGATTTTGAGCGGATTTCCACAGATGCGCCAAATAATATAATTTTATCCGTGGGACGGCTGGTCCAAAGAAAGGGATTTGATAAAGTGATTGAAGCGATGCCGGAAATTTTGCGTGAAGTTCCGAATGCGGAATATCATATCGTCGGCGATGGGCCGTACGCCGTCGGGCTAAAACAGCTTGCGGAAAAATCGGGAGTGGGCGGACGGGTAAAATTTTTTCATAATATTTCCGATGCCGATTTGCCGGAATTTTATAGAAATTGTAAAATATTCGTTATGCCGTCGCGGCAAATCGGCGGCGATGTGGAGGGGTTTGGGATTGTTTATCTGGAAGCCGCGTTGTTCGGCAAACCATCTGTTGTCGGAAATGTTGGCGGCGCGCCGGAGGCGGTTTTAAATAATCAGACCGGGCTCACGGTTAATCCCGAATCGCCATCGGAAATTGCGGCGTCAATTGTTAAATTATTAAAAGATGATAATCTGCGCCAAACATTCGGTAGAGCGGCCAAGGGGCGGGCAGAGAAAGAATTTAATTGGAACAACCAGCTTAGTAAAATAATTAATAAGCTATAAAATTACAAATTCAATCCGCCAGCTGGCGGACAAGCTCCAAATAAATTCAAAATTCCAAATTTAAAATTTTGAATTTTGGTAATTGTCTCCCTTCGGGAGATCGCCCGCAGGGGGATAATTTATTTGGGATTTGGTGCTTGAAATTTGGGATTTAAATTTATGGATGTCTATCAAGAGTCATTAAAACTTCACAAGGAAAAACAGGGAAAAATTTTTTTGGGTGTGAAGACGCCAATCGCTTCGCGCGAGGATTTGTCGTTGGCATACACGCCGGGGGTGGCGGAGCCGTGCCGGGAAATCGCGAAGGATGTGGAAAAGGTTTGGGATTATACCAGCCGCCGCAATTGGGTGGCCGTGGTTTCCGACGGCACCGCGGTGTTGGGGTTGGGGGACATCGGCCCCGAGGCCGGCTTGCCGGTAATGGAAGGCAAGGCGGTTTTATTCAAGGAATTCGGCGGGGTGGACGCGTTTCCGATTTGTCTCCGCACAAAAAATCCGGACGAAATTGTCGCGATCGTCAAAGCGCTGGAACCGTCTTTCGGCGGGATTAATCTTGAGGATATTTCTGCGCCGCGGTGTTTTGAAATTGAAGAGCGGCTCAAAGCGTCAATGGGCATTCCGGTTTTTCACGATGACCAGCACGGCACGGCGATTGTTGTTCTGGCCGGGCTGATTAATGCGCTTAAAATTGTCGGTAAAAAATTTGAAGAAATCAAAATCGTCGTCGCCGGCGCCGGCGCGGCCGGAATCGCGGTGTCGAAGATTTTATTATCCTATGGCGTAAAGAATATTATTTTGACCGACAGCCGCGGAATTATCTCAAAAGAAAGGACTGACCTGAACGATTCAAAGAAAAAGATTTTGGAAGCGACGAATCCGGAAAATATTTTCGGGGGATTGGCGGAAGCGATGCGCGGCGCGGATGTTTTTATCGGCGTTTCGGCGCCGGGGATTGTGAGTGAAGAAATGGTGAAATCAATGAACCGCAACGCGATTGTTTTTGCGATGTCCAATCCGACGCCGGAGATTATGCCGGAGCTCGCCAAGCAGGCGGGAGCGAGAATTGTCGCCACCGGCCGAAGCGATTTTCCGAATCAAATCAATAATGTTCTCGCATTCCCCGGTGTTTTCCGCGGCGCGCTTGATGCCAGGGCCAAACAAATCACTGAAGCAATGAAACTCGCCACCGCCCGCGCTCTTGCGGAATATGTCCAAAATCCTACCGAGGATAAAATCATCCCCGATCCGTTGGATAAAAATATCGCCATGGTTGTAGCTGAAGCAGTGAAGAAAGCAATTTAAAATTAAATAAAAATTTTTCTCTCCCCTGCAAAGCCAGCTAAAGCTGGGCAATGACATAATATCATTGCCCAGCTTTAGCTGGCTTAAATTCAAAGGGACCAAGGAAGGGGAGAGTTTATGAGTATGAAAAAAATCATCATTATCGCAATCATCATCTTAGCCGTCGCAGGAGCGGCGGTTTTGGGCGCGCGGTTTTTTAGCGGCGATGATACCGAAATAATCCAAAATAAAAATATCAGAGTTACAAAACCCACGGCCAATGCCGTCGTTACGAGTCCTCTTCAAATTGAGGGGGAGGCGCGGTTGTGGTATTTTGAAGCCAGTTTTCCGGTAAAGCTTGTTGATGATAACGGAAATGTTTTGGCGCAGGGTCCGGCGCAAGCTCAAAGCGATTGGATGACGGAAAATTTTGTGCCATTTAAGGCGGAGTTGAAATTTAATCCTCCGACAATGGAAAAAGGGAAGTTGATTTTATCAAAAAATAATCCGTCCGGCTTGCCGCAAAACGACGAGCAAATTGAAGTCCCGGTTGTCTTCGGCAAACTTGAAACTGCCAAGCTGAAAGTTTTTTTCAATAACGACAAGCTTGACCCAGAATACTCCTGCAATAAAGTTTTTGCGGTGGAGCGCGAGGTGGCGAAAACCGAAGCCGTGGCGCGGGCGGCGCTCGAGGAGTTGCTCGCCGGCCCGTCCGACGCGGAAAAATCATCCGGATATTTTACGAGCATCAATCCCGGCGTCAAAATTCAAAAGCTCACGATCGAAAACGGTGTGGCGAAAGTTGATTTTGACGAAACTCTGGAGCGCGCGGTCGGCGGTTCGTGTCGGGTCTCCGCAATCCGCGCCGAAATTTCCGAAACTTTAAAACAATTTCCGATCGTCAAGTCCGTCATTATTTCAATTGACGGCCGGACCGAAGATATCCTCCAGCCGTAATTGTCTTGTTATACGGCGCGTGCTACAATTGATAGGGTGAATTAATTTTAAATCTATGTTCAACATTACATCTTTGGAATGGCAAATGATTTTTCAGCTTATTTTAGCCGCTCTTTTGGGAGGTTGTATTGGTTTGGAGAGAGAATATCGTCACAAGCCGGCCGGTTTTAGGACATACCTTTTAGTGTCCTTGGGTTCGGCGTTATTTACGATTCTTTCCAGGCAGCTCTTGAATTTCGCCGGAGGGCCGGGCATTGATCCGACGCGGATCGCGGCCCAGGTCGTAACCGGCATCGGCTTTATCGGCGCCGGCGTGATTTTTAGGCACGAGGGAAAGACAGAGGGCATTACCACGGCCGCCGGGCTTTGGGTGGCGGCGGCAATCGGCATGGCAGTGGCGAGCAATTATTATTTTATCGCGATCGTTTCAGCGTTTATTGTTGTTATTCTTTTCCCGATTTCCAGAAAGCTCATCTCTCTTTTTTTCAAAAAAGAGGATGCGGAAAAGGAAATGTAGTTTTTATGCCCCGTTAGAAGCCCGCCAAAAAATTTTCTGGAAGAAAATTTTTGAGCCTCAAACGGGTATTATAAAGAAGAGTTATTATTTATAGATTGTCTGTCACAGTTTTAGCTGTGATAGGATTCTAACGGGGTATGGCGGAGATTTTATCCGAAGAAGGATTAACTTATAATGATGTTTTGCTCGTCCCCAAACGGTCGGGTATTTTATCGCGTAAAGACGTTTCAACGGAAACAAAACTTTCGCGGAATATAAAATTATCCATACCGATTATTTCGGCGAATATGGATACGGTGACGGAGTCGGAAATGGCAATCGCGATGGCCAGATGCGGCGGGATTGGGATTATCCATCGGTTTTTAACCGTTGAAGAAGAAGTTGCCGAGGTCTTGCGCGTAAAACGACTTGAGGCGTTTAGCGTGGAAAATCCTTACATTCTCTCGCCGGAAATAACCCTCGGCGAAGCCAAGGAAAAAATGCGCGAATGGGGGATATCAGGCGTTTTGGTGGTTGGGGAGGACAGAATCCTTATCGGAATCCTTACGGCGCGCGATGTTTTATTTGAAACCGATAATTCTAAAAAAATCAGCGAGATGATGACGCCGCGCGAAAAGTTGATAACGGCGCCAGCTGGCATCAGATCCGAGGAGGCAAAGGCGATCCTCCATAAATACCGCATAGAAAAATTGCCGCTGGTGAGTTCGGACGGAAAATTGGCCGGACTGATTACGAGCAAGGACATAAAAAAGGTGGAAGAAAATTCTTTAGCGGCAAAGGATGAAAAAGGCCGCTTTAGAGTTGGGGCGGCGGTTGGCGTAAAAGATGATGAGGAAAGAGTAGACGCGCTCGTCTTGGCGGGTGTTGATGTTGTCGTGATTGACATTGCTCACGGCCATTCGGACTTGGTAATCGCGGAGGTCAGGAGGATTAAAAGCAAATATCCCAACATTGAGGTGATCGCCGGGAATATCGCTACGGCCGAGGGCGCGAAGGATTTGATCGCCGCCGGCGCTGACGCGCTCAAGGTCGGTGTCGGTCCGGGCGCATTTTGCACCACAAGAATCGTTGCCGGGGTCGGTTTCCCCCAGCTTTCGGCGGTTTTAAATTGCGCGCGGGCGGCCGAGGGGAGCGGTGTTCCGATTATCGCCGACGGCGGGATTCAGCACCCCGGGGATGTGGCCAAGGCCATCGCGGCCGGAGCGTCAACCGTGATGGTTGGGGCGCTTTTGGGCGGAACTGATGAAGCGCCGGGAGTTACCCTGATCAGAAACGGCAGAAAATATAAAATTTCCCGCGGGATGGCATCTTTTGGCGCCAATATGAATCGCCGGGCAGGAGATGGCCGGCCGCAAGATAATTCGGCGGTTGTGGAATATGTGCCCGAGGGCGTTGAGGCGATGGTGCCCTACCGTGGGAGCGTCGCCGAAGTTTTACAGCAGCTGATTGGAGGGCTTCGTTCGGGGATGAGCTATTCAAACGCGAAAACCGTCGCCGAACTTTGGCAGAACGCGACTTTTGTGAGAATGACGCAAGCCGGGCTTCGCGAGAGCCACCCGCACGATGTTGAGGTGATACAATAGCTCATACGAAATTACGAAACGAGACGAAAATACGAAAAATTTTTCGTATTTCGCGACTTTCGTAAGATTTCGTAATTTCGTATGGTAGATAAAATTAAAGAGGTTATCGATAAAATTCGACCAGTTTTGGAGCGAGACGGCGGAAACATAGAATTTGTCGATTTTGACGAAAAAGAAGGCGTGGTTAATGTCCGCCTTACCGGCCACTGCGCCCATTGTCCGATGTCGGTTCTGACGCTCAAGGAATTTGTGCTGGCGAAAATAAGGTCCGAAATTCCGGAAGTAAAAGACATCATAGCCGTATAATTGAAAAAAATCACCCCGATGTAATATCGGGGTGATTTTTTTCATCATTTTTTAGTTTCTTCGGCCTTAGTTTCGGGAGACGGCGGGCCAAACGAAAAAGGATTCCTGATGCCGCCCCAGTCAGTTTCCGCGCGAGTCGTTTTTTCTTTTATTTTTTTGGTAATAATATTAAAAAGTTCAATGTCTACCGGCTCAACCGCCAATTCCATCCTTAAATTATAAATAATCGCCGTTTGCGTTATGGCCTGATAAAGATTTTTATATAAAAAAATCGTAATAAATATTACCGTGGCCGCGCCAAGACCGATAATTGAAATTGAGTAAATTTTCAGCAGCAGCCCGATTTTTATTTTCATAATTTTAAGGAAAATTATTATTTTTCCAGTTTTTTCCAAAAAGTATGGCCGCCAATTACGGCGCGGACATTTCCGGAAAAATCGCTTGTTTTTGGAGAGACGGAAAAGCGGTCTATCACCAGATAAAAGTTCAATTTTTCCGTCTGCTCCAGATAGCGCAGGATATTTAAATAATTTCCGGACAATTGGATGTCAATCGGAACGCGCCAGGTATTTTCCGATTGGTTTTCACCGCCATTTTCCGTATCAAAATTAATTTTTTGCTCCAAAGAATTTTTTTCAGAAATTTTTTCGAGGGCGGTGATAAACTCTATTTCGTTGCCGGCATTCAGATAAACCGAAGCCAAGAGTTCAGGCACCCGAGGCCGGTAGCTGTTATAATTTTTGATGGCGTTTTTTATATTAAGCCGCTTTTCGTAGCGCGATTCAAGCAAGGCGCGTTGGTTTAAAATCTGCTTGTTCAGAGATTTGATTTCTTTTATGGCCGGCAGCACGATAAAAATTACAAGGATAATCAAGAGCGCGGCGGTTGTTATAATTATAAACCAGGGATTTTTTAATATTCTAAATATATTTTTAAGCATAAGAATAATCAGAGCTTTGAGTCATCAAGCGTTCCCTTAAATTCAAAATTAATATCACGCGGCAAAAGAATATTGGCGATCGGCGAGTCCAGATTGGATAGGTACGCAAAATTGTTCGTCAGATTGTTTTTAAGTTGAAGAAAATCGATTCGTTCCGCGGCGAAACCGGAAATGGCAACATTTTTAGAATTTTTATCTATAAAGATATTGGTTAATCTCACCCCGGCCGGAGTTATTTTTGAAAGGTCCCTGAAAAAGTCAGACCATAAAACGAAATCTTTTTGGATGGATGACAGGCTCGCGAGCTCCTTGTTTAGTTTCCGTATCTGCTGGTTGATATCGCCGAATTCCCGGTTAATCAGGGCGCTCTGGGCAACCACCGTCTCAAAATTATTCTTCAGGATGACTTTGGCGCTCAAGAGAATAATGCTGCTCACGATTAAGATCAATAAAATCATTTCCGCCAGATTTCCAAAAATAGCAAAAATAATTTTTTGCTCCATTTCTTGCTTTTTTTGCGGCGAAAGAAGGTTTAAATACAGCATTTTTTAAAATTATAATCGGATTAAATTATTATGTCGGGTTTATTTTTCTCCAAAGACATGGTCTTCAACGGCGCGTTGCGCCAAACCGAAGGCCGTCACAAAGGAGAGAAATTGTTCCTGATTAAAAGCCATAAAGCGCGGTTTTATGAATTCGGCCGGTATCGTCGCCTGCCGCGTTTTTATTTTCAGCTCTTGAGAGAGTATATTTTCAAGTTTTTCTAAATTGGCGCCTCCGCCGGAAAGTATTAATTTTTCAATTTTGCCGGCGCCAAGCCCGCGCTCTTGGTGGAAACGCAACGCCGAGCGGATATTTTTTACGAGCTCCTCAAGATTTTCCATGATTATCGGGCGGATTATTTCTCCGCATTTGTCGGGATTCAGACCGCATTTTATTTTCAATTTTTCGGCTTCGACGAGCGAGATATTTTCTTTTTTGGCGATGGCGGCGGTGATGGTTTTTCCGGACACCGGGCTGGTAATGCTCAAACGGATGCTGCCATTTTGCCAAAAAATAATTCCGGTTCTTTCGGCGCCGATATCAACCATGACCGTTGTTTCGTCTCTCATAAAATCATCCGCGTCGCCGAGCAATGTTCTGGTAATGGCCAGGCTTTCTGTTTCCAGAACCAAGGGGGTGAGTCCGCTAATTTCAAGGAGGCGGGTATAGGAGTCAACCAGTCCTCTTGGAGCGGCGGCAACCAATATTTTTACTTCCCCGCCGTTTTTGACTTCTTCCAATTCTTGCGAGTCAAGATACAGTTCATCGAGCGACAGAGGAATCTGTTTTTCAAGCTCTCCCTTGAGCAGTTCAAAAGAATCGCCGTTGGCTGTCTTGGGAGCGGTTATTTCTTTTAAGAATGTTTTGGTCTCCGGCAGGGCCGCAATGACGCCGCGTATTTTTATCCGTCCGTTAACTCCGTTTTTGAGAAGATTTTTGATATAAATTTTTAATTTTTCCGCATCTTTTATTTCACCGTCAACAACAAGACCCGCCGGCAGATTTATCGCGCTGTAATTTTTTAAAAAGTATTTAATTTTTCCGCGCCAATCCCGGCGGCGCTCCAAAACCAGCGCTCTCAATTTGGAGTCGCAGATATCCAGGCCGAAAGCGCGGGGGATGGAATCGAATAACATACTTTAAATTAAAGATTAAAAATTATAATTTTGAATTTTGAATTTTCAATTTTTAATAATTATAGTTCCTGCCAGGTTCCTTTTTTAATTACCCAGCTGGTGCCGGGTCCGCTGGAAAAATAGCTTGAGGCCAGGCCGCTGTCGTAAGTGACGGTTGCCGATTGGCCTAATTTTATGAGATAGGCCGAGACTTCTTTCAGGGCCACCGAGTTGGCGATGGCGATTGCTCCGGAGGGCGCGTAAAATATCGAGGTATTGGTGCCGTTGCCCAATTGAATCGCTTCCTGGTTATCAGCAATCCCCGATGAAAGCGAGATCGCGAGGAGATAGCTGCCGGCCGCGCCGCTGCCTGAAACTTGCGCTAAATTGCCGATGTTTATTGCGCCATCCACGATCGCCGCTGTTCCGTAGGATCCAAAAGACGGATCGACAGATAGTTTAGTGGTGTTATTTAGGGTGAGATTGCCGGTGATCCAAAGCGGGCCGGTAAGTTTAATTGAAGCACTGTTGGAAAGAGTGACATCGCCGTTGATTTTTTGCGGGCCGAGCGTCTGACTCTCCAGATTTTTTAAATTCAATGACCCTTCGGTAACGCCGCCGGCGGAGGCGTCGGTCTTCCAGTCGGCAATTTGGCCCGCGGAGACCGGCAAATTTTGCATTGACGGGTCAGCTTCGCCGACGCCCGGATAGCGATTTCCGCCGACCACCGTGCCGCTCACATTGTCGGCATAGACATCGCGTCCAACTGCGCCGTCGGTGACGGAGGCGGCGCGGGCGTCGCGGGTAATATCGGAATTACTGATGGTGTTGGCATAGGCGTCGCGGCTTATCGCGGAATCAGTAATGGTGTTAGCACGCGCGTCATTGCTGATAGTGAGGTTGGTGATGGAAGTGGCAACGCCGCCAATCCAGATTTTAAAATTATAATCTCCGCCGCTGTCGTTCCAAATCGGGTTAGCGGCGTTCCAATTGGGGCTCACCATGGCCTTGCCAGCGCTGTAACCGTCCTGGTCGTCTAAGCCGATGGTCCAATATTTTAAGGAGTTCGCCGCGGCATCAATTGAAAGCCAGTAGGTGGTGCTGGCCATCAGATTGGCCGGTGAGGCCAGAGCCACCTCGGTCCATCCGTAACTCGCGGTTACTTGCGACGCTTGGAGCGTGCCATTGCCTAAAACCGTTTTTCCCGGCGCGCCGCCGTTGTCCGTCAGAATTCTCACGGCAACATCGGACGGGGAACCCACTTTCTTGATATAAAAAGCGGTTTTAACGGCGCGTTGGTCGGCGTTAATTTGAAAACTTTGGGCCACATCCTCCTGGGTTGAAACCTTGCCAAAGATAAAGTCTGTCCTTTGGTCGGTATTGCTTTGGTTTTCGGCCAACGGCCCGCCGCCGGCGACATAAGCATCGCCGGTAATCTGCGGTTTGTTGGTGCCGCTGATTGAACCGTTGCTGTAAACATTGCCGATAATTTTTGAGGTGTTGCCCATTTGCAGGCCGCCGATGCCGGTTTGCACGCCGTAATTAAAACTGACTTTTTCAGCGTCGGTCATCACTTGCGTTTTGATGGTCACCTGCGCAAAGGGGCGAGTATCGTTTGGGAAGTATCCGGTGGAACTGACGCTTTTGGTGCGGCTGTCAACCGTGGTGATGGCGGTGGTAAAGGTTCCGTTGCCCACCGAGACATTGGATTCGCCGATGTAATTTGTGCCGAAAGTTCCGCCGCAGTTGGCTCCGTCTTTCTGGTTCAGGCAAAAAATCGCTTTTTCCACACCGGCCTCGGCTAAGGCGCGGGCGGCGATTTTTTGGTTAACGCCGCGTCCGGCGGAAGAAAGATTGGCGCTGCGGCTGACGATGGAGGCGCTTAAAATCAGAAGGGCGGCAATAAAAACGGTGGTGAGGATTAGCGCCTGTCCGCGCTGGCGATTCAGTTCTTTTCGTTTTTTGCCTTTCGGAGACGGTCGCAGGTATTTTTTTGTTTTGGATCTTATCATTTATTTTTTAAATAAATCGTTGTTGAATTGTTGTAGGTTTTTCGCGCCCCGCGAACCGTCCGTTGATTTTCCAAAAAAATCGTTATATTTGAACTGGCCGAAACGATACTGTTATTATACCCGAAAATGACGCTGGAAACAAATTTTGACAGTATTTTACCGCTGTCTTTCCGCCAACTGCCGTCAGCCCCGTCAATATATTCAAAAAGATTAGTAGTGGTCGGGCTTTTGTAAAAAGCGATATAATCATAAGAGCCGGCAATAATATTTTTCGCGCTGTCTATCGCCGGCAGCTTAAAGATGGCGGTGCTGGTATTTGAAGATAAGGTTATTGTTCCGAATTGGCGCGATGCTTCAACGCTCTGCCCGTCTCCCGCAACTCTGGAAATCCGTTCCATCATCGTCAGATTTTCCGATTTTAGATTGCTATCCGTTGTCGTCAGGTCGTAGAGCCGGTAATGGCTGACCAAGGCGGAGCCGATAATCATCATTATAATCGCGCCGATTGCCAAAGCAATTACGGTTTCCAGTATCGTAAATCCCGCCGGAGAATTCCGTTCTCTATTTAATTTTTCAGTACTCATAGATTTTTAACCGTTTGCAGTTCCGCGGATTTAATGCTTCCATTTTGGACCCAGGTGATTCTCACGGTGATCTTTTTTAATGTATCTACTCCGGCTTGAAAATTTTCGATCGTCAGCTCGCCCTCGCCGCCGGGCAGGTCAAAAAGTCCGAAGCGTTTTAGTCCCGAAGGCAGGTCTCCGGCGGGATCGGCGTCAAAATTCCAAAGAATAGCGCCCAAAATAGAGATGCCGTCAATGGAGATTTTTGTGCCATTGGCGGTAAATATTCCGATTTTGCCGGAAGAAAAAGCCGAATCCGTTGTTGTTCCGAGCAAGATGTCATTCAGGGCAATACTCAATGTTGCGGCCTCGCCGGAAATTTTAACTTTATACCAGGTATCCGTCAGGAATGTTTGGCTCGGACTTAACAGGGTGGTCGCGTTGCCGTTAACGATCTTTTCCAGCCGCAAAACGGAATTTTCCATCGTCAGGCGATAAAAATTTTTGGCATCCCGGGCGCGGAAGATCAGTCCGGCCATGGTTGAGGTTGGCGCCGGATTCAAGATTTTTATCCGCGCTTCAAAATCACCGTTGGCGAAGCCGCCGTCGCCGGGAAAAATGAGCGCGCCGGAAAGATTGGTTGCCGCGGCCGTAATGGCGGAATTGAGCGTCAGGACATTCGGCGCGCTGGGAGCGGTGGCGTCCGCGGCCACGGTCCAGCCGCCCTGATTATAAAAAACACCGACAAAATCGCTGTTGGCGCGGTTGGTGATGGCCGCGGTCGGCAGATTTCTGACGATCTCCAATTCTTCGGCCGCCAGCCGCATTGCTTGCGTCCGCGAACCCAAATCGCGGTTTAGTTTTACCGTGTTCAGGGTGGTCGCCAGAATTAAAATCAGCGCCAGGAGAATGCCCAAAGAAACGATAATTTCAATAAAAGTTATGCCGCGGTTATTTGATGTAAAATTTCCTTTTTTCATTGTTTTCCCATACGAAATTACGAAAAAGATACGAAAATACGAAATTGATTTTCGTACCTTTCGTAAAATTTCGTAATTTCGTATGGTTACATTTGATCCGAAAGAGAATAAATCGGGGAGATGACGGCAATGGCCATGCCGCCGACCACCACCCCCAAAAAGACGATGATGATAGGCTCAATAATTGAAGACAGCGATTTAGTGACCTCGTCCACCTCCGCTTCGTAAAACTCGGCCAGTTCGCCGAGCAACTGGTCCGTGGTGCCGGATTTTTCACCGACCGAAATCATCTGGGTGACGAGCGGCGGAAAAAGATTCGGCGATTTTTTTAAACTTTCGGTGATGGAAACGCCTTCTTTTAAGACATCGGCGGTTTGGAGCAGAGCCGTCCGGTAAGATAGGTTGCCGACAACCGACGCGGTGATTTGGAAACTTTTGATTATCTGGATGTCGGTTTTAAGGAGCGACGAAAGGGTGCGGGAAAATCTGGCCAGATTAACTTTTTGCATAATTTTCCCCAAAATCGGAAGCTTGAGAAGAATTTTATGGAAGATCGGACGGCCGCCCGCGCTTCGGAGCAGGGAAACGAAGGCGGCGGCAAGCAGGGCGAAACCGATAGCCAGATAAATTCCGTAGCGCGTCACAGTGTTGCTGACCGCGATTAAGATTCTGGTTGAAAGCGGCAGCGCCATTTTCGTTTCGCTAAAAATGGAAAGGATGCTGGGCAGAACATAAACAATCATCACGACGCCGACACCGATGGTCGCGAGCATAATCACAATCGGATAGGCCAGCGCCGAGCGGATTTTTGAAAGGAGCTCGTGTTCTTTTTTCATTTGGAGGCTGATTTCCGCAAGATTTTTTTCCAATGTTCCGGAGGCCTCGCCAACCTGAACCATATTAATCAGAAAAGAAGAAAATACTTTCGGATAGCGGGCGAGCGCGGTTGAAAACGCTTCGCCTTTTTCCACGGAGGCGTTCAGCTCTTCAGTAATCTTCCTGAATCTTTTATTGCTGGTCTGCATTCCGAGAGTGGTGAGCGCTTCGCCGAAAGACAGCCCGGCCTTGATCATCACGCGTAAATTTGCAATAAAAAAAAGTTTTTCCTTAAGAGGAATTGTCTGGAGTCTGATTGAGATATTTTTGATTTTTTCTTTCCAGTCCACAAAATAGATTTAAAATTTCAAATTAAAGATTTAAAATTAATTTTCAATTTTTAATAAATTTTTATTCCTGCGTCACGCGGAGTATTTCCTCCAAGCTGGTCGTTCCCTGAATCGCTTTGATGAAACCATGCTCCAGAACCGTCAGCATTCCCTGACGAACCGCCTCTTTTTGCAGCTCCGAAGCGTCGGCGCGCTTATGGATCAGCTCCACAATCGGTTTGGTAACTTCCAGCGCCTCGTAGATGCCGGAGCGTCCCTTATATCCTTCGTTGCACTTACTGCATCCTTTTGGCCGGTAGAAATCAACATCATCAAGACCCTGGTTTGTTTTTAATATCTTGAGGTCGCGCAGTTTTTTGGCGACGAGCTCAAGATCCATTTGTTTTTTGAGTTCCTCAAGGTCGCCTTTGGTTAATTTGTATTTTTCGCGGCACTCGGGGCAGAGTTTGCGCGTCAGGCGCTGGGCGACAATCAGGTTGGCGGTAAAGGCGATTAAAAATGCCGGTACGCCCATATCAATCAGGCGGGGGAGCGAGGTGGCGGCGTCATTGGTGTGCAGAGTGGAAAGCACGAGGTGGCCGGTCAGGGCGGCGTGGATGGCGATGTCCGCGGTTTCCATATCGCGGATTTCGCCGACCATGATGATGTTCGGGTCCTGCCGCAGAAGCGCCCGGAGCCCGGCGGCAAAGGTAAAGCCGATGCGCGTATTCACCTGGCTTTGGTTAACGCCGAGCATCCGGTACTCAATCGGATCTTCAACGGTTGAGATGTTTATTTTCGGCGAATTCAAAACGCCGAGAATTGAATACAGGGTCGTTGTTTTGCCGCTGCCGGTCGGGCCTGTAACCATCACGATGCCATGCGGTTTTTTGATGTTGCGTTTTAAGATTTCAAGCTGTGACGGTTCAAAACCGAGTTGCTCCAATGTGTAGGCTTCGGCCCCCTCGTTCAAAAGGCGCATGACGATTTTTTCGCCGTCGATGACCGGGAGAATTGAAACGCGGACGGAGAATTTGTTGTTTTGCGCCGCGATTTTGAAACGGCCGTCTTGCGGCAGGCGATGCTCGTCCAGCTTGAGATTGGATAAAATTTTGATGCGCGCGACAATTCCCGGCTGGGCGATTGCCGGAAGCGTCATCACATTCCGCAAGATTCCGTCTACGCGGTAGCGCACGGCAATTTCTTTTTCCGACGGTTCAACATGAATGTCGGAGGCGCGTTCAAAAATCGCGTGTTCCAAGAGTGAGTCCACAATGCGGACAACGGGCAAATCCTCGGCGAGTTTTTTGAGTTTTTCCTGTTCGTCCGGTTTATCCTCACCCTGGGTAATTGCCGCGAACTCCGCTTTCAAAGAGACGCGATATTGTTTCATCGCCTCCGCAAGCAAGCGCGGGGTGGTAAGAAAAATCTCCGTTTTTGTTCCGGCGCGGCGGCCGATAAATTCAAAAATTTGGATGTCGTCCGGCTCGGTGGTCGCGAGCTTGATTGTTTTTTCATCTTTTTCAAACGCCACAACATGATGCGTCGTCGCAATCGGCTCCGGCACAATGTATAAAATATCCTTGCGGATAATCTGCGCGCTTAAATCCGTAAACGGCATTTTTAGAATCAGAGCGGCCTCGCGATAGAGCTGGTCTTCGGAAATGAGCTTGTCTTCAAGGAGGACTTTTTCAATCGGCAGCTTCTTTTCTTCGGCTTTTGTTTCCGCGGCCTTGCTCTCCGCGGCTTTCATCAGCTTGGTTTCACGGAGAAGTTTTTTGATCGTGAGGTCTGATAGCATAGCAGTGATTTCCCCCTTTCCCAAAAAGAGAATGGGGATTTTTTTCAGTTAAAAATTAGGAGTTCATTCTTATATAAGAATAATACCATATTTTACGCCTCTTGACAAAATCCTCAAAATGTGCTTATAGTATAGGCAATTGAAGTTCCTTTTTTGCCCCGCAGAACGGCGGGGTGTGCGAGGTG
>CAYHOC010000004.1:0-4636 GCA_964358135.1 uncultured Gammaproteobacteria bacterium
AATCCTTTCCTTCCGCGGCAGTATGTGTAAAAAATACACATACTGATTTTTTCATCTTAAACGTGTAATTTATTTAAATCGACCATATACAATTTAATGAACTTTTCTATGCCCAAAACCGTCTCTTTTCTTAATTCGGGCAAGCTCTGCGCCACGCCTACGGAAAAATTATATAATTTTTGATTATCTATCTTGAGCCATTTTTTGTTCATGAAAAGAAAAATAAAAAGAGTCGTCATAGCGATTCTCTTATTACCGTTTTGAAAGGGATGATTTTTTATCAGCAGATAAAATAAAATCGCCGCTCTGGCTATTAAGCCGGTGTATGCCTTTTGACCGCCAAAACTTTGAAAAGGAGTCGCCAAACAACTTTCCAGAACATTCGGATAACGGGAAGAAAAGTCGGGAATCGGCTCGTTCCATTTCATTGTTTCTTTGGCCAATTTAAAAGCTATATATTCCACTTCCGCGATTGTAATTCTTTTGGTTTCTCTCATTTTGTTATTCCCTACCCAATAATTTTAAGGTTTCGCTGTATTCTCTGACTACTTTTTTTATACCAATGTCTATCTCCGCTTTAATTTTATCGCTTAGTTCATCGCCCAAAATTTCGGGGATATCTTTTTTATAGATAATAAAATTTCTGCCGATTTTTACGGCAGGTATTTTTCCTTCCTTAATTTTTCTAAACACCGTTACCCGGGAAATGCCTAAAATATCGGCCAATTCTCTTACGGTTAGATACTCACTTTTGTCCATATTGTTATTGTGTTACTTATCTGTTTTTATTGTAACATATGTTACATAAATTGTCAAGGGGTATCAAAAAAATCCTGCTAATTTTAGCAAGATTTTCAATAAATACCAACCGAATTTATTTCCCAAGTACCGCCGCCGATATAGGTAATTGTCAAAGCGTCGGCGGCGATTTTTACTCCCTCTTTTTCATTTTTAAGATATATTCGCTCTGTGTCTCAGTCCATTTAATATCAAAATACTGACTGAACAACCGCTCGAGCTCCTCTTTTGGCCTGATATTAGATATTTCGCTATACCGCATCCCATTTTCCCAATCCATTCCGTATTCTTTTTTAAATTCCGCTTGCCAATCGGGGCCAAATTTCTTTTCCATATCCTCGGCTGCGATTTTTTCCACGCCGTAATGTTCTGCCTCTACCGGCGTTAATTTTTGTTTATATTGACTGACAAGCAGCTCACCATCGGACTTCAGAATATCCACCAAATTTTTAATTAATCTTGCTTCGGCTTCATTCTTAATATCCGGCACCTCCAGCACGTGCATTAAAGTAACGATATCCTGACTGGAGAGCTCGATTCCGGCCCGCTTTAAACTTTCGCTGTCCGTAGCATCGCCCTGTTTCATCTCTACGCCCGTCCCAACCAAATTTTTATCATTCGCTTTCTGCACTTCCTTTTGTTCATAATTGACAGAACTCACATTCTCCGGCTTTACGCCAATTTTTAAAAATTCCAATGTATCCATCCCCTGACCATCGCCGATAAGACAGGTTTTAGTATCTGGCCCGATTGGTTTTTCATATACGGTGTGCGTGTGACTTATTTCATACTTAATAACGGGCGACGCTTCATATGGCCGCGTGCTTTCCCCCTTTATCACCTCAACTGTCTCCGGTTTTTTAGAAATTTTCGGTCTTTCTATCACATCTTCCGGGGTGGGAATTGATTCTGCGTTGAAACTTGGGAATCTCATAAATTTTATTTTTTAGTCCAGACTGCGCCAGTATAGGCAATCGCGGGCGCGTCGGCGGCGGCGTCGGGTTTGGGGATGGTTTTGAGGCCAAAGAGGATTTTTACCATTTCCTGCATCTGGCGTTTGTCGGCCCGGCCGCAATCCTGATGAAACTTTTTCATTACATTATTTTCTAGGCAACTTGACATGATTTATTTTCTCTAAAAAATCTAATGTGGCTTTGACAGATGCATTTTCAACATTAACAAACATCAGTCGGCCGGCATATCTTTTATATACCGACATAATAAACTCATCGGCCCATGACGGAGTCAGGGTGATCACTCCGTCAAAATCAACTTCTATGCTTTCGTCCGGACTGATGGAATTTAACAGCGGCAAAAAAGCGGCATAAGCTTCCTTGCCGTCCTGTCTGGAGACAAGCGTGGTTCCGAACTTTTTTAATTCTATTTTCATATTTAAAATTTTATTTGCGCCAAACACCCGCGGATGGCGATGTCGGCCTTTCTTATATTTAAATTTTTATCACCCGGCCCGAGTATCAATTCAGAATCGCCGCTCTTAAAAAACAATCTGAAATCATTAGAAATAACCACTTCTCTCACAAATTTCAAGCCATTGCCGCGCGCTTCCGGCTCGCGTCCGGAAATAATTTCGGTAAACGCCATCTTGACGGCCTCGGCGTCACTTTTTATCCCCGGTCTAACCCTCTTTAGTGTTGCAAATACTCCCTGTCCTCGATCCGCCAAGATGACTTGCCTTTTTTCTAAATCATAGGCAAAAAATATTCCGATGATATCAGGCCAATTACCAAGATTATGAGCAAATGAATTATCGCCTATTTCGCCCGTTATCGCGCTGATTAACGGATAGATTTGTCGCAGGTCGGGAATCTTTCCCAATTCACTTTCTAATCTTTGCAGGCGCGCCTTAAAAGCATCTCTGGTCGCACAGTAATAATCGCCTTCTAATTCCTTAGCGGTATTATCTTGCGTCCAAAGTTTGGCCAAGCTGAAATAATCCCCTAAATAAGCCGCGACATCTTCGGGCTGGTAATATCGATCGCCGGCTGTTGTCTTGCGGACAGCCTTAAATCGGCCAGTTTTATCCCATCGGCGCAAAGTATCAATGGAAACGTCCAATAATTTAGCCGTCTCCCCAATTGTCAGTAATTTGTTTTGCATGATTTAATTATATCATATATTTCAAATCTACGCAAGTATTATTAAAAATGCATAGATTAAATCTACGCAAAAGATGCTATTCTTGCTAATATTTATCTTCTCCACACTCCGCCGGCATAGGCGATCGCAAGCGCATCGGCGGCGTCATCTGGTTTGGGAATAGTTTTGAGGCCAAAGAGGATTTTTACCATTTCCTGCATCTGGCGTTTGTCGGCCCGGCCGTAACCGGTGAGGGCTTGTTTGACCTCAAGCGGCGTGAACTCTTTGACCGGCAAATGGTGTTCAGCGACCTTCAGAACAATCGCCCCGCGCGCCTGACTGACGTCAATCGCGGTTTTTTGATTTTTGAAAAAGAATAATTTTTCAATCGCCACAAGTTCCGGTTTATATTTCTTGATGATTTCGCCGACTCCTTCGGCGATTTCCACCAAGCGTTTTGGGAAAGATGTTTTTGCGCCGGTTTTGATGACGCCAAAAGCCATAGCCGAGATTTTGCTCCCCTCCTTTTTGATAACGCCGTAACCCAAGGCGGCGTAGCCGGGATCCAATCCTAAGATCACCATACTTGTTTTTAATTTTAATCTTTGGGCTTTATTAAATTACTCTCTGCTCCAAGACATTCATTGAATTACGAATTAAGAATTATGAATTAAGGTTTCTTGGCGGATTCTTAATTCTTAATTCATGATTCGTAATTCTATACTTCAGCATTGCTGAAATATTCGTTCACCTCCTCATTTCTCCCCCAAAATATCTCTCAAATCCTTTGGCTGTTTTATCAGCCCGGGAAATTTTTGTTCAAAACCAACGAGTTCGGCCATAAATTCTTGCGCCGCAAACTTTGCTTCCGGAGCAGCGCCTTTATTCAAGTCATAAAAACCCTTAAGTATTCTGTATCTTTGCCACATCCCCAATAATTTCATATTAGCGTCAGCGCGGGCAAGCTCGGGATTTTTCGCTTTTTGAATTACCGCGGGGAAACCGTCAATAAACCCGAAAGGATTTTCTGTCGGCCGTTCTTCTCCCTCTGCAACCAATCTTTCCTTAAAATGTTCCCTGCCGGAATCTTCCACGCTTCTTATAAAACTGCCTTCAGTGACTAAAACGCCTCTCCGTTTATCCGCTTTTCTGGTGATTTTAAGTTTTGTCCCATAAACATCAACCTCCGGATTACCCTCCGCCTCAAGCTTTTGTTTTCCAAAATGTATGGAAAGATATTCCACCCTTCCCTGCTCCGTCTGTTTTTCCATTTTTTCTGTCCGGGCGGCGGTTGGACGATCGGGACGCGCTTCGGATTTTTCGGCGGCGCCGGAAAATGTCGCGAGAAGCGCAAAAATCTGCGCAAATCTTTTACCGCGTTCCGCGACTTTGCTCATAAATCCTTTTTCCGGACGCCGCGGCGCTCTTGATTCAACGGCCGTTGCCTCCGCCGAGTGAATTTTATCTATTTTTTCTATCATATATTTGCGTTATGATAATGTTCATTCACATCTTCATTTTCTTCCAACTCGGCAAAAAGCGATTCCAGCTTGGCGCGAATGTCATCCGAGACCGCGACTTTTTCTTTCGCCGCCCATTCCAAGCCAGCGTATTCAATTTTTAAGCCGGAATCTTCCAACGCGCTCTTTACCTTTTCAAGATCAGCGGGCGCGGTGCAGACGGTGAACAAATCATCTTCATCCTTGATGTCAATCGCTCCGGCATCAATCGCCGCCATTTC
>CAYHOC010000004.1:4736-24384 GCA_964358135.1 uncultured Gammaproteobacteria bacterium
ATCACGATTTTTAATTTCCGCGAGCGGTATTTGTAAAATCCCCTTTTGTTCAAACATCCAACGGACCGAACCGGCGCCAGCCAAAGAACCGCCGTATTTATTTAAAATATGCTTGATATCGCTGGCGACGCGATTCCGATTTTCGGTTAAGACCTCGATTAAAATCCCCACCCCGCCCGGACCAAAGGCCTCATACATCAATTCTTCATAATTAACCGCCTCACTGCCCTCGCCCGCGCCTTTTTTGATTGCCCGCTCAATATTATCTTTGGGCATATTCGCGTTCTTCGCCTGGTCAATCGCCATCCGAAGCTGAAAATTCATCGCCGGGTCCCCGCCCTTGGCTTTGGCCGCGACGGTAATCCCCCGCGCGAGACGGGTAAAAATAGCGCTGCGTTTTTTATCCGTTACGCCTTTTTGATTTTTCACCTTGGCCCACTTGCTGTGTTTGCTCATATGTGGTTCATAGATAATTTATCAGGATTTGGTCGGAATGGCAACTTTTGCTCCCAGCTCAACGAAAAAATACGAAAAGTACGAAATACGAAAATTTTTCGTAACTTTCGTAGCTCTTTCGTAATTTAGTATGGATATTAAAAAAGCTCCCGGGGTGGGAGCTTAAATGAACTTACTTCTTAAACTTGGCAATAGCGTCATCCACCCGCTTCTTGCGCAACTCGGACTTTTTGCGCACCAAAGCCAGGGCCTCGGCGCCGCGGTCAAAGTATTCAACCCTGAAACGCGTGAGCATACCCTTATCGCTGTGGGTGATGGAGTAGATGATGAAGCCGACATCCGAGAGCTTGCCGAGGCCGGTAATGAACCCCGTCTTGCCCTGGAGGCACGGCATCAAAATAAAGACGATGCCCTTGTAAAGCATGGCGCAATACACATGCCCGCCGCCCGAAAGGACGGCCGGGATCTTACCGCGGTATCGGCCAATTTCCTTTTCGATTTCCTTGAGCAAGCCTTCAGCAACCTGTTGCGGCTTATAGGACTTCGCGTAACCGGTACCCCAGTTAAAGTGGCGGAGCCATGTTAGAACGCGGCCATCACACCGCTCGCCCTGTTGTACGCCGAGATATCCGATATCCGGCCTGGCTGCGCATACGACCTTAAGAAGATCGAATCCTGCTTTATCCCTAAACCAGCGATCGTGATCGCCGAGGATCATGCTCGTCTTAATATCCTTGCGATACGGATAGAGGACAATCACATCTTCAGCCAAAGGCGTGGCGCGGTCCTCGCGCACCTCGCAATTGTTCCATTCGTCATGCTTGGACGGACCGTTGCTAACGTCGCCGCAATGATTGACATCTTTGATCTTGCGCGCCCCAAACACATCGTAGGCGTCGCTCAATATCTCAATGAGTTCGGAATGGTGCCCGATATGGGTATCGGAAACCGCTCCCTGCTCAATGGTCGTGGCAAAATATTTCGCAAAGTCAATCTTTGGCGCTTTAAACTCCGACTTGATCGGTTTATAGAGCTTGTAGCTCTTGGACGGATTGTCGGGGTCGCTCGGCTCGCGGATATCAAAACCGGCGTCTTTCAGTTCGGCAATCGCCTTTTTTACCGTCTCATCGCTGCGATCCACGGACTGAGTCAGCTCGCCAAGCGACTTGGGAGACTGCTCCAAAAGCTTCAAAACCGCGCGCTCATCATCGGTCAGCCCGTCGATCAACGCCCGGTCTTCGGAAAACTTCTCGTGATAATCATCAGAAACTCCCTGCAGCGGGTAACAGCTCTTGACTACCGAAAAACCGCCATTCTCCTCAAATTTAATCGTCAGGATCACGAGCCCGATGGTCGGAACCACCGAACGGCGCTTCTTACGCATGATCGACTGTGAAACGAGGCGAAGTCCCGGCATGGAAATGAGGTGCGGAATGATGCCGCCCGAAAGATCACAGAACACTCCCTGTCCAGCCACGGCCACAATGTCGGGCCGCGACTCGGAGAAGAGGTCGCGAACATCCTGAATCAGATTTTCAGCAAATCCCTGAACCGGATAAGACTTGGAATACGGCGTGTCGTCGCCGCCGTGGTAAGCGGCCTTGAGAACCGGCCAGTGATTGTTGCCGTTGGTACCGCGACGGATTGGGAAATCCGCCTGCCAGTCGCCACGGTAGTAAAGGTCGTCGCGCCGCATACAGACTTCGGCCAAAATGTTCTTCCCGTCTTTTCTCCACTGCATGTCATGGTGCCCGGAAATCAGGCGGGTTTTGAGCTTTTTGTCTTTGGAATGCGGATAATTGGCAACGATGTATTCGACCTGTTCCTCAAAAGTAAGCTGATGAAACTCGTCGCGCTTGGCGCGCGTCGGCTTGCCAGCCGAAACGCCCAAGTGAATCATGAAATTCACGCCTTCGTGCTCGGCGATCTGGAACACCCGGCAAAGATTGGTCGGCTGTTCGGCCTTGGAGCCCAAGACGGTATCAGCAATGATGCCGACTTTGATTTCATGCGACTCGATGACGACATCCTCGGGCGGAAGCTCAACGGCTCCGGCGCCCATATAGAGCGTATCATCATTCTTAACAATTTGATGGCCCTTGTTGCGGAGCGCCTGAGCCATCTTGATTACGGTGTTCGCGGACTTGTCCAGAGCCTTCATCAATTGCTTGATGGTGCAGGAACCGTCCTTGGTCAAAATGGCAACCATCTTGCGCTCTTCACGCGTCAGTTCCGGATTCTCTTCTTTGACCATGGCGTCCTCCTTTGGACGGTGCTGGGTTGTGAAATTTTCAATGAACACACTGCCGCTTCATCCTTCTCGGCTATTTCTACTTTCATTTTAACCCCAAAATCATATCAAGGCAAAAGATAACCGTCAAGGGCACCCATACGAAATTACGAAAAAATACGAAAATACGAAAATTTCGTACTTTCGTAAAATTTCGTAATTTCGTATGGACATTAAAGATTTGACAAATTCTGCCGGATGATTTATAATCATAGTGTGATGCTATGATTAACTTGTAAAATCACAATGCCAAAATTTCTAAAAATTTCCACCAAACTGCACGCCGCTCTCCTTTTGATGTCAGCTTTGGCCAAAAGGCATAGTTCAAAGCGGCCGCTGACCCTCACCGAGCTCGCGGAATCTGGATTCTCGCGCGGCTACCTGGAACAGGTTGCTACTCCGCTCCGACGCGCCGGGCTGATTTCCGGACAAAAAGGGTCCGGCGGCGGATATCTTTTATCCAAAAAACCGGAAAAGATTAAAATTAAAAATATCATTGAGGCGATTGAGGGGCCGATTGAACTTGTTGATTGTCTTGGAAAAACCGCCTGCAGTTTAAATAACCTTTGCGCCTCAAAATCAATTTGGGCGGAATTACAAAATAAGATTATTAAGACGCTTAATAATTTAACTTTAGCTGATTTGATTTAATTATCTATTCATTATTAACGGGTTCACGAGTTAACGGGTTAAATTTTAACGGTTCAACCAACCCGTTAACCCATTAACTCGTTAATAAATAATATGAAATCTATATATTTAGACCACGCCGCCACAACTTATCTGGACCCCCGCGTCAAGCGCGCGATGGAGCCCTTTTGGGATAAAGAATTTGGAAATCCTTCCAGCTTCCACTCCGTCGGCAAACGCGCCAAGGAAGCGGTGGATGCGGCGCGCGGCAAAATCGCCGAAGTTCTGGGCTGCCGCGAAAGCGAAATTATTTTTACCATGGGCGGAACCGAATCGGACAATCTGGCGATTTTTGGCGTGACTAAAGCGCTGGAAAAAACCGGAAAGCATATCATCACTTCAAAAATCGAGCACCCGGCGGTCTGGCATTCATGCGAAAAACTGGAAAAAGACTGGAACGCTGAGCGTTCCCAAAGCCACGCTGAGCGTGGCGGGCGCGTATCATACATAAAAGTGAACCGGCAAGGCATCATTGATTTGAAAGAATTGGAAGCCGCGATAACTCCGGAGACCGTTCTGGTGAGCATTATGTACGCCAATAACGAAATCGGAACGATTGAACCAATCCGGGAAATCGCCAAAATCATCCGCCAAAAACGGCAAGAATTCGGAACAAAATATCCCTATTTCCACACCGATGCCTGCCAGGCCGCCGGCGCCCTGGAAATGAATGTCGCGAAACTCGGCGCTGACCTGCTCACCTTTAACGGCAGTAAAATTTACGGGCCAAAAGGCATCGGCGCTCTTTACATTAAAACCGGCACGCCACTTACTCCCATATTATATGGAGGCGGACAAGAGCGCGGATACAGATCGGGCACAGAGAATGTTCCGGCAATCATCGGCCTGGCCGAGGCGTTAAAACTCACAAATGAAGAAAAGGAAAAAGAAAACGCCCGCCTCATCAAACTCCGCGATTACTTAATTGAAAATCTTCTGAAGATTCCGAAAACAATCCTCAACGGCCACCCAACGCTCCGCTTGCCCAACAATGTTAATATCTCGTTTATGGATATTGAAGGCGAGGCGATGGTTTTATATCTGGATAGCTATGGCATTTACGGCTCCACCGGCTCGGCTTGCCAATCGGCCACATTGGAACCGTCGCATGTTATCCGCGCCATCGGTTTGCCTTATGAGGCGGCGCATGGCTCGCTTCGGCTGACGCTGGGACGCCGCACCACCAAAGCCGACTTGGATTACTTGTTAAAGATTTTACCGGAGATCGTGGGAAAACTGCGCGCCATCTCGCCGGTGAAGTTAAATATGAAACATTATCAATAAATAAATTAATTATTAAAAAATTAACGAGTTAACGGGTTAACGAGTTAATTCACATTTTATCAGCAAAAACCAACCCGTTAACTCGTTAACCCGTTAATAAATAATAAAAAATATGACCACCAAAGGCGATATCATATCAAAAGATTCAAAAGAAAATTGGTTCTACTCAAAAGAAGTGAAGGAACATTTTTTTCATCCAAAAAATTTTATGGAAGGAGATGAGGAAAAATATCAAGCCGACGGCTTGGGCATGGTCGGTTCGCCGGCTTGCGGCGATATGATGAAGATGTGGATTAAAGTTGATCACGATTCCGAACGGATCAAAGAATGCAAGTGGAAAACTTTCGGTTGCGGCTCGGCAATTGCTTCCACTTCAATGCTCTCGGTTATCGTCACGGCCAACGGCGGGATGAAACTTGAAGACGCGCGGAAATTGCGGCCGCAGGATATTTTGGAGCGGCTGGGCGGACTGCCGGCGCGGAAAATCCATTGCTCGGTGTTGGGCGACAAGGCGCTCCGCGCGGCCATCAACGATTACTATCGTAAAACCGGGCGGACTGACCGCGTTGAAATTGAGGGCGCGAAGATTGTTGACCGCGTACTCAAAATCACCGACAAAGATATTGAAGATGCGGTGCTTGCGGGCGCGGACACGCTCGCCAAAGTGCAGGCCAAAACCAAAGTCGGCGCCGGAGATCCCTCCTGCCTCCCGGAAGTTGAGGAATTGATTAGATATTACAAAGAAAAATACTTTGAGTAACTATTATTTATTATTCAGTTAACGAGTTCACGAGTTAACGAGTTAAAACTTAACGGCCGAATCAACCCGTTAACTCGTTAACCCGTTAATAAACAATAGATAATGGTTTTATCCACATATGCCTTTTGACAAAAATCAATAGCTGTAATAAGATAAAAACAGACACGTAAAATAAACAAGATGAATATCCTTGATAATAAAAACACAATACAAAAATACGATCCCGGGCGGGTCTTGGAATCTACCGGACTTTTATCCGAACAAATCAAAAGTGTTCGCGCGTCGTTGGAATCGTTTTCACTGCCGGAGAATTACAAAAACGCAAAAAAGATTGTTTTATGCGGCATGGGCGGCTCGGCGCTTGGCGCGCGACTCTTGAAGGCCGCCTTTTTTGATTCAATCAAAACGCCTTTGGAAATCGTCAATGACTATCGGATTTCCGGAGCGCTGGATTCCTCCACTCTTTACATCCTCTCAAGCTATTCCGGCGGAACCGAAGAGCCGCTTTCTACCATGGAAGAGGCCAAAAGACGCGGGGCAAAAATTGTGGGACTCGCCGCCGGCGGAAAACTCGCGGAGCTGTTAAAAAAAAATAATTTACCGGTCTTTATTTTTGACGCCAAAAACAATCCCTCCGGCCAGCCCCGCCTTGGCTTGGGATATGCGGCTTTCGCGCTCTGGGGTATTTTGGCAAAACTGAATTTGATTGCCCCTCCGGATTGGGAAAAAATACTGGCGGCCGCCAAATCGGCGACAAAAAAATACGGGTTTCAATCTCCGGCGGACGATAACTGCGCCAAATGGCTGGCGAAAGAAATGTCCGGCAAAATTCCGGTTTTGGTTACTCACGGATTCTTAAACGGCAGCGGGCATATCTTTGCCAATCAAATTAACGAGACCGGAAAACAGTTCGTGGCCCGTTTCACCATCCCGGAATTAAATCATCACCTGATGGAAGGATTGCAATTTCCGAAAGAGAACAAAAAATTATTATACTTTGTTTTCTTGGAATCAAAAATTTACCCGCCGCGGATACGGCAACGGTTTGAAATCACAAAAAAAGTTTTGGCAAAAAATAAAATTAAATTCGCGAGCCACGAAATAACATCAAAGGACGCGGGCTCGGCGATTACCGAGGCGCTGGTCTTCGGGAGTTACGCGAGTTTTTATCTGGCAATGCTGAACAAAGTGAACCCGGCAAAGGTGCCTTGGGTGGATTTCTTTAAGAAAGAATCGGGGAAAAATTAACTTGTAGGGTTCTAAGAACCCTACAAGTATGTCGGGTTCTTTTCTTAGAACCCCGAAGTAGGGAGGTTGAACCGCATAGCCGCTTTGACGCTTTTCGCTCCCATGCTTGGCGAAAAGATAAGAGGCGGCTTTTTTATTTTAGGATAACACGAATGGGCTTCGCCCCACGAATAACTCTAATAACATTAGTGTCATTGGTGGAGCCGCGAGGCCCATTAGTGAAATCCAGAATAAACTCAATATCTCAATGGTCTTATTTTTATCAATTTCGCTAAAATTAGCTAAATTCCGCCAAAAGACACTTGACAAAATATCAAGAATATGCTATAATTGAATGTTAAAGATGTTGTATTGGCTAAAAACAAACAAAAAACGGCGGGCAAAAGGGCTCGTGAAAGGACGGAAAAGATGAAAATGCTGCTCGGATTATCCCTTGTCTTCGTGATCGCGCTCTGTTCCGGGTGTCTGCCTTACGAGTATAGCTACGGATACTACCAGCGCCCCGCCGCGCCCCGCGTCGTCCGCCAGTGTCCCAGCTACGCCCACTACCACTGGCTGGACAATGGCCGGCGGCTGGTGCACCGGCCGCGCATCGCTCTCCCGCGCCACGCGGCTCCGGACGGTTTCTACAGCCGTCTCGCTGACGATGCCGAGCGGAACGCGCCCGCCTCCCAGCGGGTGCTCGCGCCTGACTTCGGCGAGAACGCCGCGAGCCAGCCCGCCACGGACGAAGAAGAGCGCCTCAACCGGCTGGAGCGCCGCGTGGAGGCCATCGCCAAGGGGACTCTATCCATCCTGGGGGTGGTACAGAGATTCCGGTTCGACGACCAGCCGCTCCCTCCGCCAAAAACAACGGAGGCCGCGGCGCCAGACGACAAGTAGCCCTCCTCGCCACGGGACCATCCACCTTTGAACCCCACCGGGGTTCGGGGTGGAGCGGTCCCTTTTTTAATTTTTTAAAACATTTCTAATGTCTATCCGCGCGCTACCGCTTTATTGTAATAGCGAATAGGGCGCGGGATTACTCAACCTTATATATTTTCGCTTCCCAATCCCAATAAACCAGCTTGAACCGCCGGTCTTTTTTTAAATTTTCGTCAAAAGCGCGCGTCTGCATATCCAAAAACACATATTCGCCGTTAAATTTTTGCCGGATAATTTCCGCCAGTCCCTCTTTCTTTTCGGCAAAAATAATCTCGTTGTATGTCCGATATAAATCCCGGTCATACGCCCAAAAGGATGTCGGGTCCGCTCCGAAAATATAATAATTGCGCGTATTCCAATAAAAAAGATTCGGAAAAGTGTCCCAGCGGTCGTGAAAAATTATCCCGCCGGCCGGCGCGTTAGTTGCCAGCCACTCGGCCGCCGGTTTATACTTTTGAAGCGGCGCTCCTTGAGCAAAACTATTCCGCACGTTATAAACAGAATAAAGTCCGTGAACGGCCATCACCGCGGCTAAAAAAATTAAAATAACCGCGGCAAAGGTTTTTTGTTTTCCAAAGATGAATTCAAAAATTTCTCCGGGCTTTTTAATAACTTCCCGATTAAAATTATTCAAAAAAGCAAAAAATAATACGCCAAAAGGCACCAGATATTCAATATTTCGGCTTGATTGAATCGTCCAGACGAGAAAAGCTCCGAAAATAAAAAGAATCGCAAATGTTTCGGCGACATAATCAATTCGCGCTCTTGGCGATTTGTTTCTCATAATTCCGTATAAAAATATCAGGATTGAAAAAATACCGATAATCCAAAGCAAAAAGCCGTAGGTTAAAAGAAAATCCATACTGGGCGGATACCACTCATTGCCCACGCGCACCTCGTTCTGAAAACCGGTATAAAAAATCCGGCCGTATTGCAGCAAATAAAATTTTATGTTGGCGGGGAAATAGGGATTAAAAAGAAGGCCGGCGAGCGCTCCAAAAAACATAATGACCGCTGGCTTAAATTTCTCAAAATTCAACTGTTGCCGTATCGGTAGAGACGGATAATTATGTGTCTCTACGATTTTCTCTTTAAGAATTTCCGCCAAAATATAAAAGCCGGCGAAAATAAACATCATCGGCCAGCCGCCATACGCCCAAACATAAAAAAACGCGAGCGCGGCGAGCCGCCAATATTTTTTTCTGAAAAGACAATACAAAATCAGAATTAAAAAAATCGCGGAGAGAACCGGCGCTTTGGGCAAACCAAAACGGTATAAAGTCCCGCCCGAAAGCAGGGGAATGAGCGTATAAAAAAACGCGCCATAAATTTTATGAGCGCGCAAAAACCAATAAAATACCAAAAAGAACGCCGCCGCCAAAATCACCGCCCCGGCTTTGACGGCAATCAGCGGCGCGATGGCCGCGGGAACGACGGATGGAATAGCGGAAACGACAGAAATGACCGGAATGATCAGAAGATGGTATAAAAAATGATGGTCGGTAAAAGCGTCCCGCCAAACGGTAAAATAAAGCCAGGGAAATTTGCCGGAGGTTGCCAGCGGCCAATCGTCTTTGAGCATCGCGGAAAAACGCGCGTGATAAAAAGAATCCGGATCAGCCAACGACGGCGTCCATTCTACATAGCCGAAAACAATAACCGCCAAAACAAAAATGATCAGATATTTGGAAAATTGCCGCATATAGAATCATTATAGCATAATCCCCCCAGGATTATCGTAGAGTCCATAGCTATGGACTCTACATTATTATCCCGCGCCCTACAAGTTCAAGGGCGGAGACAAAAAAACACCCCTTGCCGATTTTTGGCGGGGGGTGTTTTTTAGAAATATCTCTAAAATCTATTAATCTATTTGCGCAACGAGCTGTGTAACCACGAAATTGGAGATCGCATAAGCCGCTAAGGTGATGATCAAACCGATAATTGCGGTCTTGATTATTCCTTTTGCCTTATCAACATCTTTTTGCTCTCCCTGCGATGTCATCCAAAGAAAACCGGCATAAACCATCAGTACCAAAAAGACGGCGCCCAACAAACTCAAGAGGATATTAATTATCAAGGCAATAATTTCTGGCAGGCCTTTAGCAGTCCCAAGCTGTTCCGCTACTCCCCCTGCTCCAGTAAGCAAATCCGGCGGTCTATTAAGTGGGGCTGCTAATGCCGGGGACACCAGTATTAACAAAAAGCTCAGGACTAAAAATGAAATTAAATATTTTTTCATAAGTTATTTTGTCATTTCCGCGCAAGCGGGAATCCAAAAAAATCCCTCCCCCGCCGCGTCCGCCTCGGGCGGGACTCGCGTCGGGGACTCCCTTTTACAAAGGGAGAGATATTCCGAATCCCGATTGGATCGGGAATGACAATTTTATTTTCTTCCTCCCTCGACCGGAGAAGGAATTGTGTTTTTTTAAGTTGTTAAATTTATTTATATGGGTGTTGGGCTTTAGCCCAAATGTTTCCACGCTAAAGCGTGGCGTCCAGCTTAAGAAAAAATGGTTTATCGCATCATTTCGTACGGGGTTCCGGATTGGGTTGATTAGGTTGAGAGCGGTGTCACGATTCGGCTCATCACGAAAGCCGTAATCGCATAAGCGGCCAGGGTCACCACCAGGCCAAGGACGGCATTTTTGATTATTCCCTTTGCCTTATCAACATCTTTACTCTCTCCCTGCGAAGTCATCCAAAGAAATCCAGCATAAACTAAAAGCAACAAAAAAACAGCGCCAAGTAGACTGAATAAAACATTCAAAACCGTAGCGATAATTTTTGCCACGCCGGTTTGGCCGCTACCGGCTTTGTCCAAACCGGTTCCTTCAACTGCCTTGTCCAATCCTTCCATTTGGGCAAAGACCGGGATGGCGACCACGAACAGGACAAGCGACAAAATGCAAAAAGAAACAATTTTTTTCGTTCTATGGGTCATATTTGAATTATGAATTACGAATCGTGAATTATGCGCCGAACAAGGCCTCATAATTCATAATTCTTAATTCATACTTCAGAAATCGCTTTTACCACCCCATCCCATCCTCCTTCACCTTAAAGACAAGGAGGAGGGATAGAGGTTTAATGTCTGTGCGTATTTCGTATAGCGCGCTACACAAAATTTTATTACTTGACTGCAGTTACTAAGCTGGTGATAACGAAGTTCGAGATGGCATAAGCCGACAAAATAATCGCCAGACCGATAACACCAGCGAAAATAAGGCCTTTTGCTTTTTTGGTTTTGGCTTCTTCGCCGCCGGAGGTCATCCAAACGACGCCGCCGGCGATAACGATAACCACGCAGACGATACCGAGTAGACCCAAAGCGACATTAATAAGGTTGGCGATGGTGACGCGAACATCCGCGTTTTGCGATAATCCAAGCGCACCGCTAACATTCGCCTGCTGGCCGCCCCACAAATCATTTTCCGTTATGGCTCCGGCCGCAACCGGCAAAAACAATAGCGCTAACAGCGTAAAAACTATAATTTTTTTTGACATTTTATTCACCTCCCTTCCTCATTTGAATTATGAATCAAGAATTATGAATTACGGATATTGGAAAAGATTTAAACGCATAATTCATGATTCGTAATTCATGATTCACAACCCCTATTTGGTGAATTTTTCTATTATAAAACTTGTGATGGCGTAACTGCCGAAGATGACAACGAGGCCGAGCGTTGCCCAAACCATCGTATCGCGGCCTTTTTCCACCCTTCTCGCGTCGCCCATCGCCGTCATCCACAAAAATCCGCCCCAGATAAACATCAAAAGCGCGAGCGCGCCCGTTAATCCCAAAGCCGCTTTGATAACGCGGCCGATGACGGTGTAGACATCGGTTGTCCCCAAAGGATTCGGCAACGCTTCCACGGCCGAAACTTTAGCGGCGATAGACCAAATAACCATTGTTGTAATATAACCTATTTTATGTTGTAATTTCATAAACAGAATATTTTATCAAAAAAATATCAGATTTTATTGACAAAAATCTTTTGTGCATGTTTTTCCTTTGTTCCAATTTACAAGATAATACATACTTTCAAGATCCCCACGGTTAGACTCATTACCATTTACGCATGCCCAATCGGACCCTCCGTCTCTTTTGTAAGAAAAGCACCCCGCCGCCGCGCCTGTTTTTGATTCTTCCACTTTCGCCGGAGATAAAAATTCCTTTTGTATGCCGAAGGTTGTTTGGATAAAAGTAATCGCCAAGTTGGCGCCGAAGATAATCGCCAGGCCGATGACCGTCCCGACCATTATTTTTTTGCCTTGCGTGATTTTGTCAGACGAGCCGCCGGAAGTCAGCCACAAAAATCCGCCGTAGATAAACATCACCAATACCAAGACGCCGCTAATCGCTAAGATCATTTTAGCAACATTTCCCAATAATTCAACTGCGCAGTTCAAAGTGGGCGCCTCCTTCTGCTCGTAAATATTCCGCGCTTTATTGTATGTCCCTTGCGCGCAAGTTGGAATAAGTGTCGGGAACTGAACGGCGGAGGCGACGGTTGGCAAGATTATCATCAATAAAACAATCGGAATGATTATAAATTTTGATTTTTGCAGAAAAAACATTTTTGAATTATGAATCAAGAATTATGAATTATGGCTTTTGAACTTTTTATCAAACCATTTATCAATTTACTGACAATTACCGTCTGATTGGCGAGCTCACTAAATTGTTCTTTAGAAATATATTTAACATCTTTGGCTATAAGCAATTGATTTTGTGTTTCAGTTAAGGAGCCGAGCGCGATCGCGTAAAATTGAACTTTCTCTTTATATGAGCCCCTACTAAATCCTTCAGCGATGTTGGAAGTGATGGATACCGCCGCTCGTTTAAGCTGCATAATCAATCCGAAAATCTCTTCTTTGGGAAAATTTTTAGTCACGTCATAAATCATCAAAACCAATTTATGCCCTTCTTTCCAGGCATTCAAGCCGGTAAATGATTTTATTTTACTTTGAACGACTTCGTCTGCCATAATTCTTAATTCTTAATTCATACTTCATAGTTCTTTACCGTATCGTCTGATTAATCTTTTGCGCGGCGATTCCGAGCACGTCTTTAAGTTCATACGTTCCGGACGCGGCGTTATCAATCATTTCCACTATGGCGTTTTCCGCGGCCACGCCGTCGCGCCCGCGGTACCAGCTTTTGGCGGTCAAAATTTCCGCCGCGAAGACGCCCAAATCCAAGTCCTCAAGCTGGCTCGAGACCAGCGAACGGAGCGCCGTCGGCCGTTTTGCCCTGCTCAAATATGATACCACATTTTTTGCGTCAGTCATATATTCTATAAAATCCCAGGCCTCATTGGGATACGGAGTTTTCTTCAAAACGGAATAGACCCAATAGTTGGCAAAATTTATTTCCGGATTGCCGACAATCTGCGGGACTTTCGCAATTCCAAGATTAAGCTTCGGCGCCTGCGCGCTGATCAGCGGCAGATGATAGGAGTAGCCAAAAAAGAAGGCGGTTTTTCCCTGGATAAAGGCGTCAATTGAGCGCGGCATCTTTTCATTCCAAGTATAAACATTTTTTGAAGGCGAGGCAAAATCAATGTAAAAGCTCAAGGCCTCAATCCCCGGCGGGATGCTTCGCGTTGCCGCGAGCTCTTTCGGAATTTTGTCAAAAACGGCAAACCCGTTATCATCGGCCATTTGCGCCCCATCCTGCATCATTAAGAGCGAAACGATGTCCGCCGAACGCTCAATATTCTTCCCGGTACCGAGCGCCGCGCCGGACTGCAAAATGTTTCCATCGCGGTCAAGCCGCGTGAGCCGCTCCACCGATTTTTGAAACCCGCGCCAATCTTGAGGCGCCTCGGGAATTCCCGCGGTATTTAATAAATCCTTATTGTAATACATCACCAGCGTATCCACCGAAAGCGGCAAGCCGTAAATCGCGTCCACCGGCTTCGCGTCATCGGTCCGCCAAACAACATCTTTGTAGACCTGATCAATAAAATTATTTCTTAACCCCCGAAGTCCGAGCGACGGCATGGTCTTGACGACCCAAACCATTTCTTTTTTTACCGTTCCCTGAACTTCCTGGAAGGCCAGCTTTTTTTGCGCCGGCATTGGCAAAAGTTTGCTCTGATGCTTGCCGAGCCAAGTATTGTGAAGCGAAATAATATCCGGGCCGCGGTCTTCGGCCAAGGCCTCCAAAAGTTCGGTTTCATATTCGTCGTAACGGAGCTTGCGGAAATCTATCGTGATGTTCGGATGAATTTTGCGATAAGAAGAAATGATATCGCTGAAACCGTCGTAATCGTCAAAGACACTCCAGACGGTCAGGGTCAGGGGCTTTGACGCTTCCTGAACTTCTTTGGACGGAGTTTTACAACCAACGCCCAGGAAGATGAGAAAAGCGAGAGACAAAAAAATTACTGATGATTTAAAAAGATTTTTTGGCATAAAAAGTTTTTAAATTACAAATCCAAAATTACAAGCTCCAAATAAATTACAAATTCAAAACTATTTTGTCTTTTCTAAATCGTATTTTGGATTTTGAGTTTTGATCATTGTGATTTATTTGGCCTTCGGCCGTGAGCTCAGGCCGAACGGAATTTGTGATTTTTGCGCCCGAGGCGCATCCGCCTCTGGCGGAGAATTTGGCGCTTAAAATTTTATTTCTCTCAAATATTCCAAAAGTCCTTCTCTCAAATCCTCCCGCTGTAACGCGAAGTCTATGTTCGCCTTGATATATTCCAGCTTGTTGCCGGTGTCGTAATATTTTCCGTTTTTGATGACGCAGCCATAGACCGCTTCTTGTTTCATCAGGATATTGATCGCGTCGGTCAGCCAAATCTCTCCTGATTTTCCGGGTTTTAGATTTTCTAAAATTGGAAAGATTGACGGGGTAAGTAAATACCCGGAAACCGAGGCGATGTCAGACGGCGCGGCGTCGCGTCCCGGCTTTTCCACCAGCTGATCAATTTGGATGATGCCGGGCGCGACCGTATCGCCCCCGATAAATCCGTAATGGTCTTTATCCTCCGGACGCGGCGCCTCAATGCAGGCCAGCGCGCTGCCGCCGTAATAATTGTAGACATCAATCAGCTGTTTGGTTCGCGGCGGATCGGCATAAATAAAATCATCGCCGAAAAGAACGACAAACGGCTCATCGCCGATAATTTCGCGCGCCAGACGCACCGGCGTTCCATTTCCGTACATCCCCTTCTGGCGAATGTAGATAAAATTCGCCATCTCGGCAATCCGCCGCACTTCCTGCAATTCTTTTTCTTTGCCGGCCTCGCGGAGCCGCTGTTCCAATTCAAAAGGATAATCAAAATGATCTTCCACCGCCCGCTTATGCCAGCCAGTAACGATGATGATATCTTCAATGCCCGAAGCGACCGCTTCTTCCACCACATATTGGATGATCGGCTTATCAACAATCGGCAGCATCTCTTTGGGCATGGCCTTGGTCGCCGGCAAAAACCGCGTGCCAAAGCCGGCGGCCGGGATCACGGCTTTACGGACTTTTTTGGTCATATCATTCACCTCCCATTACATATTATTATTATACTATGAATCGCAGGATATGTTAAATCATAAATTAAATCCGATTAACCGAAAACAAAAAAGCCCCGGCAATCACGATGGATTACCGGGGCGAGGAACTGCTGACGGAAGCTATTCCGAAAGCGCGGCCTCAAGCTCCCGGATGGCGTCCGCGGGCTTTAGCCGTTGCTCTGTCTCTGGCTCATCATTTGCTTTTGGCGGGATGACGGCCCGGGACGAAGCCGCGCCGGTAGGATTGGCCGCGACCACCTCGGCCACGGTTGGACCGCGGCTTTGGGCGACGGGGATCTCATTGAGCGGCCGGTACTGCGGGAAAACCCGGCCATTCTTGTTGACGACGAACTCTCCAGTGGGGACCAGCGCAGGAACCGAAGGCGCTTTTCCCATGGCCGTTGGCCCGCTGCTCGGACCTGATGACGGCGCCGAAGCCGGATTGACTTTCGCGCCCTGCGACGGAGAGGCCATCTTTTCCTTCTTGCCCCCGAACGAAGGCAGGGTTGGATTCTTGACCCAAGCCGCCATCGCCCGGTCAAAACGGCCCTTGCCCGCGACCATCAGATTGCTTGAATTGGCCCAGGCGCCAAGCGAGAGCATCCCGACATAAAGGGCGGCCAGCGCAATCCAAATGATGCCGCTCTTAATCCGAGGATTCAATTCTTGCCAAAATACCTTAAGCGCCATCCACATGTCTCTCCTCCTTGATTCGCCGTAGCCCCGCAATTGGGGTGAAGGCAGCCATTCCGTTAATTTCCGCCTATTTTAAAGGACTTTCCGCCCGTCCTCCCTTATCAACTTTTCATATCAATATAGCACAGATTGGAAAGAAAGTCAAGTAGGAGTTCGTCGTCCTGAAAAACTTCGTATCTAATGTTATTATGGGCGATGATTTTCCCCCGCCTTTCCCCAAGGGGGAGCCTTCGGCTCGGCGGGACTCCAATCGTCCCCCGCCGCGGCGGGCTCCGCGGCGGGGGGAGGGCTCCGCCTCCGTCAGCTGACGGATGGCGGAGTGGAGTTTTTCAACGGTCTTAGCAAGGTCTCCTCATCCCCAAAGATACGCAAATATTTAATAATCAGATTCACCTTAAAATAAATTCGTTGTCGGTGATAACCACCTCCTTGGCCGCCAGAACTCTGGCCATAAATACCAGCTGGCAAAAATCCCACCACTCGCCGCGCGCCCGGCAATCCTTTAATCTGGTTTTTATTCCCTCAAAAACCGTGTCATCAATGTAAATTTCGTCTAACCGGTTTGGAAACAAAATTTTTGCCGCCATCGCCAGCAACGCGAAATTCCACCAATGATTATTTTTCCGGTCATCATCAAGAGCGTTCTTAATATCCCTGAAGATATCATCGGTAATATTAAACTCACCAATTCTTTCCTGGAATAAAATTTTTGCCGCCACCATCATCCATGAACAGCCGGCGAGATCCCTGTCCTCCCGGCAAGCATGCAGTCGGCTTCTGATCCCCTGAAAAGCATTGTCAAAAACGGCGAGTTCGGTAATTTTATCCGGGAATAAAATCTTTGCCGCCACCGCGATCCAGGAAAAATTCCACCAATAGCCCGCCTTGGCGGCGCTCTCCAATTCTTTTTGAATTTCCGGAAACAAGTCGTCCTGCCGGCATAGTTCGTCGGACATATTTTGAAAAGTAATTTTTGCGACCATGCAAAGCCGGGCAAAATCCCACCAATCCCGCTTCTCCCGATATGCCCGCAATTTTGCCGCGACATCGGCCGAACATTCCAAAATCAACGCTTCAATATCGCCGCGAAGCGCGACCATCCCGATTTTTTTAAGCGGCTGATTTTTTGCGATTTTTGGTGGCATACCCCGTTAGAAGCCCATCGTGATAAAAAACACGATGAACGGCTTATAAAACAATTATAATTTACAAACCCCATTTTAAGCTCAAAAATTTCTTTTAAAAAATTTTTGACGGGCTTCTAACGGGGCATATTACTTATATCTTAAAGCGTCAAGCGGATCCATTTTTGCCGCCCGGCGCGCGGGAAAAATTCCAGAAAAAAATCCAATCAACGCGGATAAAATAATAATTCCTAACAAAAATGACTTGGGATAAAAAAACAAATCGGTCTTAACTCCGCCAAACTTTCCGGCCAGGATATTGATTAAACCGTTAAAAATTTTTCCGCCCAACATCCCCAGAACGATACCGACCACGCCGCCCAAAAAACCGATGATAACCGATTCAGCGACAAACAGATTGCGGACATCGCCGCGCCGCGCGCCCAGCGCCCGCATAATGCCGATTTCGTTGGTGCGTTCCAAAAGCGTCACGGTCATCGTGTTAAACATCCCGATTGACGAGACCACCAGCGCGATTGCCCCAAAAAGACCGAGGATGATTTGAATAACGCCAAAAATTTTATTCGCTTGGTCAATAATTTCGGAAAGCGAACTCACTTGGAAGCCGCGCTCAATGACCGCGTCTTTAACCGCCGCCAAATCTTCGCTGGTTTCAACCTTAAGCTGAACCTGCTCGTAAATCTCCGGCGTGGCGCGCGCGCGGAATTCGCGGAGCGGAAAATAGACGAAGGCGATTTGTTTATCTTCAACCACGCCGACCACTTTATATACCGGATCAAAATTCAGGACCTCCACATTTTGTCCGGCCTCGTCGGATTTACGGGTTACAAAAACTTGAAAACCTAAATTTTTTCCAATAATATCTTCCGGATTTTCCACATTCAAAAGTTTTAAAACCGCCTCGGAAACCAAAACCGCCTGTTCTGCCCCGCCGTCATAAAGCCCGCCAAAAAGCGGCTGAATGCCGGCGTAAGAAAAGAAGGATGAATCCGCGGCGCGAAACTCCACATTGGCGTTAAATCCGTCAAAGGCGGCCTGGCCCGCGTAATTAGCCAGTTTGGCGGCATCCGTTACTTTTGGTATCTGTTTTAATCCGTCAACCGCCTGGTCGTTCAACTCCACATTTTCGGTCAGCGGCGTGACCGTCAGAGCAAGCATCGCCTGATTAAAAACAATCTTTTGCAAGATAACATTTTGCAAACCATAACCCAGAGACACCAAAAATAACACCGCGCTGATGCCGACCGAGATGCCTAAAATGGTCAGCCAGGTCCTGGTCGGACGGCTTTTAAACATTCTGGTTGAGAGTCGAAATAAATCGGAAGTCCTCACATTAGTTGCGCTAAAATTATCTCCAACCGTTCGGCCAAAGAGGAGGCCAGCGACGGATGAAGCCCCAAGCCGCCTTCAGCCGGCGGTTTGATGAAAAAAGTATTTAAATCCCGCATGTTGATTTTTCCGAAAACACGGTCAAGCATCGCCTGCTCAACCTTCGGCCGATTAAGTTTGCACTCACCGTGGGCGCAATCATAATCAAGAAGATTTTTCCGCAAAATTTCAAGCGCATGCTCCCGCTTTTTCTCGCCGGTTTCTTTTTTTATTTCCTGAAGCTCGCGCGTCGCTTTTAATATCCGCCCCACCCGCAAGCTGTATTTCAAAGCCGTCGGCGCGTAAAGCCCGACGCCGCCTTCGCTGTACGGCCGGTCCAGATACTCGTAAAACTCATGCTGGCTGACGGCGCCGGCCAAAATTCGTTTCATCGCGTCCTCAAAACGCTCGCGCTGAAAAACGGTCAGCTCCTCGGTTAAGTATTCGGTAAAAATCCACGCCTTAAGCTGTTCCATGCCCATATGGCTGTGGACATTCGCCACCCGTTCAAATTCATTGGTCGTTTCAATTTCTCCTTTCGCGCGTTCCGTTTCCTGGATGCCGGTTTTGCGGTTTTTTACGACCCGCTCAATTTTCGCGTCCTTAAAATAATAAACCCTGTCGGCAAACGGCAGATAACGGTGGTCGTGTGTCACCAAAATGATCGTTTTTTTATCCTTCCGATTGATGTCCTGAAGCGCGAGCATTACCACATCGGCTGACTCGCTGTCCAAATTTCCCACCGGCTCATCGGCCAAAAGAACCTTCGGATTATTAATGAGCGCCCGGCAAATGGCCACCCGCTGCTGCTGGCCGCCGGATAAATTACCGGCCATACTTTTAACGCGCGTCTCCAAACCAAAGCGCCTCAAAAGCTCCAGCGCGCTTTCCCGCCTTTTCTTAAACGGGATATTAACAAATGTCTGCGGCAAGGCGACATTGTCCATTACATTCAAAGAATAAATAAGATTAAAACTCTGAAAAATAATTCCATAAAAATCGGATTGCATCTGGCTTTTTTCTTCGGGCGTAAAAACGGTCATCTCGCGCCCGCCGATAAAAATTTTTCCTTCGCTCGGCGCCTGCAAGCCCAAAATCGCGTACAAAAAAGTGGACTTTCCGCACCCGGAAGGCCCAAATAAAATTATATATTCCTGCGGATAGATTTCTATGTCCACGCCGTTTAGCGCGGTGAACTCGTTATCTTTCCCCCGATTATAAATAACTTTCAAATTTTCCGTTTTGATTAGCGGAACCATA
>CAYHOC010000005.1:0-20709 GCA_964358135.1 uncultured Gammaproteobacteria bacterium
TGTTGCCGGTTTTAATCGGTCTATTTTCGGTTTTGGCGGTGGTGGTCGTGGCGCCGAAGATCAAAAGCGGCCAAGCCGAGGCGCCGGAATTTTCCGCCCAAGGCGAAAAAAATATTTTTCCGCGTCTGGCAAGTATTTTTTTGGAATGGGAGCTCACCGATGCCAATGCCGCGGCGCTGGCGAAATATGATATTTTAGTTCTTGATATGGAAACGCAAAAGCGCAGCCCGGATAAAATCAGAAAAATCCGCGCCGGTAATCCCAAGATAAAAATTGTTGCCTATATCACCTCGGAAGAAATCAGGGACGATGTGCGTTCTTTTTCGCGCGAAACGGCGCCAATGCGGAATCTTTTGGCAGACGGTATTCAAGACGGCTGGCGGCTAAAAAAATCTACCGGCGAGAAAGCGTCATTTTGGCCGGGAACATATATGCTGAATGTGACGGATGAGGTTTCCGGCGGCAAATGGAATGAATATCTTCCGCGGTTTGTTGATGAACAAATTTTGTCGTCAGGCCTTTGGGACGGAGTTTTTTACGATAACACTTTTCCGAATATCACTTTTTTTGCCGGTGAAGACACTGATGCCGATAATGACGGGGTCAAGGATGATGCCGGCGCGGCAAACGAGGCGTGGCGGCAGGGAATGATTAAAATTTTTGAAATAACCCGACGGCTTATCGGGCCGGATAAACTGATCTTGGGCAATGGCGGGACGATCTACGCGCCGTATTTTAACGGCCGATTATTTGAAAATTTTCCGCGCGACGGATGGGCGACGGAGCTTGCCGGATATAAAAAAATTGCCGCGAGCGCGCAAGTCCCTCGGGTCGCGATTATCAATTCCAACACCGAAAATACCGGCAAGCGCGATGATTACCAAAAAATGAGATTCGGTCTTGGAAGCGCGCTTCTTTTTGACGGATTTTACAGCTTTGACGATGGCGACCAGCGCCACAATCAGACCTGGTGGTATGACGAGTACGGCGTCAACTTGGGCGCGCCAATCAGCGAGGCGAAAAATATTTCTGCCGGAGATTCCGAAATCCGTCCCGGGCTTTGGCGCCGCGATTTTGAGCGCGGGATGGCGCTCGTGAATTCCGCCGACGAACCGAAAACTGCGAATCTTGACGGCGAATATGAGCGTCTTCGCGGAATCCAGGACGCGGATGTAAATTCCGGCGAACGAAATTCTTCTTTTACGGTTCCGCCGAAAGACGCCATTATTCTTCTTCGGCCGATTAGTTTTTTGGATAATGTTTCTTTTATCAACGGTTCTTATGTGAAGATTTTCGGCAGTGACGGCAGTTCCCTTCGGCGCGGATTTTTCAATTATAAAAACAGCTACCGCGGCGGAGCGTATGTCGGCGTTTTCGGAAAATATAAAGCCGTGTCGGCCGGCGGCGAGATTGCAGTAACGAAAAACGATGATGAGCTTGGGCGGTTCTGGCCGTACGGCCGAGAGTACCGCGGCCGCATTTCGTTCGCTTTGGAAGATTTGGGCAATGACGGCATTCCGGAAATTGTTGCGTTAAATCAGGACAGCGCGCCGCAAAAAATCCAGGTCTTTCGTCTAAATGGTTCGTTAATTAAGTATTATTATCCGTACGGGCAAAAGAGCCGGTACCGCGGCGGAAGCGTCGCGGCGGCTGATTTTGAAGGCGGCGGGAACGCTGAGCGTCCCCAAAGCCGCGCGAGAATAATTCTGGGTTCGCCGGCGGGAGTGAAGCCGGAAGTCAGGATTTTTGATTCAGGATTTAATTTAATCAGAGCTTTTCGCGCTTATGAAGGCGGATTTCGCGGCGGGGTAAATGTCGCGGTCGGGGATTTGAACGGCGATGCGAAAAAAGAAATTTTAACGGGCGCGGCATCAGCCGGCGGGCCGCATATCCGTATTTTTGATTTTTTCGGCAAGCCGGCCGGTGAAGGATTTTTTGCTTTTTCTCCGGATTCGCGCGCCGGCGTGGCCGTTTCCGCGGCCGATATTGACGGCGACGGAAAAGACGAAATTATTGCGATGTCAAATTCGGTTTTTACGATTAAATAATTATTTATTAACGAGTTAATGTGTTAACGGGTTGATAATTTTTAACTCGTTAACTCGTGAACCCGTTAATACCTTAATAAAAAATAAAATATTTATGCCCAAAAGAATTATTAAGTGGCTGCACGGAAAAGCAGAGAGCCGCTACCAAAAAAAATATCACGGCAAATACCGCCACCCGAAGCATCTTTTTGCTCTGGATATTATTTTAATCGGGGGAATTGTTTTTTTGACGGGATTTATTTTATATTTTAATTTTTTCTGGACGCCGGGAATTTTGCGGCAAGTGGAACTCGGATTTTTCGCGCCGTCGGACTGGCGCATCGGCGCCGAGACGAAGTTTGAGGTGAGATACGCGAATCGGAGCAAGGAAACGCTCGGCGAGGCGGCGCTCGCGGTTGAACTTCCGCGCGGATTTATTTTGGAGTCATCATCGCCGGATTTTTCGCAGTATAAAGTCCTGCATCTGGGCGCCCTGCCGCCGGGCGGAAACGGCCAAGTGGAACTTCGCGGCCGGGCGCTCGGAAATCTCGGGGAAAAACAAGAGCTTCGCGCCTACCTCGCATTCAGCCGCGGCGCCGGCCGAGAGCAAAAAGCGGCGGTAGCGGCGATCAACTTTTCCAAACCGGCAATGGAGGTAAAGTTTGATTTTCCAAGGGCCATTGTCGCGGGAGAAGAAATCGTAAAATCGGCGGAAGTTTTAAATATTGCCGGGCTTCCCGGCGCGTCCCTTAAAATCTCTTTCAATGTTCCGCCGGATTTTATTTTGCGCGGCGGGAACGCTGAGCGTCCCCAAAGCCGCGCTGAGCGCGGCGGAGCGGAGACGATTTTGGAAAAGCCGGGAGAAAGAGCGTCAATTTTATTTGACGGATATGCTTTGCTAAAAGCGAAAGAGGTAAAAATTCTTATCCAGAGCAAGTTGCTTTTTGACGGTGAAGAATTTTTAAACGATGAAAGAATTTATTCAATCGCGGTGGCGCCCCCGCAAATCTCGGTCTCGCTTTCGTCCGGCGGTTCATCTTTCGTTTCTCCTGGCGAAACGGTCGGTTTGCGTTTTGTCTCGTCAAACAATTCGGAAAAAGACGCCGGCAATGCCAGTATTGGAATTGATGATACAAATAATATTCTGGATAAAAGTTTTGCGCCGGCTGGAGCGCGTTGGGACGGCAACATTCTTATTTTTGCCGTTCGCGAGAGTTTTTCGGCGGGCAAGGAACTTGACGCTGCTTTTAAGGTTAAAATTAAGGATGATTTTTCCGCCGAATCCGGGGAGCTTGCTAAAAATCTCAAGCTAAATCTCGCGCCATTTATTTTTGCCTCAAAAAATAACAAGCGTTATTACGGCAACCCGCTTGAGTTGAAATTTTTGAGCGAGCTCGCGGTAGCGGCTTTTGCGCGGTATTTCAGCCCCGGTGGCGAGCCGCTTGGCCGTGGACCGCTGCCGCCAAAAGTTGGCAAAGAAACGCGCGTCTGGATCTTTTTTGAGATAAAAAATACGAGCAACGATGTTTTGGGCGCCAAGGTCTTGGCGCGCCTCCCGGCGGGCGTGGAATTTACCGGCGCCACCACCGCTTTCTATGGCGGGGAAATAAAATACGATGCGCCGAGCCGCATCGCGTCATGGGAGCCGGGTCTTGTGCCGGCTTATGCCGGGCGCGGGGAAGACGCGGTGGCCGCCGCTTTTGAAGTAAAATTTACGCCCGCCGAGTCCGACCGCGGCAAGACGATGCTGCTTTTGGATAATATTTCGCTTTCCGGAAAAGACGATTTTACCGGAGAGAATCTGAACGCCTCCGCGCCGCCGGTTACAACTTCGTTTCAATATGACGAGGAGGCGAGAGGAAGGGGAGCGGCGGAATAATATAATTCTCAACATTGACGGCCGCTCGAAACAACGCCGGCGCGCGGTAACGGGTCAGATTTTTTGATGTTTTGCGGGAATAATTTTTCATTTTTCTAAATTTTATTCAAACCCGCCATTCACTCAAAAACAGCCTCCAGGCCAATTTTGAGTGAATGGGTTTTTCATTTTCGGTATTGTTTTTTTTATGTTTTTATGGTGTTATGTATTTAGCACCTTTAGATGAACGAGACGGGAGGCGAAAATGCGCGGGCGCAAATTTCTTTGGCCGAAGATTCATCAGAAAGAGGCAATGGCCGCTTTTTTCATCGCGCTTTTTTCCGTTGTTTTTGCGCGCGGATGTTTTGATAAAAATATTGCTTGTTCCGGTAAACGGGGATTTTCGCGAGCGGCAACGCAAAAAGAAGGAGGCGAATAATGGACAGAAGAATTTGTTTTGTTTTGCTGATTGCCGCGGCATTTGTTATCGGCGTTGATTTCGCAGCCAAATTCGGCTGCGAAAAAATAGAACAAACATTCGGCGTCGATCGCGGCGAAGGCCGATCTCCGGAAGAAGATCGCGATGAGGATATCCGCAAGTTGAGGGAGATGATGCAGAGCGACGATGCGGAAGCGCGCATCCGCGCCGCCGGAGAAGTCGTCAAAATGGCGGAGACCGGCGCGGCCGCGGCGGCAACGCTCGTAGAATACGCGCTTGAGTCCTGTGATGCGGAGGTGCGCCTGGTTGTTGCCTGGTCATTGGCCGGTTTGGCAAAACAAGGACACAAAGAGACGGTAAAGATTCTCGCGCTGGCGCAATTAGACCCCGAACCGCAGGTTCGCTGGCATGCGGCTTACGCGTTGCGGTATTTGGATATGCAGAACTCTGGAGTTTTCCCGCTCTACAATCGCGCGCGTCTGGATTCGGACCGCGGCGTGCGTTTTATCGCCGAAGAGTCAAAGTACTATCGTTAAAAAGTAAATATAAAAAATACCCATTCCGCGCGAATGGGTTTTAAATTAAAAAAAAAAGATCCTCGATTCCGTCCAACCTTGCGGTCGGCGGAATAGAGGATCTGGTCTAACTAAGGAGCAATTCGCATCCGGTTTATGGCGCGGATTCCACGAAGCCGGAGGCCGTTTTGAGCGAGCAGCCAGTAGAGCGTTGTGTAGCCCTTGTCGGTGTGGGGCTTGTCATCGTAGTGGGTGAAGTCGTAGGCGATGACCCCCTGTTCGGGAGTGAGAGTCGCGCGCATGCGGCTGGTGGCCGCCAGCACGGCCGTATCGGCTTCCAGTTCGGCGACAGTGAACGGCGTCACGCTGTGACCCGGTTTGTCCGTCGCGTCCGAAAGCGAGATCGTTCCCATGGCCGTGAGGTAGAGCGGCGTGGTCTCGGTCACCGGCGTCAGGCGGCCGCTATTGGGAAGATGCTCCGGCGCGAGACCGGTCAGAATGAACTCGGCGTACGGCGAGTCGTTCACGCCCTCGAGCTCGAGACCGTTACGGTCCAGCCACTCGACGAGCGGTTCCCATGTGTTAACCGGACCGCGCGTGTAGAGACGCATGTTCCACCCGCACTTGCCGCGATCGTCGTCATCGTCCTCGCCGTAGAGAGCCGTGAGGACTCGTTTGGAACCGATGCTATAGGCCATATTGCAATGATCTTCGCCGCGCCGCGCCTTGATGGTGGCGCCGGAGCACAGCTGTTTCATCGTGAACGGCGTTATCCGGTCGCGCCGGATGGTACCGATGTCGCCGCGCGCGCCGAGCCATAAAGTGGTCGTCATTTCGATCTCCTCTCGCATTTCCATCCTCCTTGCCTCACCCCGGATGGGGGTAGGCGGGTTTGACCCCAATGGATATCGGGGCCGTTTGGCAGTTTTCCCGCTGCCGTACCGGGTTGATTCTGTGTTTAGGCGCTGGCTATGGTGTCGGTCTGCAACTCAAGGCCGTAGATGCCGAGCCAGTATTCCAGGCGGCAATAACTCATGGACTTCGCAACAAACGGAGCGTTGTCTTTGGCGGCGATGACTGTGTCTTCAATCATGTCTTCTTTGAACTCAACGATACGCGCCGCGCCGTTTCCCCAACAGGCAATCTTCTTGCCCATCAAGAGGTCGTGGAGCGTAAAAGTCGGATGGCGGCGGAGATTTTTTTCATCCAGACAGATACTCGTCGCCAGAAGAACCAAGCGCGACCTCACTGTAATCGTCCTCATCCTTAGTTCCTTTCTACGCCATCGCGGGCGCTTGCGTTTTCGTCTCCAGAAACAAATTGTGTTCTGCGAGCCAGTCGGTGATTAGCCCGCAGTCGCGGGACTTCACATTGAAATCGGCAGAGCCCTCCTGGCCGATGACGCGCGTTTCCTCAATCGTCATTCCCTTCATCAGAATGGTACAGCTTCGCCAGTCGCCGCGAGCGGTAACGCGGTGGCTAATCAAAAGTTCTTGCGCCGTAAAGACGGTACTGCGCGGGGTAATCATTCCGCGGTGGCGCGGACGCACAAATCCGTCCGGCGTCAGTTCGAGCGGGGTATTTGGTCCAATTTTTTCGCTGGGCATTGCTTCTCCTTGCCGTTGTTAATGTGCTTTCCTCCCGGGCAATGGTTAAATTGCTCAATTGTTCAATTGTTTGACAACAATTTAACAATTCAACAATGTAACATAATTCTATGTTATGTTTTGGCGATGGCTAACTCCGCATGATCTTTTGTCTGATAGACATCCTCAACTTGTTCGGTAATCTTGTCCCAATCAAAATTTTCACGGACGCGTTTTTGCGCGCGGGCGCCCATTGATTTTAAGACGCGCGGATTTTTGAGCAAGTAGGTTAATTTTTTTTCCAGATCTTGGAGCGAGTTCCGGCGGCAGTAAAATCCGCAGTTGCCCAGCGCTTCTTTATTTTCCGGAATATCGGCGGCAAGAACGGTTTTTCCGTAGGACATCGCTTCCAGTACGACGATGGACATCCCTTCGGATTCCGACGGATGGGCGATCAGTTTAGCGCCGGCAAAAAGCTGGCGCAAAGCGCTGCCGGATTGATAGCCGGTCATCACGATTGATTTGTCGCCACGGGTCATTTCCTTAAGTTCATTTACGTATTTATCGGTAAAGCTGGAGTCGCCGACAATTGCGAGTTTCATTCCGCGGGTAAGCCCGGGATTATTTTTAGAAATATTTTTCCAGGCGGCAATTAAAAGATGAGCGTTCTTGTGCGGGACAAGACGCGAAAAAAATCCGAGATATTTATTTTTCTGCAAACCGAATTTCCGCAGAGACGCGGGGTTTCGCGTTTTTTGTAGAGACGCAAAATTTTGCGTCTCTACGATATTGACGCCGTTCGGAATATGAGCGCATTCGGTATCATACGCTTCGTCGCAATACTGGCGGAGGGTGTCAGACACGGTGATGGTCTGATGAGCAAATTTGCAAGATGTCCACTCCGCGAGGCGGAGGAAGAGGCGCGCGGCAAATCCCCATTTTTTATGTTTGCGGTCAATGCAATGAAAGGTTGAGATGACGCGGATGCGCGGCGCAAAAACGCGCGGAATCCAGGCGACCAGCGACGGGCCGACGCCATGGTAGTGAATCACATCAACGCCCAGGCGGATGGCTTTGAAGGTTGAAAGAAGCGAGTGGATGATGGCATCAAGATGTTTGGTATGAATGGTCGGCGCGAAAACAATATTGACGCCGCGATACTTTCTCCCCTCTCCCTTTTTCACTCGCTCTCCGAGCGAGCGAGGAGTGCGAAGTACCCCGCCCGAGCGGGGGGAGGGATTTTTTTTGTTTTTACAAAATCCCCCTTTTGTCCCCCTTTGCGAAAGGGGAAGGGAACCACCGGAATACCACTTTCTCGCAAACGCAAAAACCGTGTGGCCCTGTTTGGCCAAACGCACGGACAACTCTTCAACATGGCGTTCAATTCCGCCCCAAAGAGTCGGCATTCCTTTTTGTCCCACCATCGCTATCTTCATAGACCGCCTTATTTTAAATAATTTTATTTAAATTCAACTATCGTGACTGTTTAGAATATTTTGGATAACACGAATGGGCCTCGCGGCCCCACTAATAACACGAATAATTATTAGCGTTATTTGCGGGGCGAAGCCCACAATGACTGAAGACTGAAAGCTAAAGTCTATAATTCCGCTAATTTTAGCCAACCAAACCTCAATAGGCACGGCTTGGGCTAATATAGTAATATAGCACATTTTGAGGATTTTGTCAAGCCCCCCTCCCTCGATACGAAATTACCCCGCATTTGCAGGGTAATTTCGGATAGTATAAAAAATCCCCCGATGGCTTATCGGGGGGGCGGGAGCAAGAGCGGCATCGATGAAGTGGGACGGCGTTTGAGGGTCAAGCGCTTCATCAACCGTTGCGCAGGCAAGGATGCGTTTTTTGTGGCGGCGTTGGCCAAGAGCGATGGCGTGGCTGGCGCTTTTGGCGTAAATCAGCTGCTCATCTTGCCATCCGCAGGCGCACTCCAGCCGGTATTGCGGCAATTTCGGCGGCGCTCTTTTTGTATCAAGAAGCATGAGAAGCGTGAAGATCATTTGTTGCCTCCTAGGGGGTGTGAAAAAGAGCGGGTTTTGGGCGGGGACACCGCCCATGGGAGTTGCGACTTTTACAGCTTAGCAGAAGTCCTTGAGGATGTCAAGTATGCTACGAAATTTGCTACGAAATTATGAATTAGTACAAATAGTACGAATTCGTAATTTCGCAGGCCCTTAAAAAGAAAAAGCCCGCACCATTGAGAGATGCGGGGGGGATCAAGAAATGTCAGAGCGGGTAGACCGCGAGTTCGTGCGTCCCGCCGTAGAGCAGAACGGGAAGGCGCGTCTTCAACTGGGCATCGTGGAATGTCCGGAGATGCTTCGTAGCTTCTGCTTCGCTCGTTGCCAGGAAGTAGCCGCGGGAAGAGCCGACCGGCGCGTTCCATCCGCAGGAGCAGTCGGCGGTCCAGGCAATCGGCGCGGGCTCGTCCTCGCCGTCGTCGATCAGGAGTTCATCCGACGGCTCCATGTCGCTCTCTTTCATCGCCTGACGCATGATGAGATGCGCCATGACGAGATCGACGACCAAGTAGAGAATGTAGACGCCGAGCATGGCGAGGAGAATGAGCACTGCGACCATGGGCCAGTTGTTGATCAGGTTCTGGGTCATCATCGCTTCCTCCTTGTGGCGACGGTTGGTACTGCCTCGCCGGAACTTCCGGCGGAGGCGGGTACTGCATCGGTCACTTCCATCATCTCAAACGGCTCGCCGTCCTGGCCGTAGTAGGTTTCCCAGACTGGCTCTTTGGTCTCTTTATGGTATCGCGGAAGTTTTCTCGGCGGCATAAAGAGAATGATGAGTGGCGAGAGAATCACGAGAAAGATGACGAGGACGGTGACGATTTCGCCGGTCGTGATTGGCAAGTTCATCGCGTTCCTCCTTTACCGAAACGGCCGCGTGATGAGGAGCACTGCGGCAAATGTCACAACGAGCGTCATCGTTACCGGCAACATGATCAAAAACTTCGCCGTCTTTTTCATTTGCCATTCCCTCTCACCGGTTCGTAGAACCGGTCTGCGGCTCGGTACATATTTACTTGCTCCATCCGGCGAAACACTTTCCGCCAACGGAGTTTTTCGCGCGCGAACTGTGTCGTCTGCGCCATGCCGATAAGCGCGAAACATCCAAGAATCGTCAGCAACATTACGCCGAGCATCTCGCCCTCCTTCCTTAAGTTTGTGTCCCCGCGGAACATCCACCGTGGGGGGATTTCCCTGCCGAGTTTTTGTCAGTGTCAGAAGTCCGAAAATTACGATGATGGCGGTGGGGGTGAGGGTCTCCATCCTCGTCGCTCCAGTTGGTCGTCGCAAGCACGCGACGCATCAGCAAGATGACCGCGACAACCGGGACGAGCCATAAGATGAAAGAAAGCCAAGAGGAGAGTCCGAGCATGGTTTCCCTTCCTTTCCCCGAAGGGGAGCCTTCGGCTTTAGTTAAAAAGAGCCAAGATACCGAAGATATGGTATCAAAATACTATAGCATATTTTGAGGATTTTGTCAAGTCGGTCGGTCCCGGAGCACCCTCCCCTTCGCCCCTCCCATCAAGGGAGGGGAAAAATCCCCCCGCCCCGCATCTTGCGGGGCGTCTCTACCGATAAACATTATTGCCTATTTTTATCCCGCGCCTTTTAACGGCGACGGTTTGCGGGCAGTTATCACCATAAATTGAATGGTAAGACGGTTAAACTTATCCACAGCCAAAACGGTAATTGATTTTTTATTTAAAAGACTTCGCTTAACATAGCGAAATCTTTTTGTTTGACTGAATGTTGAATGGTAGCGATTTGTGGTGTATAATAGAATTATATGGGGAAAAGTGGGGATAAGTCAGAAATAGAGTAATCCCGCACCTTTTTGCTATCCAACGAAAAGGTGCGGGATTGCGCACCTTAAAATTATTGGGAACCCCGTTAGAAGCCCACCTAATTATCTTTGCGAAAAAATTTATAAAAATTTTTTCGCGGCCGGCTTCTAACGGGGAAAACGCGGTCAAACAAGGAGCGAAAAAAATATCACTTCCTGCTTGTCGGGAGTGGCAAAAATAAAAATATTCAAAACCCCTCTTCTTGTATCCTTCGCCCGCCCAAATTTTTGTCCAGTAGCAGATATTGTGAAATTAAAAAAAGCTGATTAGTAGATGTTGCGGCCACATCTTGGCGACATAGCATCGTGGGCAAAAACTTGGGCGGGCAAGCCGGCTACTTAAGGATACAAGATTCTTATTTTCGCTCCTCGCTTGGCCGTGTTAATTAAAAATTAAAGATTAAAAATTTAAAATAATAATTTTCAATTTTTAATTTTCAATACGGAAATGTTCATCGGCGAATACAGTCACAATATGGATGATAAAGGCCGGTTGGCAATCCCGGCTAAATTTCGTTTTGCGATTTCGTCCGGCGCGGTGGTAACGCGCGGTTTGGAAAATTGTCTCTTTGTTTATACCCGCGAGGAATGGGGGAAAATCGCCGCCAAAATCGCGGCCCAATCATACTCCAGCCCGTTTGCCAGAATGATGCTTTCCGGCGCGATGGATGTGGAGTTTGACAAGCAGGGCAGGGTGGTCTTGCCGGAATATCTGCGGGAATACGCGGGATTAAAAAAAGAAGTGACGATTGCCGGCTTATATAATCGCTTGGAAATTTGGGACAAAGAGAAGTGGGATAAATATAAAGAATCTCACGAAAAGTCGGCGGGAAATATCGCGGAAAAACTTAGTGAATTTGGGATTTAATGTTATTTATTAACGAGTTGCTATGCATGTTCCAGTGATGTTGAAGGAGGCAATGAAATGGTTGGACCCGAAACCGAATCAAAATTTTATTGATTGCACCCTGGGCGGCGGCGGACACGCAATAGAAATTTTGCGCGCGACCGTTCCCAACGGAAAATTATTAGGCATCGACTTGGACAAAGGCGCCGGAGTCCGCTTACAATCCCTTGCCAAGGATGAAGGAATTAATCCGGACAGAATTATTTTTGCGAATGATAATTTTCGGCAACTCGCGGAGATTGTCCGCAAAAATAATTTTGAACCGGCGCGCGGCGCGCTCCTGGATCTTGGTTTCTCATCAATTGAATTGGAGGAGGGCGGCTTGGGACTGTCTTTTCAAAAAGATGAGCCGCTGGATATGCGCTATGGGCATCAAGGAGATTTGACGGCGGCGGAAATCATCAATGCTTGGAGCGCGGAAGATTTGGAAGGTATTTTCAAAAAATACGGCGAAGAAAAATTATCAAAACAAATTGCGGAAAAAATAATAAAGGCGAGGAGGGGACGCTCCGATGCTTCTGATGCGGGGCGTCCCGTATCATCGGCATCGGGACGAAAAATTTTAACCACCGGCGCGCTTCGGGACATTATTCTTGAGGCGTATCGGGAAAAATTGCGTTCAAAGAAAGAGGTTCCATGGATCGGCGGCATTCATCCGGCGACGCGCGTTTTTCAGGCGCTCCGGATCGCAGTGAACGACGAATACGGCGCGCTCAAGGAGATGTTGCCGGCCGCGGCCGGCATCTTGGCGCCGAGCGGACGGCTGGTGGTAATCTCATTTCATTCCGGGGAAGATCGAATCGTCAAGCATTTTTTTCGCTCCAGCGGACTGAAGATTTTAACAAAAAAACCGGTTTTGCCGAGCGAAGCGGAGGTCGCGGCAAATCCACGATCCAGAAGCGCTAAGATGCGCGTAGCCGAAAAGATCTGATTAAAAATCATCTGTGGGAATCTGTTAGAAACCTGCCTGCCGGCAGGCAGGTCTGTGGAAATCCAAAATATTTTTAAAGATATAAAAAATAGAAAAAATAAAATAAACTCTTTCATCAGAGAGCGGGGAGAAGCATGAGAAACAAAAGACAAAAATCAAAAAGTTTCGTTAATGTAATCATCGTTATGCTTTTGATATTGGCGGGCGGCGGTTATATTTTTATCGCCAATAATATGACGGTCAGGGGATTTAAGGTGCGCGAACTTGAGGGGCGGGTGCAGGCGTTAAAACAGCAGAACGATAAAATAAAGATTCAAGTTGCCGAAAAACAGTCAATCACCAGCATCAAAGAAAAAATCACCGCCGTCAATATGGTGCCGGTGGAAAAATTCAATTATATTGAGAGTGGAACTTCGGAAATGGCGAAGAAATAGTTTCACTAATTTTTGCGAATTGCGCGAATTGCGACCACTAAATCATAAGTGGTCTTTTTGTAATCTTAGACCGTTGGCGGAAAAGCCCAAAAGGTGTCCGCGATAAATAAAGAAGCCCGAGGTCACCCTCGAGCTCGTCGTTGCGGATTTTGCGCAACGGCTACCGGTCTATGTTTTTGTTTATTCCCCACTACTCGGCCCCGGTGTCGCCGGTGGGGTATTGGCTTCGGTCCAGGTCATCGGACCTCCTTGAGGTACTCGGCGCCTGTGCCGCGCTAAGGGCGGGACGCTAAGCGTCCCTATGCCCCACGCTCAGCGTGGGCGGCGCGCGGCTTGCCGCGAAGGAACATCTGTTGATGCCGGCTGATCTTTGGCGTACCCGTTTCCGCGGGCCACGGTGTCTTACATAAAACGCCATCGATTTGTTATCCCCGCGCCAGGTTGCCGGCGCGTTGCCCTGTCTGGCGGGGTAGAAGGGGCTTATTGTCACGCCTCATGCTCTGCCTTCCTCGCCGGGGGTTTGGCGGTTGCTGCTGGCTCTCCGCCGCCTTATTTAGGCGCGCGGAGCGGGTGTGGCTTAGCCGGTCGGCGGTCGGGCACGGACAGCAAGTCGCTGGTCCGGATGCGCGCCGCCGGCAAGTGGCTATGCCGCTTGTGCCGGGTTTTGTTCTGCCTTGGGTCCCCTCGTTGATCCCCAGCTGTCTTATCAACGAGGTCGTTGTTCGGTTCGCATCACTTGTCCTCCAGTCGCCCGTGGTCCGCCGCTCGTCGCGCGCTTCTTAGGCGCGGATCGTTTGGCGGAAGCGTCTGTAGAGCCGGTGATTTCGGTTGTACCCCGTCGGCGTCCCGGCTCAGCTAATGGCGAGGGGTAGTGTTCCAGCTTCTTCATCCTTTTCTCCGTTCGTGGTTCTGCGGATAGGCCGCGGGGTGGTTGGGGCGGCGATAGCCCTCGAGCGCCAGTTGCAGACCGAGGTCGGGCGTGTGCTCGATATCCTCGAGGGTGATGCCCATCCCCATGAGATAGACCACCGCCTCGCGGGTGAGGTCGCGGTTGATGCAGGCGATGGCGATGTCCTCCTCGTCCAACTGCGCCGCGAGCCGGTCGGCCGCGCGGTAGAAGAACGGCTCGCGGCGGGTGTTGTCCTTGCCGCCGCACCCGTCGAATTTCTCGCAGGCGCCGGCCATACAACGGCCGGTTACCTCGCACTCGCACTCCTCGCCCGGGAGGTTGTGCATAGTCTCCAGTGTTCTCGGCGTGAATGTGCTCATCTTCCTTCCTCCTTCTTGCGGTTGAGAGCCACCGGCATCACCATGAAGCCGATGAACTAACCTTTCCATCATAGCACATTTCAGGGATTTTGTCAAGTACCCCCGTAATTACCCTGATATTTGGATAGTTTAAATAGATGTTTGGCTATAAAGATAATTTTGGATAACTCTAATGGGCCTCGTGGCCCCGCCAAGAACACGAATATAACCCCTCCTCGCCTCCCCTTTATGAGGGGGAGGAATTATTAGTGTTATCTGTGGGTCCGCCAGCTGGCGGACCATTCGTGAAATCCCGATTAAATTATAAACACCGCGGCGGCGATTACCGTTGTCCAGAGACCGTTTTTTTCTCCTTGCGCCGACTGGGTAACATTTGTGGCTTTGATGATTTTGCCGCTCATTTTATAAACCATTTCGCGTTCGTCCCAGTTGGCGTTTTGATCAAACTCCACGCCCAGGGTTGAAGCCAGCATGGTCGCGGCCAAATCTTCGGCGTACTCGCCGGCCTTTTCATCGGTTTCGCCGAAGGGATGGTGCTCCGAAAGATACCCGTAGTTTGAGGCGTCGGCCGGGATCGCCAGGCCGACCGAGGAGGCGATGAGGCGGTTCGGTTCGTTGGTGGCATTTCGCGCCATCACGCAAAAAGTAATTTGTCCGGGCGGAAGCTGATTGATACCGTCATTCCGCGAAACAATTTTGCATCCCGGCGGAAAGATGCTGGAAACATAAACGAGGTTGCATTTTTCAATGCCGGCGTCGCGGAGAGCAAGTTCAAATGATTGCAGATAATTTTTGTGTCGTCCGACGCCCTTGGTAAAGAACACTTTTGATGGGACCATATTTTTATTTATGATTTATGATTTTAGATTTTTTATTATTTTTTACCATGCTTCGTCCTCCCCCCTTTCAGAAAAGGAGGACAGAGGGGATTTTTTCCGAAATTTTTTGATTTAAAAAAAGTTAATGATTAAAGTATATAATAAATAAATGGAGATATCAATATTCGTGTCAAGTATTTCGTGTCAAGCGTTAATTAAAAAAGCCCCGATGGTAATCGGGGCTGTGGGACAATCCGAAGGCGGATTTTTGTCGGTTCTATCAGATTCGTTTATAACGGATGAGACAAAAAGTTGATTTTTGACAATTTTTTGCCGCGCGCGATGGGTGCCACAGCAGGACGCAGCCGATGGCGCCGCGCTTGAGTGAGAACGGATCGTCAAACTCAATGTCGCCGGGTGTGATGTTGCGAAGCGCGTCTTTAAGAGCGTTGATGCGGCCGACCGCGTTTTTTGCCGTCATTTTTTTGCCGTCCAGCGGTTTAACGAGGTCAACAATTTCTTTAGCCAGCAAGATGGCGGCGCCTTCAAAACCGGAATGCGGATCAAAAAATTTTATTCTGGGATTGCCCATTTTTATCCTCCCTGTTCGCCGAGGAGCGTTTGCTTCCAGTTTTGCCAAGTGAGTCGGCGTTTGTTCACGACATGGCGGTTGTGCGGCCGGTCGTAAAGCACATGTTCCCATTCGGGGGTGAGGCGGCCGGTAATTTCCGGGCGATTGTCAATCAAGATGCGTCCGCGGACCGTGGTTTTGTCCGCGTTGATGCCGGTGCGGCGCGCGAAATCTCGGCCAAGATAATGGATGATCCATTCCATTTTTTCTTGAACGCATGTCGGCTGGCTGGCGATCTGCGAAGTGCAGATGAGCGGGTCCAGTCCGAGCGCGAGCATCTCTTTGATGCCATCAAGCGCCCCCGGAATCGGCTGGAGCGAGCAGAAAAATCCCGGGTTCCAATTGACGGCCAGAATTTGCGCGTGCAACCGCACCGGATAGTTTTTGTAGAAATACAGTTCACTGTGCGCTTCAAACGGCAGCCAGTTTTCGTCCGGCATTTCTTCTTGGCATCGCCGTAAAAGTTCGCCGGTAAAATCCGCCAGCACATCGTCTTGGTCAACGAGAATAATGTCTCCCGGCTTAAGCGGCGCCCAGACGCGCGGCATCGTTCTCCTCCTTAGATTAAATTAAAAGGTACGACTTCATTAGTCGTACCATGATTTTAATTTGGCGTCAACTTAATCTCCTCCCCTTTATAAGGGGCATTGATTCATCCAGCGAATGAATCAATGGGAGGGGTCTCATCAAATTTATATTTAAGATATACAAGGTGACCACCCCCAGCCCTTCCATTCCTCGTTCACTCGGAACGGAAGTATTAAGGAGGGGCGGATCGAGATTAGTAAAACAACCGTTCCGGCCATTTTTCGTCCACTACCACCTCAAGATCCAAAAAAACCTTTTTGCCCCAAATTGCTTCCAGCTCGCGGCGGGTGGCCTGGCCGATTTCTTTGACGCGCCGACCGCCAGCGCCCACCAGAATCTTTTTGTATCTCGGCGCGCTGGTCAGGATGTTCGCTTTTAAGTAGACCATTCCGTTTTCGCGCTCATCCATCTCTTCAATTTCCACGGCCGCGCTGTAGGGCACCTCCTGGTGCGTTTGTAAAAATATTTTTTCGCGGATCAGTTCCGAGAGCCATTGTTTTTGTTCCAAGTTGGAAACCTGCCCCGGAGGATAATAAGGTTCGCCCTCGGGGAGAAATTCCATCACTTTGTCTTTTAATTCGCCGAGATATTTTCCGAATTTTGCCGAAACTTCGGCCACGGCATTGAATTTATCCGCGAGTTCCAGATATTCGTCTTTGTACGCCGGTTTTTTTACATCCGCTTTATTCAGAACAAGAATTTTCGGTTTTTTAATTCCTTCAAGCAGACGGAGCGCCACCCGTTCTTCGTTGCCGATGGCGCGCGTCGGGTCCGCCACATAAAGCACGACATCAATATCGCGCGTCGCTTCTTCCGCGGATTTCATCAGCGACTTGGTAATATGGTCATGGCTGTCGGTAAAAACTCCCGGCGTATCAACAAAAACAATCTGTCCGCGGTCGTCGTTAACGACGCCGTGGATTGAGTATCTCGTTGTTTGCGGCCGGGGACTTGTAATCGCCACCTTGACGCCGACAAGAGCGTTTATCAGTGTGGATTTTCCCGCGTTGGAGCGGCCGATGAGGACGGCGAAGCCACTCTTCATAGAATTAAGAATCAAGAATTATGAATTATGATTTTTTGTCATCCCTGCCTGCCGGTAGGCAGGTTCGCGCATCCGCCAGCTGGCGGAGGGGATCCACGGCCTCCCCCTTTGGAAAAGGGGGATTGGGGGGGATTTTTTTTGGATGATTTTATCCTATCAAAAATCCGTTAAAATTAAAAGCCCCCGTCCTCAATCCTCTCCCTTTAACAAAGGAGGCGTGGGGGATTTTCTCCCCCTTACGAAGGGGGAGCGAGAGGGGGTCTCGTTTGATTTGTGTTTAAGATTATAAGGTGACCTCCCTCGCATTCTGCGTTCGGATCGCGAGTCTGAAAAAGGGGGGGCTTACTATCTTAAAGTAGAGACGCAAAATTTTGCGTCTCTACGATATCCGTGTTATCTGCCAATATCCGTGTAATCAAATTTTAAAAAAGCCCCCGAGGTTATCGGGGGCGGGAAGGAGCTATTTTGAATTTTCAAGTTCGCGTTTTTTATCTTCGACGAATTGGCGCGCCTCTTTGCGGGTGGCGAAGAATCCGAAATACAGCATATCGTCATTCCAGGCTAGGCATTTGCCGTCGCCAAGACTAACGGAAACCCGTTTACCGCTAAAGCTTTCTTCAAAGGATATGGTCTTGTTTTGGTCCAAATTCTCAACCTTATCCGCAAGGTTAAGACGGCGACTGCAGTTTTTCTTGATAGGAAATATAAATTTCCATTGAAGACGGGGCGCTCGGTATACGACGACCCAACCGGCGAGGTCCTGTAGTGCTTGAGCGTTTTTGAGCGACCAGTTTAGACGGCGAAGATGTTTTTCAAGAGCACCATATTTTTTCTTGGCGCGTTCAATCGCCGCTCGGATTTTTTCAGGAGCGCTCGGCATCTTCTTCCTCCTTTACCCCGCGCTCGGGCTTACGGCTTTTTGCGGCGCTTGCCGCCACTGCCGCAGTTTTTACAGTTTCCTTTACCGTTTCCGTCGCACTCGCATTTATCCTTATCGCCCCCGTCGCATTTTTGTCGCGCGATTGACGGTTCCCGGCTCGGGCAACCATCTTGTCCGCACGGACATATATTTTGCGAGAGGCGATGAATTGCTTCTTTGACAATTTGTCCTTCTTCGGTGGGATTTGGGCGCGAAGCGATCCGCCCATTATTCGCCAGATCGCCAATCCGCTCCGAACCGGCGTTTAGCATCGCCTGCCGTTTGCGGTTGCGCTCGTCCTTCTTTTTCGGGTCGGAAATATAATTTGGGTTGTCGTCGTACGGGTCAATCACAAAACCGCGGCGCAATCGTTTCATTATGATGTGGATGATTCCTTCGTGGCTAAGCGGCGGTTTATCCGGCACGGCGCTCTCCTTTTTGTAAGGAACTTCCTTTTAGAGATTACCAAAAAGTTGCCGTAGAGTCAAGACATTGGTAAAATAGGTTTATGATCAGCGTGGTTATACCTATATATAATAACATCCGGCATTTGAAAGATTGCCTTGATTCGGTTTTGGGGCAATCTTATTTAGAGTCCTCCCATGAGGGAGGTGGCGTACATTTTCCCCCGCTTTCGCGGGGAGTCCAACGCATGGAGTCCTCGCGAGAGCGAGGTGTCCCCGCCTCACGGCAGGATTCCGTAGAAATTATTTTGGTTGATGACGGGTCGGATGGGGCAATCGTCGACGAGATAAAAAAGATCGCCGGCGGACTCGCTGTTGTCCGTATTCCGCATGCCGGCGCGGCAATAGCGCGGAACAGGGGATTTGCCGAGTCGCGCGGGGAGTTCGTCTTTTTTTGCGACGCCGATGTGATATTGCGCGGAGATTGTTTGGAGATGATGGCGGCCGCGCTCGCGGATCATCCGGGAGCGGCATACGCGTACTCTGATTATCAGCTCGGCTGGAAAAAGATGCCGGCGCGCGTCTTTGACGGCGAGGCGTTAAAGAAGATAAATTATATTTCCACGATGTCGCTGCTCCGCCGCGCGGATTTTTGCGGCTTTGACGGAGCATTAAAAAGATTTCAAGATTGGGATTTGTGGCTGACGATGCTGGAACGGGGAAAAACCGGCGCGTATATTTCCGAAGCGTTGTTTTGCGCCCACCCGGCGCGATTCGGAATGAGCAAATGGCGGCCGGGGTTTTGGTATAAATTATTTCCGTGGGCAAAATCGGTGAGAGAATACAATCAAGCGCGCGAAATTGTGATGAGAAAACACGGGTTATAATGTATCCCGTATTTCGTATATTGTATTTTGTATTTTTTAGTTATACAAGATACAAAATACTAAATACAAAATACTATGTCCAAACTTATCATCCACACCGACGGCGGGGCGCGCGGTAATCCCGGTCCGGCCGGAATCGGCGTGGTCATTAAAAAAGGCGGCGAGACGCGCGAGTTCAAAAAATACATCGGCGGGGCGACTAATAATCAGGCCGAATATCAGGCCGTTATTTTGGCGCTGGAAAAGGCGAAAGAAATCGGCGGCGAGGAGTTGGAATTTTATCTTGACAGCGAGCTGGTGGTCAAACAGTTAAACCGCGAGTATCGCGTGAAAGACGCGAACCTGGCGCCGCTATTTGTGGAAATTTGGAATCGCGGATTATCCTTCAAAAAAATCACCTGGCATCATGTCCGCCGCGAATTTAATAAAGAGGCGGACAAATTGGTGAACGAGGCGATTGATGAGCACCAGCTCCGTCACTCCTCCCCTTAATACTTCCGTCCCGAGCGGGCGAGGAACGGAAAGGTTGGGAGGGGTAGTATTGATTTTCTCCCACCCCCTCTCGCTCCCCCTCGGGCAGGGGGAGAAAGTTATTGGAATAAAAAAGTCCCCCGATACCGATCGGGGGAGAGAGGGGACTTATGTCCGTTTGAAGAATTCGCGCGTTCTTTTTGCGCAGAGGTAAAAGCAGATGGCGGCGAAAAAACCGCTGATGGCCAGAATCGGGGATAGGAACACTTCAGGTTCTTTGCGCGTAATGAGTAAATAGCCGGCGGTCAGAATCAGCAGACCATACAAGAAAAAACCGATTGCCGCTTCCAATGTTTTCCAGTCCCTTTTGGCCATTTTCGCCTCCATCAAGAACTATTTTTAAAATAGCATCACTTGTTTTTTTTGTCAATCACACCATCACAGATTTTTCGTCACAGATAACACTGATACTAACCCCTCCGCGCCTCCCCTTTATGAGGGGAGGAAAAAATCTGCGCGATCTGTGAAAATAATCTGTGGCAGTAATATGAAAAAACATTATCTTTGGCTTTTGGGAATAATCCTGTTATCTGCCGTCGCTCTGCGCGTCATCTCGTGGCAAGCGTCAAAGGCGGAGGCGCTCATCGGCGACAGAAAAATTTCGGTTGAAATTCGCCGGACGCCGATGGAGTGGGCGAGCGGATTGTCCAACCGTAAAAATTTGGCGGAAGATTCGGGTATGCTTTTTATCTTTCCGGACGCGGAAGTCAGGCGTTTTTGGATGAAGGATATGAAGTTTTCGATTGATATTTTTTGGATTCGCGACGGGCGCGTTATCGGCATGGCCAAGGGTTTGCCGCCGCCCGCCGAATCGGCGGGAATTATTCCGGATGCCACTTCGCCCGAGCCGGTCAATTTTGTGTTGGAAACCAATGCCGGTTTCGCCGATAGATATAATATTACTCTCGGCGCTTCTTTCAACATCGTGCGATAAGATAATTCATACTGCTTACGATGAGGATTTTCACAGATTTCTAACAGATTCCCGCGGATATCTGTGTAAATCCGCTATCAATCTGCGGAAATCCAAATTGCCCT
>CAYHOC010000006.1:0-15730 GCA_964358135.1 uncultured Gammaproteobacteria bacterium
TGTTGGACGCCGCGATTGTTGGACGCCGCGATTTATTTAAAAATTTCAAAAGGGTTTAATGAATTGTATAAATTTGAGACCATTGAATCCCGCGCCTTTTTATTCCCAAGTAAAAAGGCGCGGCGATTTTTGAATTTTACCAGCTAACTCTGTATAATGTAATGTAGTAGTAGAGACGCGATTAATCGCGTCTCTACGGTAAAACCAAATGCCCATCCCATCTCTCAAAATCAAAACCGCGGCAGAACGGCCGCCCGCCCCGCCAATTCGGCGGGCAACATGGAAAAAAACCGGAAAGGCGAAGAAAATCATCTCCGTCATTTTTGTGATTTTTCTTTTGGGATTTATTTTGGCCGGCGCCGGCGGAGTCGCCATTTTTGTGCTCGTGGGAAAGAGTTTGCCAAGCCCGGATAAAATTATTGAACGCAACATCGCCCAGACCACCAAAATTTACGACCGCACAGGAAAAAATATTTTATACGAAATTCACGGCGCGCAAAAACGGACGCTTTTGGAATTAAACCAAATCGCGCCGATGATGATTAAGGCGGCGCTCATCGCCGAAGACCGAAATTTTTATGAGCACTCCGGTTTTGACATCCGCGGAATTTTGCGCGCGGTCTACAATGATATTATTCGGGGCGGCAAAGTGCAGGGCGGTTCAACCATCACCCAGCAGTTGGTAAAAAACGCGATTCTCTCGCGCGAAAAAACTTACACCCGCAAAATCAAAGAACTTATTTTATCATACGAAATTGAGCAGCGTTTTTCCAAAGACGATATTTTGAAAATGTATTTTAACGAGATCCCGTATGGCTCAACTTTGTACGGCGTTGAGGCCGCGGCGCAAAGTTTTTTCGGCAAAAGCGCCAAAGATTTAAGCATCGGCCAGGCGGCAATGCTGGCCGCTCTGCCGCAGTCGCCATCGCGCTACTCGCCCTACGGCGCTCATCGCGACGAGCTTTTGGGGCGCCAGCGATATATCATCGGCGAATTACGGGCCGCCGGACAAATCAGCAACGAAGAAGCCGAAGCCGCGAAGCGGGAGCCGATTTTTTCCGAATTGAAGCCGAAGCGGGAACCGATCATCGCGCCTCATTTTGTGATGTATGTGAAGGATTTATTGGAGCAAAAATACGGCGAAAAAACGGTGGTTGAAGGCGGCTTGAAAGTTATCACCAGTTTGGATTTGAAAAAACAGGAAATTGCCGAGAAATCCATCGCCGATAATATAAAAAATATTCAAAATTACGGCGCCTATAATGCGGCGCTTGTTTCGCTTAATCCCAGAAGCGGAGAAATTTTGGCGATGGTCGGTTCGCGCGATTATTTTGGGAAGCCCGAGCCGGAAAATTGTTCGCCCGGGATAAACTGCCAGTTTGATCCGCAGGTGAACGCCGTTATTCGCGCCCGCCAGCCGGGTTCGTCAATCAAGCCCGTCGTCTATGCCGCTTCATTCATCAAAGGTTATACGCCGAACACGATTTTGTGGGATGCGGTAACGACTTTCAAAACCGAAATCAAAAAAGATTATATCCCGCATAATTACGATTTGAAAGAGCGCGGTCCGGTAACGGTGAAGAAGGCGCTGGCCGGCTCGCTCAATATCCCGGCGGTGGAAATGATTTATCTGACCGGCGTCGGCAATGTTTTGGATTTCGCGGAAAAGCTCGGATATTCAACATTCGGCGACCGCAGCCGTTTCGGGTTGTCCTTAGTTTTGGGCGGCGGGGAAGTAAAACTTCTGGAGCATGCGGCCGCCTTCGGCGCGTTTGCCGCCGATGGGTATAAAGTGAATCCGGTTGCTATCCTTAAAGTTTCGGATTCAACGGGAAATATTCTGGACGAATTTAAATCCGCCGATTTGGCGCCCGAGGCCGTGATGGACGCTGAGATCGCCCGTCAAATCACCGATATTTTGAGCGATAATAATTTGCGCGCCTATGTTTTTGGCGTAAATAATTCATTGACTCTGGGCAGCCGGCCGGTGGCGGTAAAAACCGGCACGACCAACGATTATCACGATGCCTGGACCGTGGGGTTCACGCCGTCGCTCATAACCGGCGTGTGGGTCGGCAACAGCGACAACAAGGAAATGAAGAAAAAAGCCGACGGCAGCGTCATTGCCGCGCCGATTTGGAACGCGTATATGCGCGCCGCTCTGGAAGGAACACCGGAAGAAAATTTTACGCTGGCTCTGCCCGTGTACGCCGGCAAGCCGATTCTGGATGGAATTCCAACCGGCGGAGAATTTGTCAAAATTGACCGCGCCTCCGGAAAACTTGCCACTGAATACACGCCGGAATCTTTTATAGAGAATCGCGCCTACGGCGGCGGGGCGCACAACATCCTATACTATATAAATAAAGATGATCCGCGCGGGGCCCCGCCGCAAAATCCGCAGGATGACATGCAATATGAAACCTGGGAGGCGGCAGTACAGGGTTGGGCGGTGAAAAACAATTTCGGGCAATCGTTTTGCGCCGGAGGCGCATCTGCCTGTGGCGCGGGAGAGGGCGAGCCGCCGACGCAATATGACGATTTGCATACGCCGGCAAACCGGCCGGATGTCATCTGGCTTTATCCGACCGAAGGCGCGCGCCTGGACAGCCGAAAAATTAATTTGGGAATCGGCGTCGCCCCGAAGCGCGGTTATATTTCACGCGCCAAATACTATCTTGACGGCGAGCTTTTGGGAACGGCTTTGGCTTCGCCGTTTAATCTTTCACTTATCATTCCCGCCAGATTTGAAAAGGGCTTTCATATTTTGAAGGCCGAAGTTTTTGACGAGATCGATAATCGCGCTGAATCTATAATCACGATCAATCTCGCGGCCGAACCGGCTCCCGAATTGGTTTCGTGGATGAGTCCGGTGGACGGAGCGGTGGTTCCGTCTTTGCCGGTAGATTTAACGCTCGGCGTTAAGGACAAAACTTTGGACCGGATTGATTTTTACGCGGTTTCTCCGAGTTCCACCGAGCCGATTCCGCTCGGGATTGTGCTTCTGCCGCGTAAAGATACAGCCGTTATTTCCTGGAAAGAAGCGGCGGTAAAAGGCGCATATAAATTGTATGTGATTTTGAAAACCGATTACGGCGCCGAAATTATCGGACCGAGCATCAATGTTGAAGTCAAGTAATCAAATCATCGAAACATAAAAGCATCGAAGCAAAAATCCCTCTCGTTACTTCCCTCTTTTACAAAAGGGAACGAAGGGGGATTTTTTTAATTTTTGGGAGTTAAACATAGTCATTTATTGTATTCAACGATTCACTTTATTTCGGCTATAGCCGAAATAAAGTGAATGGGGTTTTTGTCGGTAAAATTGGTTTTTGGAATAAAAAAAGACCCCGGTTAGGGGTCCGGGGTTTTGGGAAGGATAGTAAAGCCGAGTTCAGTCGCTTTTTTGAGAGACCATATATCGCGATAGCGAACAAAATGCCTTAGAAAAAATATTTCTCCGGTATTTCTTACGCTGTAGCGGTTCCATCCGCTTAGACCGTAAATTGCGCAATTGCCGTTGACAGATATGTCGTATTCAAACTCTTCTTCGGCAAGTTTTGGATTCCTGGCATACTCCTCCTGCCATTTTTGATAAAATGCAAAGAATGAGCATTCCCATTCACTCGTAAAAGTGCATTGATACCGCACAAAATCAAGTTCGTTTTTCCGGGATCCACCGCCTTCAACCAGCATCATTTTCCGGAAAGCGTCTTTGTCGTAAATATAGACCGGCATGCGTCCTCCTCCTTAAAGAGCTCCCATCGTCATAATAATGAAAAATTTGCGTCTTGTCAAGCAAGGGGTTTTGGGATAGAATTTGTATATATTGGCGTTGAGAAATTGCTTTGTTTTTTTGAGCCGATAAATCTATAATCGTTTCTTTTGGATTTCCACGGATGATAGCTGATTGTCACGGATTAGTATCCGCGAGAATCCGCTATGATCAGTGGCAATCCCGGATCCATGGAGTTACCAAAGGCCTACAATCCGAAAGATGTTGAGGACGCTATCTATAAAAAATGGGAAGATAGCGGATATTTTAATCCGGACAAAACATCGAAACATCGAAACATCGAAGCATCGAAACATCGAAGCATCGAAACAAGAAAGCAACGAAGCAAGAAAGCAAAGTATTTTTCCATCGTCATGCCGCCGCCGAATGTGACCGGCACGCTGCATGTCGGCCATGCGATGACCTTGGCATTGGAGGATATAATGACCCGTTTTCACCGGATGCGCGGGGATGATACGGTATGGATCCCCGGAACGGATCACGCGGCCATTGCCACGCAAGCCAAGGTGGAAAAACTCTTGAAAGAAAAAGGCCAGAGCCGGCGCTCGCTCGGGCGGCAAAAATTTTTGGCCGAGGTGGAAAAGTTCGCCCAGCTTTCACAGGACACGATGCGTCGGCAGATGCGCAAGATGGGCTCGTCCTGCGATTGGTCGCGCGAGGCGTATACTTTGGATGAGCCGCGGTCGCTGGCGGTTCGCGCGATGTTTAAGAAAATGTATGACGACGGGTTAATCTATCGCGGCGAGCGGGTTGTAAATTGGTGCCCGGTTTGCGCTTCAACTTTAGCGGATGACGAGGTTCTTTATCGCGAAGAAGACGGACAGCTCTACTATATTATATATAAGATCAGTCCGCGCGAATCTTTGGTTGTCGCCACCACCCGGCCGGAGACAAAATTGGGAGATACGGCGCTGGCGGTAAATCCCAAAGACGGGCGGTACAAAAAATATATCGGCAAAGAATTTGATGTTGATTTGGCGGGCCATAAAATCCATGTTCGCGTAATTCCCGAGCGGTCAGTTGATCCGAATTTCGGCACCGGCGTGGTCGGCGTCACTCCGGCGCATTCAATGGCTGACTCACAGATGGCGGAGAAAAATCATCTGGTCGCGGTTAAAGTTATCGGTCAAGACGCAAAGATGACGGAGGCGGCCGGAAAATATGCCGGACTCGCGGTTGCTGACGCGCGCGCCAAGTTTGTTGCTGATTTGCAGACCGACGGTCTAATAGAAAAAATCGAGGATATTAAGCACAATGTCGGCATTTGCTATCGTTCCGAAACCGTCGTTGAACAATTGCCGTCAAAGCAGTGGTTTGTTTCCGTTAGTTCCAAGTTCAAGGTTCCCAGCTCCAAGATCAAGGGAATTAAGTCGGGAGCGAAGGCATCGTTAAAAGAATTAGCGCTCGCGGCGGTTAAAAACGGGCAAATTAAAATTTTGCCGGAAAGATTTGAAAAAACATATTTTCACTGGATGAACGATTTGCGCGACTGGTGCATCTCGCGCCAAATTTGGTTTGGTCACCAGATCCCCGTATGGTACTGTCAGGACTGCCGAAAAAAGCAAGAAAGCAAAAAAGAAAAAAAGCAATTGAACAATTCAGCAATTGAACAATTGGGCATTATTGTAGCGATTGAAGCCCCGAAAGGATGCCCCAGCTGTAAAGGCAGGAATATTGTCCAAGACCCAGATACGCTTGATACCTGGTTCTCATCCGGGCTTTGGACATTTTCAACTCTCGGCTGGCCGCTGACGCGCGTAATTTTTGTGCGGCACGGCGAGGCAGAGGGAAACGCCAATGGGGTTAATGACGACGGTTCGGCTGACTTTGTGAATAAACTTACCGGACGCGGCCGGGCGCAGGTTGAAAAAACAGCGACCGCGCTTAAGGAAATGGGTGTGAAATGTATTTTTTCTTCGCCGGTTTTGCGCGCGAAACAAACGGCGGAGATTATTTCGTCGGCGCTTGATCTGGAAATTAATTTTGACGAACGCCTGCGCGAACTCGGGTTGGGACCGTATTCCGGCAGACCGGTTAGTGAATATGCAAAGGCGCGTTTTTCGATGGAAGCGTGGATAAAAGATGGCAAAACGGTACCGCAAACGGAATCATACGAGGAATTAAAAAAACGGACCTCTGAATTTTTGCGTGAACTCGTACAGACGCACATCGGTGAGACAATCGCAGTGGTCTCTCATGGCGATCCGATCGCGCTTATGGCAACATTTGGGGATGGTCGTTTATGGTCTGATGATTATCCGGCGCCCGGGGGGATAATGCAGATTATGCTTGATACGGCCGGTCGTCAGTCAAACGAACTTGCGCGATTTCACCCCACTTCGGTTTTGGAAACGGCGTATGATATCCTGTTCTTTTGGGTGGCACGGATGATTTTGATGACCACTTACGCGCTTGGCGAAATCCCGTTTGAAACGGTTTATCTCAACGGCTTGGTTCGCGATGAGCAGGGGAGAAAAATGTCTAAGTCGCTCGGCAACGCGATTGATCCCCTCACCGTCGCCGAAAAATACGGCACCGATGCCGTTCGTTTGAGTTTGGTTTTGGGAACTTCACCCGGGAATGACGTCAAACTTTCGGAAGAAAAAATCGCGGGGTTCAGGAATTTTACGAATAAGCTATGGAACATAGGACGATTTGTTTTAACAAATCGGCAAATTCCAAATTCCAAATTCCAAATTCCAAGTTTACCGGATAGATGGATTCTATCGAGACTCAATATCCTAATCTCGGAAGTGACAGACGATCTGGAGAAGTTCAGATTTTCAGAGGCAGGAGAAAAATTAAGAAATTTTACGTGGAATGATTTTGCCGACTGGTATTTAGAAATAAATAAAATTGAACTGAATGAATCCGTAATTCGTAATTCGCTATTCGTAATTCTCAAACTCTGGCATCCGTTTATGCCGTATGTGACCGAGGAGCTGTGGAAAACGGCCGGAATGAAGGATTTGTTAATAATTGCCGAGTGGCCCGCCGTGGCGGGCGGTAAAAAATTAATTGATAAAAAGGCGGAGAGGGATTTTGAAATTCTGCGGGAAACGATTGTAAAGATGCGTAATATGCGTGTCGCGCATCATGTTCCGCCGTCAGAAACTGTGGAGTTTCAGCTGACGTCAGAGAATATTAAATTATTAGAAGATAATATTGGAATATTGAAAAAATTAACTCGCTCTGAGGTTCTTCCAAGAAAGGGTATAGGCATGTCCATCATTATATCAATGTCCTTTCACGGGGAAAGTTTGGAAATAGAAAAAAGCCGCTTGCAATCCGAAAAAGACAATCTGGAAAAATATCTTGCCGGCTTAAAATCAAAATTAGCGAATCAGGATTTTGTCGCCCGCGCGCCGAAAGCGGTTGTTGATGGAGAAAAAAAGAAACTCGCCGAGGCGGAGGAGAAGCTGAAGAAGATAAATGAGCAAATTAAGGCAGGATTATAGCTTGTCGCGTTCGGCTATTGCGTTATTCTAATAAATGTGATATTCTTATAATAAGCTAATCTATATTCTAACCGCTGGAATAACGAGAGCCCTTATTCTAATCGCTGAAATATGGCCAAAACTCCGTTTAATTTGCCTAAATTGCCGGCAAAAATTAACTATGAGCCGCTGATTGATTATATCGTAAAGGCGCATCGGGCGATCGCCGGTCTTGATTCTCTGCTCGGCGCCTTGCCAAACCCGAGTCTGCTTGGCCGAACCATGCAGACCAAAGAGGCGGTTGAAAGTTCCAAAATAGAGGGCACCCAAGCCACGATTGGCGAGGTTTTGGCGTATGAGGCCGTAGCCGATAAAAAAAAGGACACGATAAAAAAGAAGGATATCAATGAGGTAATAAATTATCGCCAAGCTTTAGATTTGGGAGTAAGGAGTTTGGGGTCGTTTCCGTTATCGGAAAATTTAATAAAAAAATTACACGCTACTCTGCTCAAATCCGGCCGCGGCGCCAATAAAGCGCCCGGAGAATTTAGAAAGGTGCAGGTTTATATCGGCAAACCGGGCGCCGATATTTCAGAGGCGTCATATATTCCGCCGGCCGCCAATAAGATAGTTCCTTTATTCGGCAATTTGGAAAAATATTTAAATTCCAATGAAGAAAAAGATAAGTTGGTGCAAATCGCCGTCGCGCATTATCAATTTGAAGCCATCCATCCCTTTCTTGACGGCAACGGACGGGTAGGCCGTTTGATTATTTCGCTGTTTCTATATGAGAAAAAGTTATTAGCGCACCCATTTTTGTATTTAAGCGAATTTTTTGAAGAACACCGGCGGGATTATTATGAATTATTGCGCGGGGTAAGTGAAAGGCAGGATTGGATAAGCTGGATACAATTTTTTTTAACCGCTTTGGCGGCCCAAGCAAAAAAAGCCGAAGAAACGGGGAAAGAAATTTTGAAACTGCATCACAATCATAAAGAAAAAATAATAGAAATTAATTCAATATATGCTGTTAATTTATTGGATGCTATTTTTGTCCGCCCTATTTTCACAACCGCCAGCATGCGTTCGCATGTCAGAATACAAAATACGCAAACATTTTTCAGTTTAATCGCAAAATTCGTTAAGGCCGGAATTTTAAAAGAAGCAAATCCCAAAAAGAAACGGAACAGGGTTTATGTTTTTACCAAATTGATAGAGTTATTAAATGAATAGATATTATGAAACCAATCACCGATGAATTAAAAATTAACGAACTGCTCGCTCGCGGGGCGGAAGAGGTGATCATTGCCGCGGATTTGAGGAAGAAGCTCGCAAGCGGCGAGAAGTTGCGCGTGAAATTCGGCGCGGACCCGACCTCGCCGGATTTGCATTTGGGTCACTCGGTTCCGCTCCGGAAACTTAGGCAATTTCAGGATTTGGGACATCGGGTCGTTTTAATCATTGGCGATTACACGGCCAAAGTCGGCGACCCTTCGGGTAAATCAAAAACTCGGCCGATGCTTTCGGATAAAGAAATCAAGCAGAACGCTAAGACCTATCTGGAGCAAGCCGGAAAAATTTTAGACATCAAAAAATGCGAGATTGTCTACAATTCGGGATGGTTTAAAAAAATGAATTTCGGCGAGATCATTCAATTAGCCGCCAGATTTACCGTCGCCCGGATGATTGAGCGCGATGATTTTTCCAAACGCCTTAAAGAGGGCGCGGATATCGGCATGCACGAACTTTTATACCCGATAATGCAAGCTTATGATTCAATTCAGGTGCGCGCGGATGTGGAAATCGGCGGGACGGACCAAAAATTTAATCTGCTGGCCGGCCGCGACCTCCAGCGTAAACTTGGCACCGTTGAACAGAACATTTTGACCGTGCCGCTTTTGGTCGGTTTGGACGGGGATAAAAAAATGTCCAAGTCGCTCGGAAATTATGTCGGTCTTTCCGATATCCCTCATGATATGTACGGAAAAATAATGTCTATTCCGGATCCGCTGATTGTTTCTTATTTCACACTGCTTACCGATTTGCCGACGGATGAATTGGAAAATATTAACCGTCAGCTTAAAGATGAAAAAACAAATCCCCGCGACCTTAAAATGCGCTTGGCGCGGGAAATCGTCAAGATGTATCACGGCGCCGAGGATGCCAGCCGCGCGGAAAATGATTTCAAACAGGTTTTCCAGCGCCGCGAGGCGCCGACCGAAATCCCGAAACATAAAGTTTCATCGCCGTCGGCAAATCTGATTGACATTTTATTGGAAGTCGGCTTTGCCGAAAGCCGGGGCGAAGCGCGGCGGCTGATTGAACAGGGCGGAGTAAAAGTTAATGAGGAGGTTGTGAAAGATATCGCCGTTGCCGTTAAAATTTCCGACCGCGGAACATTATTACAAAAAGGAAAGAGGAGCTTTGTAAAGTTGATTAAGTAGTATGTCATTGGAAAAATTACCGGGATGTGAGCCGAATGCCGTTGAAATGGAGGCCCGCGTCAAAAATATACCGCGTGGTTCATTTTTGAAGCGCGCCGAACGGAAAATTGCCGCGATTGTTCTCGGGGCTACTTTGGCTTTGGGCGCCGGAACATATACGCACCTGGAAAAACGACGCCAAACGGCGATTGTCACAATGGGAGAAAAAATAAAGAACATGATTCCTGAAGATTTAATGAAGCAGGCTTCGGAGGACCATGGCCGGTATGAGCTGGCGGAAAAAACCGAACCGATAATCGGTGGTTTCGAACAGATGGGTTTTTCAGATGAGGCGATGCGAGAGATTTTTGAAAAAACTTTTCCGCAAGCATGGACCAAAAATACTGTGAAAGTAATAGGATTTCGCGGCCATGATCTTAAATTAAGCGAGGAATATGGAAAAAAACTTGGCGGTACCTCGGCCGCGGCAGTTTGCCGCACCATTTCAAAAGAGGGCGGAAAACCGGCCGTGGCAATAGAGTTTGGGTTGGCGGCTAAAGAAAACTCCCCGGCCTATGTATATAATGATCTTTTTGCTCACGAAATGGCGCATGCTCACGACTTTCGCCTGGCGTTTTTGCCGCCGGAAATCAAAAAGTTATATTTGATGAAAGTTGCGGGGCAGCTTTACAATGAGCACCGGTTTAAATCCAATTATGTTGAGAGCATAGGTCATGATGACAAGAAAAAAGAATTCGGCCAAAAGGCCACGGAATATTTTGCGGAAATTCTTTCTGTGTATTTTGCGGATCCCGTAGCCGCTGAAAAAAAGTTACCGGCAATAGATATTGATATTGTCCGCAGTTATCTTAAAATTGTCGCTCCGGAATTTGATGTCAGAGCCGCGGCCACGACAAGAAAAGAAATTATTGATCGCCAGACGCGCGTCGATTACGCGAAAAAAATTCCGGTGGAACTGGCGCGGTTTATGGAAGAACATGACGCCAGAGATGTTGAGGGTTTTGTTAAACAGGATGTCGCGCCGGTTGTATCTCCCGAAGCGGCCGAGCGTTTTAGCTATTTGCTGACAGAGATGAGTGCCGATGTGCCGAAGCAGTGGAGCAGGCTGCAAATCATTTTTCATAAAAAAATTGGATTTTTTCGGCTCGCCCGCGTTTATTTTAACGGACAGCAAAAGCATTTGGTTATCCCGGCGGTGAGAGAGGCGGCCAAAGAGCAGGAAAAATTTGATCGTGAACTGCAAAAATTAAAACCAAAAGACAGAAAGAAGGTCGTAGAACTTTTTCAATCATTGGAAAAATTGTATACCGTTACTTTTAGCGATGTGGCGCACGCTTACGCGGGGATTGTAGAAAATATTGATGAGCCGGAAGATGTTTACGGAGACAAAAAATAATCTTTTATGTTTTTAGTCGTTGAGTTAAAAATCGAAGAAAAATTACGCCAAAAGCCGGCGGTTTTTGAAATCCGTTTGGGAAAATTAAAATTAGTCAGCGGTGGAAATTGGCTGCCGGAGACATGGCTGGAAGAGAAATTATCCAAGTGTCCGAAAATTGGTGTTGAGCAGTTTATTCGCACGGCTGATGGTGAATCAATTATCCGGGGTTTGGTTGAAGTTTTGCCCATCGATTCCAAGTATCTCGAGGCCTGGCGGCAGGAGTTTGAGCGCGAAGGATTTTATGCCGAGATTGTAGATGAAAAAAGAGCCGGATTGTGGGAAAATATCCGCGGTTCTGGTCTGGACGGGGACATTCAGGACAAGGTGGTTTACGGCATCCAAAGATTGTCCGACGAGGCAATTGACAACATCCAAAAAGAGCTTGCGAAAATCCTCTAAAAACACCTTGCCAGAATAGCGGTTTTGTGGGAAAATAGAAACGCTGTAGTTTGTATCTGGTATATGGTATGTTGTATTTTTTTGTAAAATACAAGATACGATATACAAAATACTATATACAACGCTATGTCCATAAACATCAATTGGCTCGGTCTATCCTGTTTTAAGATTCAATGCAAAATCGGAGAGAGCGGGGCGGAAATCGTCACCGACCCGTATAATCCGAATGTCGGCTTAAAGCTCCCGCGGTCGCTTTCGGCGGATATTGTCACCGTGAGCCATAACCATGACGCGCATAATTATACCGAAGCCGTTGGCGGAGATTATTTTTTGATGAAAACGCCGGGCGAGGTGGAAGTCCGCAAGATTTTTATTTACGGAATCCATTCAAGCCGCGGCGAAGGAAAAGAGCCGAACACAATTTATCGTTTTGAGATCGGTGATATTTCGGTGGCGCATTTGGGGGATATCGGCCATGCGTTGACGGCCGAGGAGCTTGAACAGCTTGAAGGTGTTGATATTCTTTTGGTTCCGGTCGGGACCGCGCCCGTAAAACAGGCGGTTGATATCGTGAATCAGCTCCAGCCGCGGATTGTTATCCCGATGCATTACCGGTTGCCGAATTTAAAAGGAGATTTTTTGCCGGTGGAAAAATTTTTAAAAGAAATCGGCGCGAAATCGGAAACCCTGCCCAAACTTAAAATCGCCAAAAAAGATCTGCCGCAGGACGAGATGAGGGTGGTAGTGCTCACCATGGGATAGTATTCCCCAGCTTCCTCCCCTTTATAAGGGGCTTGAAACCTTCCAGTGAAAGGTTTCAAGGGAGGGGTCACATTGGGTTTATATAATATTCACTGCGGTAACCACCCCCCAACCCCCTCCTTATAAAGGAGGGGAGGCGTATGATGATGGATGAAAAAAACCAAAAATATATTATTTACGGCGGAGTCGCGCTGGCAATGGCGGTGATTATCGGTTTTTGGGTTGCCAATCTGGATTTTATTCTACACGGCGGGTTCGGTAAATCGGTCGCGGTTGATGATTCATGGGAAAAAATAAAAGCGGCGATGAGCGAATCCGCAGACAGCGTCAAGCGCGCGGTTGACGGCGTAAAAAAAGAAATCGGCGTCGAGCAACCGGACGCAAAGGTGATAGAATTGATTAAAAATAAGTTGGAAAGCGGATTGGTTAATGTTACATCCACGACGAGTACTGCAAAATAGATAACGCAAACTTTTTACCAAATTATGAAAAATAGATTAAAGCGGAATAAATCGCAAAATGAACCCGAACTGGCGGAGCCGGCATCTTCAAATATCGGGCGGGTGGAGGCGCAGCCAATTACCAACGAAGTCCAAACATCGTATTTGGATTACGCGATGTCGGTTATTGTTTCCCGCGCCCTGCCGGATGTTCGCGACGGGATGAAGCCGGTGCATCGCCGCATTTTGTACGCGATGTGGAGCGTCGGACTGAAGTCCGGCGCGAAATTCAGAAAATCGGCAACGATCGTCGGCGAGGTGCTTGGCAAATATCATCCGCATGGCGACAGCGCGGTCTACGATTCAATGGTTCGGATGGCGCAGGATTTTTCGCTTCGCTATCCGCTCGTTTGGGGTCAAGGCAACTTCGGCTCAATGGACGGCGACTCGGCCGCCGCCTACCGTTATACCGAGGCCAAACTTTCAAAGATTGCCGAAGAGGTTCTGATTGATATTGAAAAAGATACGGTGAATTTTGTCCCAAACTACGATGGCCAGCACAAAGAACCGCAGGTTTTGCCGGCCCGCCTCCCGAATCTTCTTCTAAACGGCACCGTCGGCATTGCCGTCGGCATGGCGACCAATATCCCGCCGCATAATTTGACGGAACTTTGCGACGCCACGGCGCATATTATTGAACATCCCGACTGCGCGATTGACGAGCTTTTGACTTTTGTGAAGGGCCCTGATTTTCCGACCGGCGGGATAATTTTTGATAAAAGCGCCATCAAGCAGGCGTGCGCCACCGGCCGCGGCGGGATTGTTATCCAGGCCAAGACCGAAATTATTGAAGACAAAGCCGGACAATTCAAAATCATCGTTTCTGAAATCCCGTATCAGGTGAACAAGTCAACATTGATTGAAAAAATCGCCGATCTGGTGACGGAAAAGAAAATCGAGGGCATCAAAGATTTGCGCGACGAATCGTCAAAAGAAGGCGTGCGCATCGTGATTGAACTGAAGCGCGACGCGTATCCGAAAAAAGTTTTGAATCGTTTGTTTGTTCTGACGCAACTGCAGGAGACCTTTCATTATAATATGCTGGCGCTGGTTGACGGCATCCAGCCGAAGGTTTTGAATCTGAAAGCCATGCTTGAATATTACATCAAGCATCGCGAAGAAGTTGTCCGCCGCCGCACCGAGTATGATTTATTGAAAGCCAAAGACCGGGCGCATATTTTGGAGGGTTTGAAAATCGCCATTCTGCACATTGATCGGGTGATCGCGACGATCAAAAAATCCGCGGATAAAGATGAAGCAAAAATTAATTTAATCAAACAATTTAAGCTGTCCGATATTCAGGCCGTGGCGATTTTGGAAATGCGTTTGCAACAGCTCGCTAATCTTGAGCGTTTAAGAGTAGAGCAGGAGCTTAAGGAAAAAACCGCGCTGATCAAAGAATTGGAAGCGATTGTGGCTTCAAAGAAGCGCATTTTGGGAATTGTAAAAAATGAAATTTTGGAACTCAAGGAAAAATACGGCGATGAGCGCCGCACCCAAGTCGTCGCCCACGGCGTCAAAGAATTTAAGGCCGAGGATTTAATTCCGAATGAGCCGACAATCGTGATGATTACCCGCGACGGCTACATCAAACGGCTCCCGCCTGAAACCTTCAAGACCCAGGGACGCGGCGGCAAGGGCGTGGCCGGCGTCACAACCAAAGAAGAGGATATCGTTGAACATCTTTTTTCCACCACCACGCACGCGGATTTGCTTTTCTTTACCACCCGCGGCCGCGTCTTCCAGCTTAAGGCCTACGATGTGCCGCCGGCCTCGCGCGTCGCCAAGGGCCAGGCAATCCAAAATTTTCTCCAGCTGGCGCAAAGCGAAAAAGTTTCAGCCGTGCTTTCCATGGAAGAGTTGAGGGAATATAAATATCTCGTGATGGTGACCTCCCTTGGCACAATCAAGAAAACCGACATCGCGGATTTCAAAGATGTCCGCCGTTCGGGACTTATCGCCATCAAACTTCATAATGAAGATAATTTGGAATGGGTAAAACCATCGGCCGGAAATGATGATGTTATTTTGGCGACTTCCCATGGCCAGGCGATCAGATTCAAAGAAAAAGATATTCGCGGAATGGGGCGGAACGCCTCCGGCGTGCGCGGCCTGCGCTTGAAGCGGGAGGATTCAATTATCGGGATGGATGTGATTGAGCCGGAAATGGTCAAAAAGAATTTATTGGAACTTTTTGTCATCGCCGAAAACGGACTGGGCAAACGCACGAATGTCAAATTTTATAAAGTCCAGCGCCGCGGCGGCTCGGGAATTAAGACCGCCAAAGTCAATAAGAAAACCGGCAACCTGATTGGCGCGTATATTGTGAACGCCAAAGACGAGCGCGACCTGATCATCATTTCGCGTCACGGGCAGGTTATCCGTTTGCCGTTTGCCAGCGTCAAAAGCTCCGGTCGCGCCACGCAAGGCGTGCGTCTGATGCGCTTTAAGGAGGGCGACGATATGGTGGCGTCAATCGCTTTAGTTTAGATTATCTATTATTTATTAACGAGTTAACGGGTTAACGAGTTGGGGCGCCTCGTATTTCGCGGGGCGTCCTTTTGGTTTTTGTAGAGACGCCCCGATGGACATCGGGGCGTCTCTACAAAAACAAAGGAGGAGAAAGATGAAAATCGCGATCGGTATTTTGGGAGCGTTGGCGATAGTCGGTTACATTGTTGGCATCGCGCTGGCGCATTCAAGCAAGATGCCGGAGAAAGCGCCCCGTTGGCCGGTTGCGGGAATCAGCATAATCATTGCATGGGCTTCCGCTTTCGTGATGGCGATGATCAGCGACTGGGGCAATGACTGGCGCATCGTTGTAGCGGCCGCGGTAGCGGCTAATTTTCCGCCAATGGCGTACATTCTTTGCAACCTCAAGCGCCAGTGGATTCCGACGCTCTTCCTGCTCTTCGGGATGCTGGCCGCGCCGGTTCTTTACGGCCTTTTGCTCG
>CAYHOC010000006.1:15830-19410 GCA_964358135.1 uncultured Gammaproteobacteria bacterium
TTGCCAAAATCACCAGATTGCGCTATACTAAATACATAATACTTAATACGAAATTACTATGGGTCTTCCCGGTCATCGTCGAACAAGTTCTCACAAACGCCGCCGCGCCGCGCACTTCGCGCTCAATCCAAAAACTTTGGGCAAATGCGCCAAATGCGCTAAGCCGGTTTTGTCGCATCACGCCTGCAAATTTTGCGGATTTTATAATGGACGCGAGGTTTTGAAAATCAAAGCGCCGAAAAAGAAAGCGAGAAAGTAAAGCATGATGCAAATCTACAATAGATAATGATTCCAATCTACGAATGAAATGCAAATGCTGCGAAAAAATATTTGCGGCATTCACACACGCTTCGCATCATTGGCATCATATAAAATGTCCAGCCGCCATCTCGGCCGCGCGATTGCGATGCAATCTCTTTACGAATGGGATTTTAACCGCAAAGAGCGCGAGCCAAGCGAGGAAGAAATTAAGGATATGATTTCGCGGAACATCCGCGAATTCGGTCCCGGGCTTGAGGACGCTTCTTTTGTTTCCGAGCTTTTTTTGGGCGTGCGCGGTAATTTGGAAACAATTGACGGGTCGATCGCAAAATTCGCGCCCGAATGGCCGATTGACCAGATTACCACCGTTGACCGCAACATCCTGCGTATCGGCGTTTATGAGCTTAAATTCTGCGAGAATATCCCGGCCAAGGTGGCAATCAATGAAGCGATTGAGCTCGCCAAGACCTACGGCGGCGAATCGTCCGGCAAATTCGTCAACGGCGTTTTGGGCGCGATGTTTAAGGATCTGCTCGCGCAGGGAGAGGTGAAAGAAGTGGATAAACAGTCGCCGCAAGAGCCGGCAAAAGAATCTTAAAATTAAATTCCAAATCACAAATTACAAATCCCAAATAAATTACAAATTTCAAAATCCAAAAGTTTAAATTTTAGATTTTGAATTTATTTGGAATTTGAGATTTTGAGCTTGGCGCTTAAATATGAAGGATGTTTCCGGCTTGGAGAAAATTTTAAAAGTTAAATTCAATAATCAGGATTATCTTTTGACGGCGTTGACGCATCGTTCTTATATCAATGAGCACCCCGACCTGGCGCGCGGACACAATGAGCGGCTGGAGTTTTTGGGCGACGCGGTTTTGGAACTGGTCGTCACGAAGTATCTGTATGATAATTACGAAAATCCCGAGGGGGATCTCACTAATTGGCGCGCGAGTTTAGTCAACGCTATTATGCTCTCAAAACTGGCGCAGGAAATGGGAGTTGAGGATTATCTTTTTCTTTCCCGCGGCGAAGCAAAGGATACGGGCAGCAAGGCGCGCCAATATATTCTTGCCAATGCTTTTGAGGCGATAATCGGCGCGATCTATCTTGACCAGGGGGTGGACAAAGTCACGGAATTCGTGACCGAGCGTCTGCTGGCGCGTCTGCCGTATATTATTGAGCATAAGCTGTATCTTGATCCGAAGAGCCGTTTTCAGGAGGCGGCGCAGGATAAGCTCGGGGTCACGCCGACCTATCGGGTTTTGAGCGAAACCGGCCCGGACCACGCGAAGATTTTTAAAGTCGGCGTTTTCATCGGCGATGAAATGATTGACGGGGGCGATGGTATGAGCAAACAAGAGGCGCAGGTGCAAGCCGCGGCGAACGCGCTTAAGGTAAAAGGATGGTAAATTATAATTTCTAATTTCTAATTTCCAATTTCTAATTTTCAATAAATTTTTAATCATTGTTTGAAAATTGATACCTGAAAATTGAAAATTGAAGCATATGTTGCTGGAAGAATTATTTAAAAAAGCCGTCAGCGATGGCGCGTCCGACCTTCATCTGGTTGTCGGCAAGCCGCCGATGCTTCGTATTTCCGGCGACCTCATTCCGGCCGGCAAGACCGAACTGACGGACAAAAATGTTCAGGATTTGATCGGGAGTATTTTAACGCACGAGCAAGAAGAGCGGTTCAAAAAGGAGAAGGAGCTTGATTTTGCGAGCGAAACAAAAGATGGCGGCCGTTTCCGCGTGAACATTTTTTTTGAAAAAGGAAATATGAGTTTGGCGGCGCGCGTTATCTCGCAAAAGATTCCGACGATGGAAGAGCTGGATTTGCCGGCCATCGCCGGAAAGTTCACCGAGCTTCCGCACGGCCTCGTTCTGGTTACCGGGCCAACCGGGTCCGGAAAATCCACCACCCTCGCTTCAATGGTTGAAGCGATCAACAACAGCCGCGATGAGAATATTATTACCCTTGAAGATCCGGTGGAGTATCTTTTTGCCGCCAAAAAAAGCATCATCCGCCAGCGGCAGTTGGGCGTGGATATGGTGACTTTTGCCGAGGGGCTGAAGCATATTTTGCGCCAGGACCCGGATGTGATTATGGTCGGCGAAATGCGCGATTTGGAAACAATCGCCGCGGCTCTCACGATGGCCGAAACCGGACACCTGGTTTTTGCGACGCTCCACACTTGGTCCGCGGCGCAGACGGTTGACCGCATTGTAGACAGTTTTCCGGCGCACCAGCAGCAGCAAATCCGCCTGCAGCTTGCCCTGACGCTCCGCGGAATCATCACCCAGCAGCTGATGCCGAAGAAGGGCGGCGGCAGAATCGCGGTGCGTGAAATCCTGGTAAATAATCCGGCGGTCGCGAATCTGATCCGCGAAAATAAAGTCGCGCAGATAAAAACCGTGATGCAAACCAGCGCCAAAGAGGGCATGACAACTCTCGCGCAGGATTTGAAGAGATTATTGAAAGAAGATTTGATAGAAAAATCCGTCGCCGAAGCGATGGTCGTGGGAGAGAAGATAGAATAATATCTCACTAATTAAAAAAGACCCCGATTCAGCGGGGTCTTTTTTTGTTTTTGACTATGGGCATATTCGTGCGAATATGCCCATAGAAGTCATTAGAGATTACTTACAAAAACCAAAAAAAGGTGCTTGAAATCCTTGAGTTCGTCAATCAGCATTTCTGCTGTTTCATAATGTGATGTCCATATGCCCTCGCCAGGATTTTCGCCCGCCCACCTTTGCCCCCAAAGGGAATCGCCCGCCCAAATTTGCCCTCGAAGGGAATCGAACCCCTATCAACGGTTCCGAAGACCGTTGCTTTATCCGTTAAGCTACGAGGGCAAACTTGGGCGGGCCGAAGACCAGCGCTCTATCCGTTGAGCTATGGAGGCGTAATTAAAGGTGGGCGGGCGGGCCTGGAACTGCAGTTCCGAAGATTGACTTGATATCCATTTCACTACGAGGGCAAGGGTTATGGCATACAAGTCATCTAAAATCTTTTTTACTATATCTTTTTTGAAGCCAAAAGTCAATCTCGTTTTGTCTTCAGCTCCCAGTCCTCAGACTTCAATCGGTCTTCGGCGAGCGGACTTTGGCTTTCGGCTGATAGCTGAAGTCCGATTGCCGATAGCCGCGTTAGCGCCATTGACCCCGTTAGAGGTTCGCCACCCCGCATTTTGCGAGGCGTTAAAAATCGTCTACCAATAAGATTAAATCAGGTTTAGGCGTCAACTATGGTCTTCAGATTATGGACATCACATTATGAAACAGCGCTTAGAAGCGGCAAAAATGAACGAAGCGC
>CAYHOC010000007.1:0-2996 GCA_964358135.1 uncultured Gammaproteobacteria bacterium
GTGGAATTTTTTGTTGATAATGTTTCAATCGGCATTGCCGCGGCCAGCGGCGAAAAAACTTTTTCGGCGATGAAGAGTTGGGATGCGACCGCGCTCGCGCTTGGCTCCGCGCACGACCTCAAAGCCGTGGCGTATGACGCTTGCGGCAACAGCGCGTTGTCCCAAACGGCGACGGTGACCATTCGCGCCGCGAATTATTTTAACGGCATCCAGGATGGCGATGAAACCGGCATTGATTGCGGCGGAGCCAGCGGCGTGGTTTGCAATGGCGGAAGTTGTACCTCCGGCAGCCAGTGCGCCTCCGGCGTTTGTCAAAATGGAGTGTGCGTCGCCGGGCCGGTGATTACGGCTTTAAGCAGTTTTGACGGCGCGCCGGGAAATTTGGTGACAATCTGGGGTTATAATTTTGGCGCGTCGCCGGGCGGCGGCGTCACTTTGAGCGGAGTGGCGGCGCTTTCCGGATGCGCGAATTCCTGGAGCGACAATCAAATAATTATGATTGTTCCGTCCGGCGCGGCAACGGGAAAAATCCGCGTGACCAATAACGCCAATCTTTCAGGCGAGACGATAAATAATTTTGTCGTGAATGACATCATCCGTCCGGGGATCTGTACGATTGCGCCCCCTCGGGGGCTTCCGGGCGCGGTCTATACGATCGCCGGAAAAAATTTCGGCGCGACCAAGGATGCGGTTGTCTTTGACACCCGCCTTAGCGACACATCTTCGTGGGCGGATACGGGCATCTCCGGCGCTGTGCCCTTTTTGACTGAGGGCCGTTATGTGGTGAAGGCGAAAGTCGGAAGCGAATCTTCCAACGGCGTTTATTTTGCAATCAATCCGCCGGTTGGCGGCACACCGGTGATCAGCTCAATCAATCCCGCCTCCGGGCCGCCCGGCGAATATATCACGATTTTTGGGCAGAATTTCGGCACGGCTACCGGCCAAGTTCTCTTTTTGCGCGGCGCGGACACGGCTGATGGAGACACTAATTTCCCCTCCGGCTGCGGCGCTGATTATTGGCATAATAATAGTATCACGGTAAAAGTTCCGAGCGTGTTTAGAGATGGGAACCGGATTGAAACCGGAGCAATCGAGGCGCAGGTAAAAAGAAGCGATAATTATCTTTCAAATAAAGAAGATTTTACCGTCACAACCGGGGCGCCCAAACCGGGTATTTGCCGCCTTGACCCGGACAACGGTCCGCCGTTGACAACGGTTAACATTTTTGGCGAGCGTTTGGGCGCGCGGCCGGAGGGCGCGGTGAATTTCTGGCAGAATAAAACGGTCGCGGGGATAGCTGCGCTTAGCTGGGCGGAAGATGGTGTCAGGGCAGCAGTGCCGTCTGGCGCGGCGAGCGGACCGGTGTATGTTTCCTCCGCCGGAACCAAATCAAACGCCTTGAATTTTAAGGTCGGCGATTGCGCCAAAGACGCGAATCTCTGCAACGCGACCACCCAGCAATGTTGCGGCAACGGGTCTTGCATTCTCAAAACCGAGACCTGCGCCCTGGCCGGTCCGCAAGGAAGTTTTCTCTGGCGATTTAGCACCGGGCCGATCGTTCAAGTTCCGGCGGTTGATGAACATCGCGATTGTTCAGATGGAGCCACGCAGAGTCCGTCGCCGTGGAAGGGTTCTGTTGATGGGTGCGTGAACGCGCTGGTTTCGGCGCGCTTTACCGTTCCGATGAGCGCGTCGATTCCTCCCGGCGCGGTCAAGTTGGAGGATTGCACCGGCGCCGGCGGCGCCTTTGATACCGGCGCTTGCGCTGATGTGCTGCCACTGAATGTGAGTTGGGACGGAGGCAACACGATTATTTTAAGCGCGACGGGTAATCTTTTGCCGAATCATTCGTATCAGGCGACATTAAGAAAGACGCTCATCAGCGCGGCTAATGTGCCGATGGACCGTGATTATGTCTGGGCATTCAGAACCTTAAACGATCCCAACGGCTGCGCCCTGGCGAGCGTTGCCCTGATGCCGCGTTCGGCGACAATTGCTCAAAGCATTGAGCGCCAGGATTATTCGGCATATCCTTCGGCCGTCAGCTGCAATGTTTTGAAATGCGAGGCAAAGTATGACTTTAATTGGTCCACTTCAAACAGCAATGCGGCGATGGAAAACGCGAGAATTGTCAGCGATGTTTGTCTGGCGACCGCCAAGCCGCTGATGGAAACCGGAACCACGCCGGTTAAAGTAATCGCCGCCTCTCCCCCGAACAGTAAAAGCGGACAGGCCGATTTGTTTGTAAAATACACGCCGCCGCGGATTATTAAGTACTGGCCGTCGTCAGGATGTCCGGCAAATTGCAGCAATGCGGAGGTTGGCGGGGAATTCAATGTGGAGATGGACGCGGCGACCATCAATTCGGATAATATAAAAATTTATGATTGCGGCAGTGATGACACCTGCTCGTTCACCGCCGCCACTTTGCCGCCGGCAAAAACAGCGACGGTCAATTATACCTCTACCCTCACCGCCAAGACATTTTCAATCGGCGTTTCTTTGGAGCCGGGCAAGTCATATCTTGTCCGCGTCAACGGCATGGGAGCCGGCGGCGTGAAGAGCGTCTCCGGCGCCGCGCTCACCGGGCTTAATCCGGCGCCGTATTTTCAGTGGACATTTAAGATTAAAAATAATGCCGGAATTTGCCGGGTGGATCGCGTGGAGGTCTCGCCGCTGGAAGCGCTGATTCGGCTGATGCTCACGGCAACGCCTTTTGCGGCGACGCCCTACGGCCCGCCGGACGAATGCAATCCTAAGGGTCCGCGGCTTCAGGTTCTTGACGCCGCCGGCGGAGAGAGCTATACCTGGGGCTGGGATTCAACCGTCACTACTATCGGCGTGATGGATCCTGCTGATCCTGTCCCGCTGTCTTACGGCCGCAATGTTAAAGCCGTCGGCGGCCCGGGCGAGTCGCGCATCACCGCCGCGGCGGATGCCAAAACAAACCCGCCGCCGTCAAGCAGGTTTATAACCGAATGCGTCTGCCAGGCGGA
>CAYHOC010000007.1:3096-19065 GCA_964358135.1 uncultured Gammaproteobacteria bacterium
GCGCAAAATAAAAATGGCGCCGCCGAACTGGTTTTGAGCGTTACCATCAGCGGAAACTCCGTGCCAGCCGACGCGCCGAGAGTACTTAACGGTTCGGCGAAGGCGGAGGTCTTCTTATGTCAAAATATCTGGCCGGCGCCGGCCGCGGGGGAAGCAATTTTTGGTCTCAAAGACAGCGGGTTCAATTTCCGCACTTTCTATTGCCGCGACATCAAAGAGGCGAAGGTGAGTTTGCTCCGTCCCTCAAGCATCCTGCGCTGGGCTTCTTATATATATAAGAAGGCGGTGGCGCAAATTACCGGCACGGAAAAGGGCGAGCAAATTTTGGGAACATTGCCATCGTTGAATCTCGTGGAACTTGAGTATTCGGCGGCAAAACCCGCGCCGGCGCCGGATATTCTCAAAGAATATCTGCTCCAAAATCCCAATACGCGCGATGCCATCGGCATCAGGGTTTTACGGAATGAGAATCATCTCTCGCCGCTCCGCTGGTATTATGAGGAAAAGAAGTTTAAGGGTTCGCCCCAGCCGCTCATAATTGAAGGATACGAAGCCATTCAAGACGGCCGGAGCGTTTATATTGCGGCGGTCAATTATGATACGCCACCGGCCGCGGGTCCAGAAAGCGGTCAGACATATACAAATAAAATTTTCACCAATATCTATCTTCTTTCATACAACGAAGGCGCGTCGGATGAGACGAAAGAAATTTTCAAACAGATTTTGAATAATTTCAAACTCAATACTAATTTGACCGACCAGCGGGTTTGCGTCGGCGGCGCGGCTGTTTGTGAAAACGATTTTGATTGTCCGGCGGCAAAATGCGGCGGTTACGCGGCCGCCAGGGGAGGTTCTTGCTCGACTGCTCCATTGCAGACATGTTCAACAGATGCCGGCTGTCCGGCAGCCGCCTGTGAGGCGGGCCAACCGGCCCAAGCCGGGACTTGTAACACCGGACTCTCGTCGCAACCGTGCACTTCGGAAAATGTCAACAGTATCTGTCCGTCATCATCTTGTCTTGGCGGGCAGGCGGGTACTCCAAAAACCTGTTCTAACAGCGGCGCCCAATGTTCGGCTGACGCGGATTGCGGGGCGACCGTCGCTAATTTTAGTTTGGCCGGCATCGGTTCCATTCCGCAGGGCGTGGCCTATGATGAAACAAATAATCTGGTTTGGGTTTCTAATTTTGGCAGCAGTCGCTTGGCGGCGATCAATCCGTCCGATGGAAGTCAAAACGGCAATCCGGTTATTGTGGATACATGGTCAAGAAAGTTGATTTATAACGCGCCCGATTTATATCTTGCCGGATTAAGCGCGAATTCAATTACCAAAATTAATCCTTTGACGAGAGCTGTTGTATGGAGAAAAGATGTTCCTCTTTCGCCCCAAACGATTGTCTACGCCCAGGGGTATGTCTTTGCCGCCGGTTCGGGTAATATCATCGTCAGAATACCGGAAGATGTGAGCGGCGAGGCCTCTGCCATACAAATCCCGACCGGCTCTCCAAATGTATTTTTCATCGGTTCGGTATATGCCGGCGGGCGCGTTTGGTTTAGCGAGATATATTCTCAAAAAATATACGGCATCGATCCCCTTGCTTTCAATGCGGATAATTTAGTTATCGCCACCCCCTCCGGCGGACTGGCGCCCGGGGCATTGGCCGCGGACGGCAGTTGGCTTTACGCCGCGATGTACGGGGATCGCGCGATAGAAAAATATACTTTTGAAGGCCTGGCGCAGGGTTTAATATACCAGGATACTCCCGGCACGAGCTGGATAAACGGTTTTATCGCGGACGGCGATTATTTATGGTTTAATGATAATTTTAACAGCAAGGTTTATAAATTGGATAAAAATACCCGGCTCGTGGCGGCCGAATACAGCGCCGAAAGCGGAACATGGTTTATGGCCAAAGGCGGCGGCAATATCTGGACCGCCAACAGTAATGCCAACAGTTTAACGAGAATCGCCATTGCTCCGCCGGTTTGCCGCGAGGGTCAAGCCGCGGTCAGCGGCGCCTGCAGTGGAAGCAATAACACGGTAAGCTGTACCGCTTCGGTTGATTGCGGGGGCGTACAAAAAATTTGTAATAATTATCAGCCGGCCGGACCGGGTAAATGCGCGGGTAGCGACACCTCCTGTTCATCCAACGCGGATTGCTCCAGCGCCGCCAAGTGCAATGACGCTGTCCCGGAAATAGCGGGGAGTTGCGTGGGCGGCAGTACTGCCTGTCGTCAAGATGCCGATTGCGGCGCCGCGGTTTCTGTTTGCGACGCGGACAAATCAAAACTCGCGCGCGACACAAAACGGCTGTCGGATTTCTTGGACATCCAAAAATCGCTTGACGCTTATAATATAAGAAATGGTTATTATCCGCGCCTTGAGTCCGGCTCATTTCTCCGTTCGGTCGCGGTTTCAAAATGGGATTCATGGCAAGGGACGCTGGGCAGTGATTTGCGCCTGGCAAAACTGCCGACCGACCCGCTCAATAAATTGCGCGATTGCGAACGCGCGAGCGTGTCGCCGATTGCCGCAATTTATTCTTCGGGCTTTATTGTGCCTGACCCGCCTGTCGGCGTCTACTCCAACGGAAATGCCGTGGCTGCTTACACTGCGACGATTTCTAAAGCCGGAACCTATAACATTATTTTGAACACGCAAAACCGCGGCAAGGATTTGAGCGATAAAAAATATTCCGATATTCAGCCGAGCGCTTTTTGCCTCGGCGCCGGAATTTATCATCATCTGAAAATTACGGTTGACGGAAAATTCGCCGGCGCGCTTTGCAATTCCGCCCGCGCGACGCCGCAAATCGGAACATTATCTTTGGGATATTTGGGCGCGGGTAGCCACGCGCTCAAAGTGGAGTGGGACAATGATTGGTTCCCGAATGTAGACGGAGTTTGCGGCGCGGATAAAAAATGCACTTTGAGCAAAAAAGATTGCGCGACCGGCGGCGATGCGGATTGCAGCGCGCGCGAAGATTCTAATCTGCAAATCAACAGCGTCAAGCTCGCGCCGGCGCCGCTTGATAAAAATACCTGCTGGAGCGAGGCGGACAAGCAATTTGTCTGCCCGGCCGGCTCCCATGTCTACCAATATCAGAATCTCGGCGGCAGTGATTACAACTTGAGGACGGATTTTGAATACGCCGACAATGTCGTTAATCTTTGGGGCGGAAGACAAATTTCGCCGTCTTCCACCATCAGCGGAGTTTGTACGAGCGCGGCCTACGGAACTTCCTCGGTCTGCGGGGATGGGATTATCGGGACCGGCGAGCAATGCGAACTCGGGCAAACGCGAGATGGGGATTGTTCGGGGGGAAAAATTAAACAGGTTTGCAATAGCAGTTGTTCCGGCTGGGTTGCCGCTCCCGGCGCGACTTGCGCGGTCTTCAGATGCGGCGACGGCGTGATTCAGAGTCCGACCGAAAAATGCGACGATGGCGTCTTGAACGGAAAGTACGGATATTGCAAGCTTGACTGCTCCGGATCCGGCCGGTTTTGCGGCGATGGTATTGTAAGCGGTGAGGAAAAGTGCGATTGCGGCGCCGTCGCCACCGATCAATTAAGCACGAGTAGTAGTGTACCCCCAAATCAATTGAAAAAATTTGATGGAACTCCTTGCGTCACTGGTAAATTAAATGGCCAGCAAAATTCCGGCTGTTCGTGGGATTGCGCTGGTCCTGGTCTAAAATGCGGCGATGGGATAAAGCAAAATACCGAGACATGCGACGGCAATGTGAATACGACAAAAAGTGAAATATTGGGAGTGTGCAACAATGGCGCACCCGGAACTTGCCGCGCCGATGCCAATTGTAATAATGTTCAAACTAATTTTGCGTTGACGACGACGAATTTATTTGGAATAGCTTTTGATGGCACAAATTTATGGGCGGCTGATATGGCAGGTAATAGGATTTTAAAGATTAATGCCGAAGATAGAAGTATTATAAGCGTCATTAGTATTAATCGGCCATACAGCATCATTTTTGATGGTCGGTATCTTTGGACGGCTAATGCAGATGATCAAAGTATTTCAAAAATAGATCCGGTGGGGGCGACCGTTTTAAATACTTATAAATTTAATTCGGCGTCATATAATTTTACGCCAAACAGTTTGGCTTTTGACGGCGTTTATCTTTGGAGCGCGAATGGGGCAGACAGTCCGAGGATTGTAAAAATTGATCCTGCTACCGGTTCAGTGGTTGCTGCTTATGATAATAGCGATTTTGCTCCTCCGAATCCAAATTTTGCGGCTCTCGGCGAAGTTAAGCCAATGGGCATCACTTTTGATGGCGCGAATCTTTGGTTGGCAGATTTCGCTTCAAAAAGAATTCTAAAGGTAACCGATATAGATTCTACTTCAATGAAATTACAGCCCGTCCCTTTACAGGATGATGTTGGCGCGGGCAACCATTCCCCAAACAGCATATTTTTTAATAGCGCTGACGGATATTTATGGACTGCGAATAATGATATCCCGAGAACTATTTCTAGGATTAATCCTGTGAGTACGCAAAGATCAAGCTACATTTATAGTAATGACGATGAGATTCCGCAAAATATAACTTCCGCCCGCGGCGCATTATGGATTACATCTCTTTATCGGGGAAATTATAATCTGTCTAAGATTTACGGCATTGACGGAAGCGGCAAATGCGTCGGCTTTTATCCGGCTTGCGCGGAAAATCAAGGATATTTTGTCGGGTTTGACCCGGGACAGGGGATGTATGATTCAGTAGCGGGCAATGTTCCCGTGGCGGTCAGTAATAAAACAATGAAATTTGCCGCCGGCGCGGGAATAGCCGGTCCTTACACCTTAAAGATTAATACAGAAAATTCTTCGCAAGATTTGACAGACCCGTCTATTACTATACGCACCGGCTATGATGGAAAAGGTTGTCCTGCAAGCAGTATTTATCATCATCTTAAAGTTTCGGTCGATGGCCTGGCAATTGGCGCGCTCTGTAATAAAGCCAGTAATAGTTCGCAGGAAGGAACTTTGTCCGTGCCTTATTTGGCCGCCGGAAACCATCAAATTAATATTCAGTGGGACAATGATTGGTATCCTCCGCCCATTGATGGTGTTCAGTATGATTCCAATGTTCAAATCAATAGCGTTCGTCTCATCCCTCAAACCGGCGGGCGCGATTATGTCCGTAGCCAGACCTGCTCTAATTCTTGCGGTTGGAATAATTGGGGTATCTGTAAACCGGTCGGCAATTGCGGCAATGGGGTGGTGGAAAAGGGAGAAGTGTGCGACAGCGGCGACAATAAAACAACCGGCGATTGCGTCCAGTGCAAAAAAGCCAGTTGCGGCGACGGGTATTTGCAGGAGGGGGTTGAAAAGTGCGATGCCGGCTACTCAAACGGCGTGCCTTGTACGGCGCAGTACGGCCAAACCTGTAATTATTGCGACAAAACCTGCAAACTCGCGACCAAAACCGGCGCCTATTGCGGCAACGGCGTACTTGACCCTTCCGGCGGTGAGCAGTGCGACCCGAATGTGGCGGGCGCTGCCGATTTCGGCGGCGCCGGGTGCGCAAGTTATGGATATGGCGAGGATGATAATTACGCGCTGCAGCTGTTGCAATGTAAGGTTGATTGCAAGCTTGATGTGTCGCAATGCAAAACATGCGTCCAGGTGAGTCAAGCTCTTAAGGGGAAGGGTACTATTGCCGGTCATATTAAAAAATCGGATGGTGCGAATTATGATTATAATGGCGCTAAAGTAAATCTTTTGTATTTGGTCGGAGGCCAGTTTATATCATTGGGCTCAAAAACATCTAACTTTGTTTGTATCTCGTATTCAGGAACGACTTGTACAAATGTTGCAGAGGAGGGATATTATAGATTCTATGGTGTTGCTACGGCTAATAGTTGCAGTGATTACTACATAGAAGCACAGATCTTTACAGATAATGATTCTACTAAAGAACTTTTAGAGACAAAAGTAATTGGACCTCTTAAATTTATAGGAGGAGCAAGCCCCATAAATCAAGATATTCAGACCGCCGTTGTCCCGTAGGGTGAATGATTTTAAAATAATAAACTTAACAAAAAATTATATGTTTGACCCACAAACACCGTCAAATCTTCCGGTAGACCCCGTTAGAAATAATATTTCTAACGGGGTAGAAGATATGTTTGAAAAAACCGAGCCCAAACCGGCCGCCCCGCCCGCACCTATGGCGCCACCACGCCTGCCCTCCGTAGCTCCAGCGAAGGAGGGGCCAATGATGCCCCCGCCGCCACAGCCCATGGCGCCAAGGCCGCCGGCCCCGGCGCCGATCGCGCCGCCCCTGCCCTCCGTAGCTTTACCTGCCCGCCGAAGTCTTGACGAAGGCGGGGCGAAGGAGGGGGAGCCGGTTCAAATGCAAACTCCGGGACAAGGGTGGAAAAAAATTTTATTGATTGTTGGCGGGCTGGTAATTTTGGCTGTTGCCGGGCTGGCAATAAAATTTTTCGTTTTTGATAAAGCCAAGCAAGCGTCGCCGGTTATCGCGCCCGCCTCGCCAGCGCCGGTCCAGACCGTTCCGGAGGTGACGCCGCCGCCCGCCGATTCGGCGGGGGCGACATCCGCGCCGGAAGCGGTTTTGCCAGCCGCGGTTGATTCCGACAACGACGGCTTGACCGATGAAGAAGAAATCCAGCTCGGCATTGATCCCAGAAATCCCGATACCGATGGCGACGGTTTATTTGACGGCGAAGAGATCAATGTCTACAAAACCAATCCGCTTGACAGAGACACGGATAAGGACAGTTATCTGGACGGCGAAGAAGTCCAGAAAGGGTATAATCCGCTCGGTCCCGGTAAATTATTTACCGTTCCTTCCGGCGGGCAAACAACAACCACGCCGTAATATTAGGATAACACTGATGGGCTCGCGCCCCACAAAAAACACGAATTCGTGAAATTAGTGGCGCGAAGCGCATTCGTGAAATCCAAAGGCTACTATGCCAGAATCAAACTTACAATCTACGCCGAAAGTCGCCTCATCGGTTCAAGCGCCTCAAGAACCGGAAATTTTCGTGATGCCTCGCGGCGCGCCAATGCCGAAGATAAAAAAGCCGCCGATAAAAATCAGCCGCGCGGCGTATTTGCTGTTTGGCGGCGTGGTTTTTATTGTTGTTTTGGGCGGGCTCGGCTATTGGCTGGTGCAGAGCGTTAAACCAAAAGTTGAATCGCCGGTCGCGGTGGTGTCTATTCCGCCCCCGCCGCCGGAGGAGCCGTTGATTGTCTTACCGCCCGAGGAGTCCCCGACCACCACGCCCGAAGTTCCGCCCGCGATCATCAGAAGCGGAACCGATGCCGATTCCGACGGTTTGACGGACGCGGAAGAAGATATGTACAAGAGTAATCCGTTTAACCCTGATACCGACGGAGATAATTTTATTGACGGCAATGAGATATTCCATCTTTACAGCCCGATCGCGGCAACGCCGGCGACGATGCTTGATTCCGGCTTGGTCAGCGCCTATCGCAATCAAAAGCGGGGATATGCTCTTTGGTATCCGATCGGCTGGCAGACGCAGAGTAAAGATGCCGAAGACCGCGAGATTGATTTTATCGCGCCGGGCGGGGAGCGGGTGAGTTTTATCGTCTCGGATAATCCCGGCAATAAATCGCTTGAAAACTGGTATCTGGCGACGGAAGCAAACGCCAAAATAGAAGACATCAAACCGTTTACAACCAAGAGCGGGAAATCCGGCATCCAAAGCGAGGATCGATTTGCCGCCTATTTCGCCAAAAACGGAGTAATTTTTACGATTAAATATAATTTGGATAACCGCGCCAATATTGAATATCGCACGACTTACGGAATGATGATGCGAAGTTTGGCGTATTAAGGTTTCCATCCCCAGTCGTCGTTTCCTCCCCTCGTGTCTTTTTTCTCCCCCTGCCAGCTCGCAATCCGAGCAAGCCAGCCACCGCACTTTGCGGGGTCCCGCCCGAAGGCGGTGAGATGCGAGAGCGAGAGGGGGTGGGAGCGAGAGGGGTTTTGAGGGGTAAATTAAATGAATCTTGATTTAGTTATTCACAATAAGACCAAGTTCGGCGTGCCAAAGAAAGTATTTTTGAATTTGCTCGGAAAAATTTCCCCGCCGAATCGGCGAGCGAGCGGACAGGTTTCGCTCGTTTTGGTCGGGGAGAAAGAAATAAAAAAGTTGAACGCTCTTTATCGAAAAAAGAATGCCGCGACGGATGTTCTTTCGTTTCCCGTCAAGGAGGGAGAAAATATTCCCGGCGGCGGGCGGGGAGATTTGGGGGATGTGTTTATTTGTCCGGCAGTTGTTAAAAAAATATTCGGCCGGGACTCGGCCGCGAGAATCGAACATCTTTTTGTTCACGGCGTTCTGCATCTTTTGGGGTACGATCACGACAGCGCGCGAGCGGCGCAAAAAATGGAAAAGTTAGAAGGCAAAATTTTAAATTCCTCCGACAAGGTCGAGAGTCCTCGACGAAGTCGGGACAAATTTCCACCGCCTTCAGGCGGGGCACCGCTTTAGCGGCGGTAAATTCTATCGTATGTTCAGCTTCCGCCGCCTATTTAAAAGTTTTAAGTACGCCCTCCGGGGTTTTTTGATTGTTCTTCGTGAAGAACAGAGTTTTCAGATACAGATGATTGCCGCGATGGCCGTCATCTTCCTGATATTTTTTTTCAATTTGCGTCTTTGGGAGGCGGCCTTACTGCTTCTGCTCATTCTGACGGTTCTGGTTTTGGAATTGATTAACAGCATTTTTGAACGGCTGGTGGATGTGCTAAAACCGCGGTTGTCGCAATATGTAAAAGAAATAAAAGATATTATGGCGGCGGCCGTTCTGCTGGCCTCGGTTGTTTCAATCATCATCGGGGCGATGATTTTTTGGCCGTACTTCGGGAATTTGATATAATTATGGTTACAATTGTCAAATGTTTTGTCTATGCCCCGTTAGCGGTTAATCTGCCGGTGGCAGAATAACCCGTCAAAAAATTTTCCCGAAAGAAAATTTTTGAGCTCTAAATGGGGATAGGAAATAATATTCACTTTATAAGTTGTCCGTTGTGGTTTCTGCTACGATGGGCTTCTAACGGGGTATGTCCGATATAATTGCCGGCCTTGATGTCGGCTCGCATGCCGTCAGAATTGCCGTCGGCGAAGTTGTGAGGACGAGAGAGAAAGAACAGCTTCATATTTTGGGCGCGATTGAGGTTCCGGCCGATGGCGTTAACCGGGGGATAATTACCGGCGTTGAAGACGCCGTATCTTCTATTTCCGCGGCGCTGGAGCGCGCTGAACATATTATTGGAACGCCGATTGAATCGGTTTGGGTCGGGGTTTCCGGAAATTATATTGTTTCGCAGGAAAGCAAGGGCGTGGTCGGTGTCAGCCGGAGCGACGGCGAAATCAGGGAAGAAGATGTGGAGCGGGCGATTTCCGCGGCGCGGACAATCGTTATGCCGTCTAATTACGAGGTTTTGCATATTGTTCCGAAAAGTTTTACCGTTGACGGCCAAACCGGCATTAGAGATCCGGTCGGCATGACGGGAATCCGCCTTGAGGTTGACGCGATTATGATTCAGGCCGTCAGCGCGCAAATAAAAAATTTAACCAAATGTATCTATCGCACCGGCCTGAATATTGACGATCTCGCGCTCGGAATTCTCGCGGTGGCGGAGGCGGTGATCACAAACCGGCAGAAGGACTTGGGCGTGGCGGTTTTAAATATCGGCGCATCCCACAGTTCGCTCATTGTCTTTGAGGGCGGGGATGTATTAAAAATGGCGGTTTTGCCGCTCGGCTCGGAGCACATAACTTCGGATATCGCCATCGGTCTGCGGACATCTTTGGATATAGCCGAGCGCATCAAGATTGAGTACGGTACGGCTCTTCCACAGCAAATTGTCAGGCGCGAAGAGATCAATCTTGCCGATTTGGGAGCGGAAAAGGAAGAAATAATTATGCGTAAATATGTGGCTGAAATAATTGAAGCGCGCGTTGAGGAGCTGATGGATAAGGTTGACGCGGAGTTAAAGAAGATCGGCCGCAGCGCCCAGCTTCCGGCCGGCATCGTGCTGACCGGCGGCGGCGCCAAGCTGGAAGGATTGCTTGAGGTGGCGAAAAAGCGCCTAAAACTTCCGGCCTCAATCGGGTTTTCTTTGGGGCTGACTTCGGTAACGGAAAAAGTTAATGATGCGGCATTTGCAACCGCCATCGGGCTGGTGGCTTGGGGAAAGGAATATGGCGGCGGCAAGGGGATAACCTTCCCCGGCTTTTTTAAGGGTGGCGGGTTTTTCGGGAAAATAGGCAAAAAAGTTAAGAATATATTCAAAACATTCGGCTAAAAAATATCATCTCCGCCAGCTGGCGGACAGCTTTTCCGCCCGAGGCGTGCGTCCGAGGCCCATCCGCCCCTGGCGGAGGCACGAAGCTGGCTTGTAATAGTAGAGACGCAAAATTTTGCGTCTCTACATTATTTAACCGGGCAATAAATTGAGTTTTTCGACACCCGATGGGGCGGGATTGACTTTTTTATCCGCCCGTGTTAAGATTATATAAGTCAATTAATCTTAAAAGGAATTCTATATGGAATTAATTTCCTTGGAAGCGCAAATCAGAGACAAAGTCGCCCATGGCGCCAACTATCTCCGTAAACAAAAATCGATCCCGGCGGTACTCTTTGGCCATAGCGTAGCTAATGAGAATTTATCGGTTTTATACAATGCTTTTTCGCGGGCATACAAAGCGGCCGGTGAAAGCACGCTGGTTGATTTAAAAATTAACGACCAGCCCCCGATCAAAGTTTTGATTCACGACACTCAAATTAATCCGTTAACCGACGAAATCATCCACATTGATTTTTATCAGGTGAGTATGGTTGAAAAACTTGAAGCTGAAATTGCGTTTAATTTTATGGGTGAATCGCCGGTGGTTAAAAATTCCGGCGGGATTTTAATTAAGAGCGTTGACAAAATCAAGGTCAGATGTTTGCCTGGGGATTTGGTCCACGCCATTGATGTTGATCTCGGTGCGCTTAATAATTTTGGCGATGTTATCCGCATTAAAGATATTAAGTTTCCGCACGGTATGGAAATTCTGGAGCGCGCGGAAAATGTCGTCGTTTCCGTTGCCGAGCCGATTTCCGAGGAAGAATTGAAGGCAATGGATGAGAAGCCAACGGCCGATGTTACCGCGATTAAGACCGAAGGCGAAGAAAAGCGCGCCAAAGCGGAGACGGAAAAAACTGCCGAAGAAGTCAAGAAATAATCCCAACAAAACACCCCGCTCGCCATGGCGAGCAGGGTGTTTTGTTTTTTGTGGTATAATCAGATTATGAGGAAAAATAACCGCAGAATTATTTTTGAAATTATCCTGCCGTGCTTCTCCGTTATCGCGGGAATTTTTATTTATTTTGCGCTTCCGAAAATTCTGATTAAGACGCCTTTGGCGCCAGACGAAGTCAGCCCTTTTTATCCTTCTTATGAAGGCAAGATTTGGCGAAAAATTGACGGCTTGCCCGCGAGTCCCGGCAACGGCAACTCGCCGATTTACGCCGTGGTTGTTGAAAATCATGTTGATAGCCGGCCGCTTTCCGGACTCTCGCGCGCGAGTTTGGTCTTTGAGGCGCCGGTTGAAGGAGGAATTACCCGTTTTTTAGCCATCTTTTCCGGCGACGCGGAGATAAATGAAATCGGCCCGGTCCGTTCGGCGCGCCCGTATTTTATTGATTGGGCGGATGAGTTTGGCGGGCTTTTGGCCCATGTCGGCGGGAGCGACGCGGCTTTGGAACAGATTAAAAACGGCTCCGCGCCGGTTGATTTAAATCAATACTATAAATCAGAATATTTTTGGCGGGATGAAGCGAGGTTCGCTCCGCACAATGTTTATACTAAAAGCGAGCTTTTGGGATCGGCCGCGAACAATTTAAAAATCTCCCCGCCGACTTACGACGGGTGGAAATTCAAAGAAGACGCGCCTTTGTGGGCCAGGCCGGAAAAGACGGAAATAGAAATCTCCTCGCCGCTTAAAGCGTATGCGGTTAAGTGGATATATGACCGGGCGCATAATAATTATGTCCGTTATGTGGGCGGGAAAATTCAAAAAGACAAAAATGGCCCGGCGGTGCGGGCAAAAAATGTCGTGGCGCTTAAAACCGACATTGAGATTATTGATGTCGTCACCAGACGGGCGATTCAAACCGTGGGCGAAGGTGAAGCAACCGTTTTTAGGGATGGCGAAGCAATTCCGGCGCGTTGGAAAAAAGCGGACGCCAAAGCGCGTTTGAAATTTTATGATGCCGACGGCGGCGAGATAATTTTTAACGCCGGCCCGACATGGATAGAGATAGTGTCAAATTAGCGCCCCCTCTCCCTTGACGGGAGAGGGTTAGGGAGAGGGTGAAATCTGAACCAGCATCAAACGATCTCGCCCGGCGAGGTCTTTTTTTATTTCAATAACTGCGTTTGTCCTTCCCGCACCGGTCATCTCCCCCTTGAGAAGGGGGAGCGAGAGTGGGTTTGCGGAGGGGTTTTTTAGTCTCCTCCCCTCACAAAGGGGCTTGAACCTTCCTGTGAAAGGTTCAAGGGAGGGGTTTGGAAAATATCGGTGGACGAGTTTTTCCAGCGCGGTTTTTTCTTCCGGACAAAATTCAAAAAGACAGACAATTTTCGTTTTCGGAATTTTTTTCGCGAGCGCGGCAATCTGCGGCATAAGTTTGCGGTAGTATTTGAGCCCATCCGGCCCGCCGTCCAGCGCCAATCGCGGTTCATATTTTTTAACATCCGGCATTGTTGAATGCCACTCCGATGTCGGTAGATAGGGAAGGTTAGCGGTGATAATCAAGAATTTTGTATTTTGTATTTTGTATTTTGTATTTTTTAATAAGTCGCCTTTTATGAATCGCATCATTCTTTTATCATTCCCGCCTTCTTCTTTGTCATTCCCCCGCCTAAGTTTTCGCCGAGCGAAAATTTTGGCGGGGGAATCCAGAATACCGTATTGTCTCGCGTTTTTCCTCGCAATTTTTAGTGCCGCAGAAGACATATCAATGGCGATCGCGCGGACGCCGCTATTTTTTACAATCGCAATCGGGATACACCCGGAGCCAGTTCCGATATCAATGAGAACCGTCCGGCAATTCTTAATTCTTAATTCATAATTCTTGATTCTTTTTATTGCTTCTTCCACCAGCAACTCCGTCTCCGGTCTGGGAATCAGCACATTATGATTAACAATAAAATCCAGCCCAAAAAATTCTTTATGGCCGGTAAGATAGGCAACGGGTTCGTGTTTTCCCCGGCGGGCGATCAATTTTTGAAATAATTTTTGTTGATTCGGCGTTAATTCGGCCTCCGGATGGGCGTATAAATATTCTTTGGGTTTTTTTATCACAAACGCCAAAAGCGCCTCGGCATCAAGCTCAGGAGAGGCAATTTTGGCCTTTTTTAGCTTCAAAATTGCTAACTTGAGAATTCTTTTAATGTCAACGCTTGACATAGATCATAAATCGTGCTATAATAATTTAGGTAGTACCTTTGAGCCGGGATGGTCCCGGAATGGCCAGGAGGCGAGGCATGCTCTTTAGAATCGGTGCATTTCAGCTCTGTTGTCATGCCGGAAGAAATGATCCGTTTGTCTCATATGGTAATGAGAAACCCGGCCCCGCCGCTCATTATGAAGTAGTTTTTCAGACGGAATCCATTGATGCCGAATACGAGGGAGAGTTTAACGAACAGGTCGTGCTTGGGCTGGTTCGTCGTGCCTTTTGCGCTGGTTTCGAATGGGCGCAAAAAAATTCGGACAAGAATGATAAGACTTAACTCTTCCGATCATCACCCAGGAGTCCATATTCCGTACGCCTCGCGCGTACGGTTTTTTTATTTCTCGTATCTTAATGATAATAAAAAAAGACCCCGGTGTAAACCGGGGTTCATGAATTGGCGGGGGCCGGCTCCGTTTATCGGCGCCATGGATGCCGTTCCTTGGAAGGAGCGGTCCTATCCCCCATAAAATCCCCCCCGCCCCCTTTATTAAAAAAGGGGAGGGGTGGAGCCGTCAGAATTCGCGGTTCTCGTCCACCGGAAAGATTTTGTCGTCTTTTATCAAAGCAACGATTTGTTCTTCGGCGACGAATGGAAGGAGCAGGTGGCTGGCGGGAACAACAATGTTTTTATCAGCGAACGGATGATGGGCGTTCATCGGTCCCCAGACCAAGAGGTCGTATCTGCCGCCAAAGCAGTAAAGGCGTTTATTGAACGGCGGAGGCGCGCAAAGCGCGGCCATCTCAGGGCTTTTTTTTGACATTTGCTGAAGCGATGGATACCATCTGCCAAATAGTTTCGCGGCCAAATTGGCCACAGGCGTTCCGTAAAATGGCGAGCCGATAGCAATAACCGTGTCAATGTAGGCGACGGCGCCGTGATTGAGCAGAGCATCTACGGCAATCAGTCCGCCCATGCTGTAGCCGATAACGGCAACCGGCTTGTGGGAATCGTGCGCCAGCTGGCGGCAAAGTGCGGCGACCGCTTGGGCGTGCGGCCGCCAGTCCGCGATCGGCCAAAACTCGGGCGCGTAAAATTTTGGCAAAAATCCGGCGCGCCAAATTTTCCACGCCAGGCGCGGAAACATTATCCACGAACCGCCCATACCCTGGATTAGCAATACTCGCTTTCGCGCCATTTGTCTCCTCCGGCGTGGTTAAGAGGGTTTTTGATCCTTTGCCCCAAAGAATTACGAATCGCGAATTAAGAATTAAGGTTTTTGTATTCTTAATTCATAATTCTTAATTCGTAATTCTAATCACGCCGCCGCTTTGGCGAGCGCGGCGATGAGCGGGTCCAGTTTTCCATCCATAATGTCATTGATATTATGCCACGATTCTTTGATGCGATGGTCGGTTATTCTGTCTTGCGGAAAATTATAGGTGCGGATTTTTTCACTGCGGTCGCCGGTGCCGATTTGCGCCTTGCGTTTTTCGGAGTGTTCTTTCATCCGACGATCTTCTTCAAGAGTATAAAGCCGCGCGCGCAAAACTTGCATCGCCCGTTCTTTGTTTTGGCTTTGCGAGCGTTCGTCTTGGCAGGACACCACGAGTCCGGACGGAAGGTGCGTGATGCGGATTGCCGAATAGGTGGTATTGACCGATTGTCCGCCGTGTCCGCCGGCGGTTGAGGCCTCTATTCTTAAGTCCTTAGGGTCAATTTTAAGCTCAACATCTTCCACGGCCGGCATGATCGCCACCGTGACCGTTGAAGTGTGGACGCGGCCGCTTTTTTCGGTTTCCGGCACCCGTTGGACGCGGTGCACGCCCATCTCGTATTTCAAGTGGCGGTAGGCGTTTTTTCCGGCCAGCTCAAAAATCACTTCTTTAAATCCGCCGATGCCGATGCGGTTTGATGAAATCAGTTTTGTTTGCCAGCCATGAGATTCGGCGAAGCGGGAATACATTCTAAAAAGTTCGGCGGCAAAAAGCGCGGATTCATCGCCGCCGGCGCCGGCGCGGATTTCCATAATTATATTTTTTTTGTCCAGCGGATCTTTGGTCGCGACCATTTCTTCAAGTTCGGCCAGTAATTTTTCTTTTTTGGATTTTAGGGCCGTCAGTTCTTCCTCGGCCAGCAGTTTCATCTCTCCGTCGCTTTCTGTTTTTATTGTTTCGCGGGTTTCCATCACCGCCCGTTCAATATTTTTTAACTCTTCATCTTTGTTCAAAATTTCTTTAAGTTCGCTGTACTCGCGGTTTAGGGCGGTCAATTTTTTAGGATCGCCAAAATTATCCGGATTTTCCAGTTCGGCTTTTATTTCCGCATGGCGGTCGGAGATTTTCTTCAATTCTTTTTCTAAATTCAGCATACTTTCATTATACCTCATCTTTCCTTAAAAGTAAGGGCGGGGATAATGTCGCCGTTCGATCCTCCTCTCCCTTTCAGTCAAAGGCTGATCCGCCTCTTGCGCCAGAGGCGCATCTGCCTATGGCATGAGGCGA
>CAYHOC010000008.1:0-12514 GCA_964358135.1 uncultured Gammaproteobacteria bacterium
GCTTGCCCGTGCCTGATTTAAGATAAATTTCTCTCGACATTGCATCTTGCTCGTTTAAGCAAGCTTCATAATAAATTAACTTAATTTTTTGGTCTCTAACGGGATTCATTTTTCAATATAATAAATATGTTCCATTCCGTAGCCCGTCCTTGTTTTATAGCTTTCGGATCTCCACTTTAAGCCGGCAAAGGCCGCTTCAATATCATTTTTTGCAAAAGCAATATCCGGCACATCCACTCCATATTTTTTATTGTGGGCAATTTCTTTGGTTTCATCCATAAATGGAGTAAAGACAATCAGGCATAATTTCTTTTTGAAAGATTCAACCGCGTTTTGAAGTACCAGCTTCCAATCGTAATTATGCTCCAATACATGCCGCATCATAATTCCATCAACATTCGATTTATACTCGCGCAAATCCGCTATCTTATCGACAAACGGATTGGCGCTCCCATCAATACCGATATATTTTCCGCCGTAAAACCGCTTAAACCCCCCTGTTCCGCAGCCCCAATCCTCAACTTCATCAATATCCGCCATAAAATCCGCCGCCAGCCTATATGTAACGGTATCCCCGTATCTAAACGCCCCCATCGTATTAATGTTTTTATACCATCCATCCCATTTTCCAAGCATGCTTTTATCTGTCAATTCTTTCATAAACCACCAAGATAATGCTTCGTAACCCCTATTAGTAACACGCAGATTAAAACCATTACTTTTTACATATTCATCAACTATCTCCGCGATTCTAAAAAGATTGTAATCATGACCGGAAACTATACCCCCCTTTCTAACTTTTTTGCTCCATCCCCAAACATCTTCTCTCACAAATTCGGAGCTATGATTGGCATCTATGTACACAAAGTCCAAACTCTCATCCTCAAATTCTTTAATCGCCTCCATGCTTAATTTATAAATCAACTTTGTATTATAAAGAGACAACTTTATTTTTGCTCTCTCATACATTCCAAGATGATATTCTCGGCGCCGGTTTTCTCCGATGCCCCAAGAGTCTATACAAAAAAGTTTGACCCCCGGATTCGCCCCACACAACACTTCGGAGTAATCCCCCCTAAGCACGCCTATTTCCGCCCCGACCTTAAATCCAAGCTCGGCAAAATATCTGGCAAGATCTTCTCGACTATTTATTATACATCCGGCCATTGTTTCTGCCATAAATTAAAATAATGATTTTAAACCATCTGGATTTGTAAAATTACACTGCATTTGTTTATTATTTTACCCACATCCAGCTGGGCTTTTGCGGCTCAATGACCGAATCTAAAATAAACCATGGGTGTATCCTTTTGGCATTGGTCCAAGCCCGGACAACTGTTTCCACGCTAACAAATAAGCTTTTCGCGCTATCCAAAAAATCATGTCCCGCGATAATCCCGCCCTTTTTGACTTTTTTGCCCCACTGGGCAATATCCTCAGTAACGTGCTCAAAATCATGATTAGCGTCAATAAAAACAAAATCCAAACTCTCATCCTCAAAATCTTTAACCGCATCCATGCTCCATTTTTCAATAATCTTACTATTGCCGTATTTTTCCAGTCTTTCAATTGTTTGCCCGCGATGCCAAGCATAATGCCTCTGTTTTCTAAAATTTTTATGCATTGGGTATTCCTTCCACATGTCTACCAAAAAAAGTTTCAACTCCGGATTAGATTTGAGTAATATATCTGAATAAACCCCATCCAACACACCAACCTCAACTCCAAAATTCAAGCCCAAATCTTTGAACAAAAATGGCAAATCTTTGACACGGCAACAATTTATCCGAAAAGGAGACTCTTTTGAAAGATCTACATTATATTTTTTAACAATAAAATCTAACGCATCTATGATCATAATAATATCATTTATGTTTTTACCCACATCCAACTCTGTTCGTTGGGCGCATCCAAAACAAACCAGGGGTGTATCTCATACGCAGATGTCCATGCATGAACCACAAATCTCGCGTGAACAAAATCCTTACTCCGGGACTTCCCATAATCATGGCCGGAAATTATTCCGCCTACTCTGACTTTTTTACTCCACTCGGCGATATCATTCGTCACCGCTTGAAATCTGTGGTCGGCGTCTATAAATACAAAGTCTAAAGATTCATCGGCAAAATCTTTTACGGCGTCCACACTCTTCTTCCTGATAATTTCCGAGTTAGGATATTTGGAAAGCGTTTCTTTGGCTTTTTGATAGATGGGCTCATACATCCGCGCCTTTCTAAAATTCTTGTGAACAGGATAAAATTCCCACGGATCTATGCAATAAAGCTTGAGTTCCGGATTTGATTGGCAAAGAATTTTGGAATACTTGCCTTCCAGCACGCCGATTTCCGCGCCTTTGGTAAATCCCAAATCTTTGAAAATTACCGGCAGATCAATCAACCTATTGCAATTAACCCAAAATGGCGAAGGCTGGTTCAGGTCTATTTTGTATTTATCCACGAGGTATTCCAGGGTTTCCATCCCGTTAAAAACAGATCGCGATCGTGTTAATCGCAGATATGCGTAAAATTATTATAATATTCTGGTAAACTTTTCATAAATCGGTGTCTTCCAAGCAAGGCGATCGCGGTTTCTAATAGGACCATAGTTTTTATTCCCAATTTTTTATTCTTTAACGTACATCCAACTCTTGTATCCCGTCCCCTCCAGCACGAACCATGGGTGGATTTTGTATGATTTCGTCCAACCCATAACTGCGTTTATCACATTAAAATCTCGCCATTTTTTTGCGATTTTTGAATAGTCATTAAAGTCGTGTCCGTAAACTACCCCGCCGCTGCGAACCTTCTTTGATCACTGGGCTATATCCTCCACTACATATTCGTAGGCATGGTTACCGTCAATAAACACAAAGTCCAAGCTCTCATCCCTGAATCGTTTTACCGACTCACTGCTCCAACCCTTCATCATTTCGCAGTCATACTCCTTAGTCCTCTCTCTCGCCAGTTTCTCATAATTTTTAGTTTTTTCTGATTGCGGGCAAACGCCCGATGAATCATATGGTTGCCACAGATCAATCCCGTACAACTTAAGTCCGGGGATTCCCTTTAACAGACACTCGGAATATTCCCCATGCGCAACGCCAATTTCCGCCCCAACCATAAACCCAAGCTCGGTGAACAATTTCGGAATATCTACGTATCGCTCGCACCGAATATAAAACGGAGATTTCTGGCTAATATCTATTTTGTATTTGTCTATGAGGTATTTTAAAGTGTCCATCCCGTTAGAAATAGGACACTGACCAGAAAGGTATCTCGTATCCTAGATTATTAATATAAATTTTAATCTTTTTAATGAATATCATAATTTCCACCGTGCGTCCGCGATTTCTAACGGGACCATAGCTGTTCCTTCCAATCATTCGGCCAGCCCGGAATCGGCCAAAATTTCTCTATTAATTTTATAAAACCCTCTTTATGTTCATTAACCCAATGATTGTATGAATATTCATAACAACCTCTGGTTAAATTTAAGGGCAAAAAATATCCCCGACCATCACTAGGTTTTCTGTAGTGCGCGTACCAGGTTTTTTTATTTGTTATCACCCTACCACCCCCGAGCCATGTCGTGAGTCCGATTTCTTCCGCTTCCTGCTGGGGCATTCCGTTATATCCATCAACCTGCAAAAATTTGTTCTGCTCAAAATGTTTTTTTGTCATAAACCAGCACGAACCCTGGAAGGTCAAGGTATCATCAACTAAAATATCCTTTCTTGCTTCCTGGCGCTCGCTCCACCGCCAACCGTGCAGTGAAATAGGATTGAATTTTTTAGGGTAAATAAAATGCTCATAATCAACTATCCCCTTTTCCTCAATAATGGACCAGTTCTCGGGGTCCAGCCTGAATCTGCGAGGTATTACAACCCAATTATCTTTGCAGTCAGCCGCAAGAACTTCATCAAAATCTTTTGCCACCATACAATGCGCGTCCAGTTTCATCAGATACTCGCCCTTAGCAATGGCCGCGGCAGCGCTGATCGCCGCCCGCATACCGATTGAGTTTACTCTAAGATAATGAACGCGGGGATCGTTAATAATCTCGGGCGGCTCGTAGCCGTCCAATACGGGCAGGACTTCAATCTCACCCGTCGCGTTTTCCAAAACGCTCCGGATCGTTTTCTCCAGATATTGCTCATTTTTTGACGGTATAATAATTGAAATCATCTACGCGCTTGTATTATTTTTAGCCTCTTCATTTTTAGCCCACTCTGCCAATTGTTCTTTCCAGTCGTCCGGCCAATTCGGAAGCGGCCAAAATCTTTTAACCAGCCATTCAAAATCATGAATTCTCTGTTCCCAGCGATTATTTATCCAAAAATCATACGAATAATTATTGCAATTCTTGATAGATTCCTTACTCATATGATACATCCGGCCGTGCTTGGGCCCTTTGTGCAAATGCGCGTACCAAGTGTTCTTATTAACCATCACCTTGCCGCCGGAAAGCCAAGTTTTAAAACTTATCTCTTCCCCTTCCTGCCCCCATCCGCTAAATCCCTCTATTTGCATCAAATCTATCTTACGAAACCAATCCTTGGTCATAAACCAAAAACTGCCCTGAATAGTTATGGCCTCATCTATCGGAATATTCCAACGCTCCAGGGTTCTCGAATCCCATTTAAACCCATGAAGCGCCGGATGATAATAATCCTTTTTTGGCTCCCTTGGCCCGCTCTTCAAACGATGCTTCTGCGAACCTGACATCGGATGGTAGTTTAACGGAAACATTAAGTATTCGTAATCAATCGGCGGCCGGTTGTCCATCTGCGTCTGCAGACACCAATTATCGGCATCCAACCTATGCCTCCTGGGAACTTGCACCCAGTCCGGCTGATGATCCTTTGCCAATTGCTCGTCAAACCCCTTTGCCACCATGCAGTGGGCGTCCAAACTCATTACATATTCTCCACGACAGATACTAACCATAAGGTTGATACCTTGTCGTTTGTGGCACTGGCCATCCCCCAAGGGAATCCGGAGATATTGAACGCGCGGGTCCTGAACAATCTCATCGGCCGGCGTTTCATATCCGTCCAAAACGGGAAAGATTTCAATTTCACCGGTCGCGTTGGCAAGCACGTCCAATATCGTCTGCTTTAAAAATTTTTCGTTTCTGCTCGGTATTGCTATTGATAACATAGTGCTTGAAAGACTACTCCAAAATTTATTTTTGCATCGACCCATGTTAATTCCGCGCGGTTGACGTTAAAATGGCGCGCACGCGGAACTGACACAAAACCAATACGCTAAACTACGCGTAATAGTTCGGTGCTCTCATATTATAATAAGTGTTAAAAAAAATCAATGTCGGCTTAACATTGAAAATCCTCCGATGTTCTCGAATCACTTTTAATGTCGTCAACCGTCGCGATCTCTAAACATGTGTCAGATAGACCATTGACGGAGAAAAATAAATGCAATCGTCAGTGAGCGCCCATCCGACCGGTTGAATGACCTGATCTGTAGTAAAGGTTGAAGGCGCGTTTTGTGTCAGCGCCCCAGTGGTCGTTGATACATAAATTAAGCTGGCGTTTCCCGGCCCGGTTTGCCAACTCCAAGCATCTATTCTTAAAATACCATGAACAAGAATTTTTTTGCTTCCGGTTCCTGTTTCAAGCGCCAAAGCCACACACGGAGAAGTCGCGCTGGTGGTCGCATTAGCTGCAATTAAACCACCTCCATCTGCGGCCATATAAAGAGGCGCCCCGATCCCCTGGCCATTAGTAGTCACCGTCGCCGTGACGATTAATCCCGAAGCGGTGGTATCGGCTGTCGGCTCGTTCATTAACTTTATTGCCGCCACATTATTTATCGGCAGTTCGCCCATATCTAAACGATACCGGGAAATTTTAATTGTCCGTGAGCCAACTTTCAAATCTCCGCATTTTAAGCAGGTAAAAAGAGAGGTCCTAACGGTTTTTCCATTATTGATCCCCAGAAGCGGAATCCACTTATGATTTTTGCACTCTGCTGTTTCCGTCATTTGTTTTAAACGCGTTAGATAATTCGTGAAAATTAGTGTTTTTATCCGTGTATCTTAGTGTGCGGCTACGCCTCATCATCAATTTGAAATATCTGTTCTCCGGACGAGTCATAAATAGCGAGCCCCCCTCCCTCTTTTGCAACCCTAAAATTACTAGAACTCGTTTTAGTCAACGGATCGCTTTTGGCAGGAAAATCACTAAAAAACCGATGGTACAAAGGGCCTAAAATTTTCTCCATTAAAACAGCCCCGCTGCCAACGAGTATTATTTTTAGAAATTGTCTTCTACTTTCATTCACAGCCCCTCCTCTCCTCCACTATCCATTTTATTTTTATCTGGTTTAAATTCTTCTTCGGTTTTTTCAAGTTCTTCTTCAGTTTCTTTAAATTCTCCCCCAGTTCCTTTAAGTTTTTCTTCAGTTTTTTTAAATTCTTCCGTAGTCTTTTTTAGCTCCTTCTCTATTTCCGCCCTGCCTTTTTTAAATTCTCCTGTGACTTTACCCAGTTCCTTCGCGATACGTGATATTTTTTCTCCGCCAAAAAAGAAAATCGCCAGAAATATTAAAATTATAGCCACTTCTGGAAGTCCTAAACCAAACATATGATGCTGCGTTAATTTTTATCACTCGGCGGTACTTTCCCTTTTTTCGTTTTCCAGTAAATAAAAAGTAATACCGCAACTACGACCATGATAATTACTATCTCCGGAATTCCTAATCCAAACATATTATTTTATTATACTGTATTAATTCTTATCAGTCGGAGGCGCTTTTCCTTTTCTCTTTCTCCAGTATATAAAGAGCAAAACCGCGACTACGGCCAGGATGATTATTGTCTCCGAAATTCCTAATCCAAACATACTCCGTTAGAAATCTACCTCATCCGCGTTGACAATTGTCAGAGGTAGAAATAAATTTATACGATTTGCCACCGATAGATATCGTGAAATTTTATTAAAATTTCACGGCGGATTTCTACTGGGGCATATTATTATTCGTATTTAATTTTTTTGTTAAGTCGACCTTTTTATCTTTAATATTAAGGGCGTTCAAAAATTAGTGAAAATTAGTGTTTTTATTGGTGTGCCTTAGTGTAGAGGTGTATAGTGTCAACACTAAAAACCACTAATACAGAAACTAAAGACCACTAATAAAAAATTGCTTAACGCTCTCAATTTTGGGATTTATTAAACTTTTCAATAGCAACGCATCCCATCAAATAAAGCGCCAAAAGCGGCACAAACAACATTATCATGGTAACGCCGGTCCCATCTGGAGTTATTATAGCAGAGGAAATTAAAAAAAACAAGCACGCGTATTGCCAATTTTTTCTCCAAAAATAATTATCTATAAGTCCCATAAAACTTAACAGCATCATGAACAGAGGCAATAAAAACATTAATCCGGCCGCAACCGTTAAACCGCTAACATAAGCAATAAACTCGTCTATTGAAAAAAATGTAACTACACCGAGATTCGTGGCGTACGGATAAAGTATTTTAAAGGTCGACGGAATCAGAAAAAAATAAGAAAATGCGGAACCGGAAAAAAATAAAAGGACGAGGGGCGGTAAAGACCACAGAACCGCTTTTTTTTCATGTAAAAGAAGGGCGGGACGGAGATATATGATAACTTTATAGATAAACAGCGGGGTAGTCAATAAAAAGCCCAGTAACATTGAAACCATTATCTGAGCCACGAAAGCGCTCATTGGGTTGGTGGTAATGAGCTCGACGCCCGGCGGAAGAAGATTCTGCCTCATGGCGTTGAAAACTTGGACGGAAAAAGAATTGTCAACCGGCAACGGCAAAAGAAGATTTTGTCCGAAGATTACTACCCTTTTTAAGCCAAAAGCAAAGAAAAAACCTGAAAAGACGAAAAAAGAAAGAATCCAATGCCAGATGTGCTTTATAAATATTTTTAATTCTTCAAGAAGAGTCATTAAAATATATTATCACTGCCCATTATCAAACTGAAGGATCGGATTATCTTGAGCGTCATACATAGTTGTTGACGCACTATCTTGTTTAAACTTAAACTTATTATCAAAAATAAACGAATTTTCTAATATTATGTTTCCCTTATCTGACGGAGGAGTAGCATCCATCCCGCAACCGCCATCCCTACAGACCCATAAATTTTCATTATTCTGCCTGATATTTCCGCCATTTCCGCTATTTGATGAAAATCGAAGATCGCCGGCAGAATCGGCATAAATTTCTCCAAAACCGTAATCTGCCTGGCTTAATCTTAGTTGGGGAACGCTATTTATATCCGAAATATTTAGTTTTGTATTTGGCGTCGTTGTTCCCATGCCGAGGTTGCCGCTTTTATTTACCGCAAAAAGATTGTCGCCGGTTGAATTTTGAATTTGGAAAAGATTCGCCAACTGACTAAGTATTCCCCTGATAGACAAACCCACCGATTGCGTTGATGTCGCTTCAATAGAAACCACCGAATTTATAATTGGAGTCGTTGTTCCCATGGACGATTGGCCTGTTCCGTTAACCGCTCCGGCAATTTGGGCAAAAGGAACGGCCGCTATTTGTTGTCTCGGAGAAAGGGGTTCAAAACTGCCACCATCCGAAACCTCAATCTGAAGATAAATAGCCGAATTAGTATTAAAATTGTAAGTTGATACATCTATATCCACATTAAACACCCCTTCCCTCACCGTGGCCGAAACGGAGGCGGGGCTTGCCGGCCAAAGACGATTGACGCCGGCGGTCCCACCGGTCGCCACATTCCAGATAGAAAACTTAAAATAATAAGTTGTGCCAGAAGAGCCGCCTAAGAGATTTCCGCTTGCATTCAATAATCTCCCTTGATAACTGATAATTGCGGGAACGCCCGAAGCGGCGGAAACATGAAGCGGCGATGGAAAAATGACAAAAAAAGAAATTGCAAAAAAGCACAGGGAAGCAAAAAACCCAAAAAGCCGAAGAGTTTTTTTCCTTCTTATATAATTATTCTTAATTCTTATCATATGTTGCGAATTCTATGAATTCTTTACCTAATTTTTGCCTAATTTCTGTATAAATATAGGATAATCTATTTTTATTATATCATATAAAACATAAAAGGATAAAAAGAGTTATCCACAGAGCAAACTCAAAAAATCTATTTCACATAAACCGTTCCAACCTTAGGGGGCAAGTATTTTTAAAATATTTTTATTCATAAAAAAACCAAATCACTTCTTAATAATATTTTCCACCGCGGCCCAGCTTGAGGGGGCGTTTTTTGGTATCAGCAGGACCACTTCGTCCCCGGCCGCGCCGCGAAAATAGGTGACGCTGGCTTTCAAAATTTTCCATTTTTTATTTTCTCCAAAAACAACATAATCCCCGGTCTCCGGGTCCGCCGCCAAAATTCCCACCACGCGCGTCCGCTCAACCGGCCCGATTTGCTTAAAGATGAATGAACCGTTTGGCGCGATCGTCAGCTTTAGAATATCTCCTTCAATCAATTTGGATTTTGACGCATAATTCGCCGGAATAGTATACTGCATTCCGTCAGAGCCGATCATATTTTGCCCGTCAAAAACGCCTTCAACCACCCGCGCGCTGCCGGCAACAAAATTCGTCGGTTCCGCCGAATGTTCAAAAGAAATGTTTCGCGCGCCGCCCAAATCCGCCTCGCCCAAAAGCGACATTACATTATTGAGCTTAAACTGAATATCGCCCAGGATTTTTTTGATGACTGCGACTTTGTTTTCCGTCGCGTCTTCTCCCGGCGCCGGCTCTTTTTCCTCTTCTTGATTTTCGTTGATGATTTTTATTTCGTCGTCCATATTTTTGTTTTTTATTATTTATTAACGCGTTAACGGGTTAACGGGTTAATTTTTGTTTTGATTTAATTTTTATTTTTATGATTTAAAATTTGGAAATTGGAAATTAGAAATTTTATTCCGCCTCCTCTTCCATTTCGGTAATTTTCGCGCGCTCGGCGATTTCCGCTTCAACCAAGGCGCGGTCGCGGCCGTATTTCAGGCGCGAGAGTTCGCGTACCAGCTTGGCGGTTTCTTTGTTGCCCGGCGGAAACGGCAAGGTCTTCATATCAAACGGTTTGGCGGCCGTGCCGTCAATCAGCAGTTTGATATAAGCGGTGTGCGCCGGAACATTGATTAAATCAAAAGCCGTAAAGGTCGGGGCAAATTCTTTCTGCAGAAATTCCGCGTCTTCGGCGCCGATTCTGAAATTTATCAATGTGCCGGCATTGCCAAAAACCGCGTCGCGGATTGTCGTATCGTTATTTTTCACCAGCTGGCCGATATACTGGTGCGCGATATAAAGCCCGAGCCCGTATTTGCGCGCCTCGGACAAAATTGAGGCGATGGAACCGGTCGTGACATTTTGAAACTCATCAATATAAAGATAGAAATTCTTACGGTCTTTTTCCGGCAGATCGGTGCGCGAAAGCGCGGCCATCAAAATTTTTCCGACAATCACCATCCCGAGCAAATACGCGTTCATATCGCCGATGCGCCCTTTGGATAAACTCAAAATTAAAATCTTGCCCTGATCCATTATCTCGCGGAAATTAAACGCGCTCTTTTGCTGGCCGATAATCGGACGCATAAAATCGTTCGCCACAAATTGCGTCAGCTTGCTCGTGATATACGGCACGACATTCGCCAGCGCCGCCTCGCCGCCGGCTTTTTCCGCTTCTTTTGTCCAAAAATCGCGGACAATCGGATTCTTACATTTGCTAAGCTTGTATTTGCGGAAATCCTCCTGCGACAGGACTTTGGAAATTTCCATCAAGGTTGAACCGGATTCCGGATCTTCCATTATGAGAAGCGCGGCATTGCGCATATACTGCTCAAAAATCGGCCCGCCGGTGGCCTTCAAATCGTATAATTTATCAAAAATGCCGATAATCTCGTTGACGACAAAAGTTTTTTGCTCCGGATACTTGGGGTCAAATTCCAGCAGATTCATCCCCATCGGCCGCTCCATATCAGACGGGTCAAAAAGAATCACATCTTCCAGCCGCTCTTTCGGCACATGCTCCAAAATTTCTTCGGTAAAATCGCCGTGCGGGTCAATAATACACAAACCCTTCCCGGCTTCCATATCCTGAAAAGCGATAAAATTCATCAGATGCGTTTTGCCGCCGCCGGAACGGCCAAGCGAATAGATGTGGCGCAGGCGGTCGCTTTCCTTCATTCTCACCATTGTTTCCACTCCGCGATAGACGCTTTTCCCCAGGATGACGCCCTCTTTCGGGATATTGAACGGCGGGACCGCGGAACGCGCGACCAGCCAGACAATGTTCGGTGTTTCGGTGGTCGGCAAGGGAAAATGATAAACGCTGGCCAGCTCTTCGGTGTTCAAGACGATGGCGAATTTACGGCTGAAGCCGCGGAAAATAAAATCATTGATCATCTTGACTTTATTGAACGGCGACGCTTTGACGAAACTGTTTCCGTATTCATAGATATTATATTGATTGAACGCGCCGGACAAATTGGAAAGGATTTCCTCGGCGCGCGGCACGGTTTTTGCCGATGCCACCAAACGGATATTCAACTCAAAAGCCGCTTTTGAAGATTTTTCTTCAATCGCTTTTACCATTTCCTCTTCAAGCGGAGAAAGTTTGCGCGGCTCTTTTGGGGCCTCGCTCTCCTTTTTTGCCGGCTTGATCATTTTCCAGACCTCCTGAAATGTGCCGCCCATGGCGTTGCTCAAACTCTCGCCCTTCACGAGCGCGCCGGTAACTTTGCGGCTTCTTTTGCGCCATTTGCCCGAGACCGGCCGTAAAACATATTGGATTGCCGCGCCTTCTTCGGCTGAAACAAACTTGGACATCGCGTTGGTGAGCGAATTTAACGGGTCGCTTTCAAGTTTTTTATAGCTTTTGATCGGAAAGAGCGGCTCGCGTTTGAACTTCAGATAATTTGAAACGATCGCCCCTTCGGGCGTAAAAATGTTGTAATCAGCGGTTTCTTCCACTTGCGCGAGCGGAAAGGCGGCGTGGATCTGCTGTTCCATAAATGGCGCGACTTTGCGCGGCGCGGCAAGATAAAAATAGATCAGCCCGTCATTGGCGGCAATCTCAAGCGCGATGGAATCGTCTTCGCCGTAAAACCAGGTTTTTATTCCGGAATCGCGCTTCATCCCGCCGAGCGCCGAGAGCAATGATTCCATCACGGAAATTTTTTCCTGAACCTCCTGATGCGTTTTGGTTTTTTCCTGCTCCCCGGCTTTCTCCGCGGATTCTTTCGGCACGGTGACCAGCAGGACCACCTTGCGGAAAGCGATGTCCATCGCGTGCTTGCGGCGTAAAAATGCGCGCAACACGAAAATTCCAACAACAATTAGCGCCGCGACGAAAATAAAAATTAGAAGCGCGCCGGTATTCGCTTCGCCAATGTTAACTTGCGGAAATTGTTGCCCTAATTCAGGCGTCAGGCCGAGTTGAAACATAATTCCAAAAAATCAACGAAGCATACGGCCTCGCGGCCTAAGCAAAAAAGCAATTTTATCTCCCGCAGGGGGACTTTCTTG
>CAYHOC010000008.1:12614-18442 GCA_964358135.1 uncultured Gammaproteobacteria bacterium
CCCGCAGGGGGACTTTCTTGCTTTTTTGCTTCATTGCTTTATTGCTTTTTATTTTCTTCTTCCGCGATTTTTAAAATTTCATCCGTCTTAATCTTCGCCTCCTGTTCCAAAAAATAACGGCTGACGCCGGGAATCAGGCGGAGCCATGATTTGATCAGTTCCAAAATCTCGCGCGCTTTTTGTTTAGCTTGCGACAAAAACCCTCTGATTTTTTGCGCCGCCTCCTCGCCCGCGGACTTGAATTTCAATTGCAAATCCGGCGGCAGCTCCGCGAAGGTCTTGTCCATCCCCTTTGACATAACGGCTTCAACTTCTTTGGTGACAAAATCTTTTTGCGGCGCTCCGCCAGCTGGCGGAGGCGGGGAAACATAAACTTCGCCGATTTTTTCCGGCGGGATATTCGGAATTATTTCCGGCGGCGCGTCGGGGGTATATTCTTTTTCCGCTTTTGTCTCCGCCAATGTCTCCATTCCGCGCGGAACTTCTGGGCTTAAAACTTCGGCGGAATTGATAATCCCCTCCGGTTGCGATTTTGGTTTTCCCTCTGACTTAATGTCCTGTGCCATATACAAAAAATTACTTCCCCCGCTTTTCTTGCCACTGGCAACAAAAGCGCGCTCGGAATCCAGGATGGAATCCCAGCCATTCGGCCTTGAGCTCACGGTCGAAAGACGAAAGCTGGGTGATTGTATTATACCACATCTTGACAGGATAGTTAAAAAAGCGTACCCTAAAGGTAGTTGTTTGACAAGAGGAGGAGTAGGAAAATGGAACTCACCGCCGAGAGATTGGCTAAGTTTAAGCGGCTAATCCAGAATGCCCCGTCCAGGGTTATAATAATCCGTTCGCATATTGACCTGGATTCATTGGCCTGCCCTCCGTTGATGCAGGAAATTTTGAGCAGTTTCGGCAAAACGGCCGAGCTATACTCGGCCGGCAAACCGGGACACCCGCAGAATCAATTGGTGCTTTCAAGTTTCCACCTCACCAATTATCAGCCCGTCAGCCTCTTGGCCGGCAAACGGCTGGATGACGAGTTTTTGATTCTTCTTGATTCGCCGAGCTTTGAAGATACGCGGCTGGGAATAACTATCCCCCGCAAACCGAACATCGTAGTTGACCACCATGAACGCCCGGCCAATATGGAAGAGGACGAAGATTCGTGGTATTGGCACCAGGCAAGCGGCGCTTGCGCCTCGCTCGCGGCAAAGTTGATGTTTGAGTTGGGAATCAAACTGGGAACGCCCGACCCGACGGCGGCGCTGGGGATCATCGGAATTTTTGGCGACACTGACCGGCTGATCTCGCGCCACACCACCGAACTTGACCGCGAAATGGTGGCGGCCCTCGGCCGGCACGCGGATCAAAATCTCATCCACGAGATTTTTTTCTCGGCGCGCGACACCGCCTGGATGGAAATGATTCACCGCGCTTACGATCCCTTGAACTTCAAACGCGGCGAGACCGCGCTCGTCTCCGGCCTGGGTGAAATCCCGGCCGCTTACACCGATTACATGGCGACCATCGCCGACGAGCTCATCAAACAGCGCGGCATTACCACCGTCTATGTCTGGGCGATTGTTGACGGCCGCGTGGAAATCAAGGCGCGCACTTACGACAAGCAGCTTGACCTGAATCAGCATCTGAAAGATATGTTCGGAGAAAAAAACGGCGGCGCACGCGATCGCGCCGTCGGCGCGGCCCATGTGGATCTCGGCATTACCGATCCCACCACGGACCGCGAATCGCTGGTGAAACTCTGGAAAAATGTTTTGGAACAAAAGCTCCTTCACTGACAAAAACTCCCTCGCCAAATCGGCGGGGGATTTTATTTATTGATAGCCGAAAGCTGACGGCTGATAGCTGATAGCCGGCCCCGCCTAAAACCATCTCTTTTTCCTGAAAAACAGCAACAAACCGGTTACCGCGACGACCATCACTCCAATGACCGCTTTGAATCCCGCGTCATAGTCGCGTAAGGGACTGTCAATCAGATTTAAATTAAATACACCGACGATCAAAGTCAGCACAAAAATCACGACCGAAAAAATCGTCAGCGTCCGCATAATGTCGCCGGTGCGGTAATTGATGAGCGAATCATTGGCTTCGTGGAGCGCGTCAATCGTGCTCCGGTAATTATCCAGCCCCTCCCAGATTTCCTTCGTCTCTTCCACGAGATAGTTAAAATTAATTTCCAATCTTTTGAGATCCGCGAATCCGTTGCTCTCGTTCATCAATTTTCTGAAGACCGCCTTGTGGCTCTGGATTGTTTTTTGAAAATTGACGATATTCGTTTTGATGCGGAGAATCTCGGAAATTGTTTCGCGGGCAAAAACTTGCGACATTTTTTTCTCCACCTCGTCAATGTCGTTGGAAATATGCGCGAGCATCGGAAAACATTCCTGCACCAAGCGGCTGCTGATTTTATAAAACAGCTCGCCGACATTTTTGAATTCTCCGAGGCCGGACTTTTGCGTCCGGTCCCAAAAATGCTTGAGCGGCAAAAGTTCGCCGGAATGGACGGTGATCAGCGTATTTTGCGTAACAAAAAAATCCACTTCGGCGGATTTTACGGCGCGCGCCTGGCGGTCGTAATACGGAAAAAGAAAGATAACAAAAAGATAACCGTTCCGCGTAAAAAGATTCGGACGCTGGAGCGGCGGCAGGCAGGCGTTAACATCCAGCGCTTCAAACTTAAAATTTTCGCGGAGATATTCCGCTTCGGCGCGGCCGATTCGCGGGATATTTATCCAGCGCAATGTCTTTGATTTTAATTCCTGAATGTTCCTCCTCGCCATATAGTTATTATATCATAGAAATCAAGAAATCAAAAAAACAATCCCGCACCTTTTTATTTATTTTAACTTGGGGCGACCCGACCTCCGGGAACGGGGAGTACAAACTTGGGGAGGTCGGGGCGCTGAAAAAGGTGCGGGAATCCGTGGGAATCTGCTAAAAACCTGCCTGCCGGCAGGCAGGTCTGTGGAAATCCAAAATAATACAGAAACACCAAATACGCTCCAGCCGACTATGCCTCACAAAGAAATCTAAAAGACATAATTACCCCAGGTCCAATCAGCCAGCATTTTGGCATTGGCGAATCCGTCTTCTATGGTTTTATCGCCGAACACGACCACCACCACCTCATTCCCTTTTTCCGTGCGGATTTTTACCGCGAGATTCATATAATTTTCCCCCAGATATCCGGTCTTACTGCCGCTCACGATGTAAGAGCCGTCATTATCGCGCACCAGTTTGTTGGTGTTTTTGAAATAAAATTTTTTGCGCGGGATAACGGCAACAATAGTTTTATCAAATCCGGAAGTGATCTCTGAAATTTTTTTATATCCAAAAGCGGCGCGGGCGATTTTTGCCATATCCGAAGCGGTAGAAATGTTTTCCGGCTTGATGCCGCTTGGATCAACAAAAACGGAATTCACGGCGCCGAGTTTTGCGGCTTTAGCGTTCATCTTTTTGATGAAATTTTTCTGCGACAATCCCGTGGCGCGATAAAGAGCGTTGGCGGCGTTGTTGGCCGAAAACATTAAACTGGCGTACAAAAGGTCAATCGTTTTAAACTTGGCGCGGATTTTTACAGGCAAAGATTGCCCGCCCACCCGGTCCGAGCCGTAAAGCCAGATATTTTTGTTAAGATTTTTTACCGAATCCAGCGTCACCATCGCGCCCAATAATTTGGTCAAACTTGCCGCCGGCCGCTTTTCGTCGGCGTTGTAAGAAAATAATTCTTTGCCTGATTCGGTATCAATCACCACGGCCGAAGCAAAAGTAAAAGAAGAATAATTTGGAGTCGTAAAATCCGCGCGGATTTTCGGCTCTGCCGATACCGGCTCGGCAAAAAAGATTGAGATGACAATCAAAATGATTAAATATTTTTTCATGTTCTACAATTATAGCATTTTTTAATCAAATATAAAATCCCCCGACTGGCGAGGGATCAAATCTCATCAATGTAGATGATTTTCGGCAACATTTGCTTGGCGCATTGGTGCGACAGGGTGCCGCCGGCCAAACGGTTCTGAATATACAGATTGATTACGGTCTTGACTTTCTCCGGCGGAAAATTGGATGGAACGAGGAAGATTTCGTCAAAAATGGCGTTACAAGCCGGACAGCGCAAGTGGACCTTGAATCTCTTTTTATTCGCGGCGGGCGCCATCATTTCCTCCTCCGGCAAAGAGCTTTACTTACAGATTAATACACGGCGGGACAAATGTCAATTGTCTGCCTGTCTTTCGTAGAGACGCAAAATTTTGTGTCTCTACTTATGTTATTATTTACATAGAGACGCATTGCGATGCGTCTCTACAAAATTATTCTCCAACTCCCAATGAAGATTTCCCGCGGCTTCGGCGCCGCGCAACCTTTAGCCGCGCCAGTTCGCGCTCAAGCGCGGCCGCGGCTCCGGCGGCTGAAACATCATCAACATTCCGTTTTTCTTCCAGCTCGCGTTGCGCCCGCTCCTTGGCCTCTTCAATCGCTTGGATGGATAATTCCTCGGCGCGTTCGGCCGTGTCGGCTAAAATGATGACGCGCGTGGTTTTCGGAAGCGCCTGCACCTCAATAAATCCGCCGGAAACCGCCATATAAGATTCTTTTCCGCCGCTCTTCACCACCAATTCGCCGGCGCGCAAAATCGCCACGAGCGCGATGTGCCCGGGCAAAATCGTAATCTCGCCCTCGCGCGTGGGAATGGTGACACTGTCTATCTCCTCGCGCAAAACATTGCGTTCGGGAGTAGTGATCTCGAAATTAATCTTGGACATACAATAAGCTCGTAAATTATTCTAATTAACCTAATTGACCTAATTATTCTAAATAAATTTCAATGACGAAATGTCTAATTTTTGGCATTAGTCATTGATTAGACTAATTAGAATAATTAGACTAATTAGAATAATTTGGGGACTATATTTAAACTCAAGTACTCTGTTTTACCAATATCGATTTATTGTTTCTTGACGACCTCGTCAATCCCGCCTTTCATATAAAACGCCTGCTCGGGAACATCATCCATCTCGCCGTCCAAAATCATTTTGAAACCGCGGATGGTGTCTTTCACGCCCACATATTTTCCCGGCGCGCCGGTGAAAGTTTCGGCGACAAAAAACGGCTGGGACAAAAACTTCTGCATTTTGCGCGCGCGGCTGACGGTCAGCTTATCATCCTCGGACAATTCTTCCATCCCCAAAATGGCGATGATGTCCTGCAAATCTTTGTAGCGCTGGAGAACTTTTTGGACGCGGCGGGCGATCTCATAATGTTCGGCGCCGACAATCTGCGGATCCAAAATCGTAGATGAAGAATCAAGCGGGTCAACAGCCGGATAAATGCCCAGTTCGGATAGGCCGCGTGATAAAACGACGGTGGAATCCAAATGCCCGAAAGTGGTGGCCGGCGCCGGGTCGGTCAAATCATCAGCCGGGACATAAACCGCCTGAACCGAAGTGATGGAACCTTTTTTAGTGGAAGTAATGCGCTCCTGCAGTTCGCCCATTTCGGTGGCAAGCGTCGGCTGGTAACCCACGGCCGAGGGGATGCGGCCCAAAAGCGCCGAGACCTCGGAGCCGGCTTGAGTGAAGCGGAAAATGTTGTCAATAAACAAAAGCACATCCTGATTTTTTTCATCGCGGAAATATTCGGCGATGGAAAGCCCGGTCAAAGCCACGCGGGCGCGCGCTCCCGGCGGCTCGTTCATCTGACCGAAAACCATCGCGGTTTTGTTGATCACCCCGGACTCGTTCATCTCCAGCCACAATTGATTTCCCTCGCGCGTGCGCTCTCCCACGCCGGCAAAAACCGAATACCCG
>CAYHOC010000009.1:0-4532 GCA_964358135.1 uncultured Gammaproteobacteria bacterium
CAGGTATGACACTTTAGTTTCCGTCAACTATGACATTATCATTTCCGTGGGACACCCCGTTAGAAGTTTATCTTAAAACGGTAAATGTTATCACCCCAATAAGAACCCCTTATGCGCACGAAATATTTATCAAATAACAAAAATCTTATTACAATAAGATTTTTGAGGCGAACTTCTAACGGATTCAACAAAAAATCCCGCCAAAAGGCGGGATTTTGTCAAGTGTTTTAATGTAAATCCTAAAAAAATCTAAAAATATCATTTCCCAGCTTTAGCTGGCTTTAATTTTAAGCCGACTAAAGTCGGGCAATGACATGAATATTTCCGCGGCCTCTTAATACCCCTCGTACTCGCGCATCGTCATCTGGGACTCAATCTGTTTGACGGTTTCAATAACCACAGAGACGACGATTAAAAGCGAGGTGCCGCCGATAACGAGCGATTGCAAGCCGGTGAACGACTGGACAATGAGCGGCAAGATGGCGATGACGCCCAGAAATATCGCGCCGGCCAAAATGATGCGGCGGGTCACATATTGGAGATATTCCGCCGTCGGGCGTCCCGGACGGATGCCCGGAATAAATCCGCCCTGTTTTTGCAGATTATCAGCAATCTTGTCGGGATGAAAAATAACCGCGGTATAAAAATAAGTAAAAGCAACAACCAAAACAAAATACATTATGCCGTAAATCAGCGAATTCTGAAAAATATCAACGGTCCATTGCGCCGCCGCCGCGAGCCAAGCGGTTTTCGCGCCGATAAAAAATTGCGCGATCATCGGCGGAAAAAGAATAATGGAAATGGCAAAAATGATCGGAATAACGCCGGCCATATTCACGCGGAGTGGCAGATGAGTATTTACTCCGCCGTACATTTTCATCCCGCGCACCTGGCGCGCGTACGAGACCGGAACATTGCGCTGTCCCTCGGTGATGACGACAACGGCGGCGATGGTAACAAGGGCGATCGCCGCGAAAACCGCCAAATTAAAAATCTGCGAGGAATCAAAAGTGACAATCGCCTGCTGAACTGTTTGCGGCAAACTGGAAACGATGCCCGCAAAAATCAAAAGCGAAATGCCGTTGCCGATTTTGCGCTCGGAGATGAGCTCGCCAATCCACATCAAAAGAATCGTCCCGCCGGTAATCGTGAGAATCATCGTCAAATATCTGAAAGGAGTAAGCCCTGAAAAAATCTGCCTTGACGATTGATTTAAGAGATTAATCATCGCGAAGGACTGGAGCGCGGCGAGCGGCACCGTCAGCCAGCGCGTGTACATATTGATTTTTTTCTGGCCGTATTCGCCTTCCTTGGAAAGCTCTTCCAGTTTCGGGACAATCATCGTCAAAAGCTGGAAGATGATTGAAGCCGTGATGTAGGGCGCAACGCCAAGCATGACAACTGAAAAATTTTCCATTGTTCCGCCGGAAAAGACATTGACCAGTCCAAAAAGCTGATTTGACTGGAAAAATTTTTTGAGGGCGACGAGATCAACTCCCGGAATCGGGATGTGCGCCAAAAATCTGAAAATTGCCAGCATCCCTAAAACAATGAGAATGTTATTCCGCAGATCTTTCGTCTTCCATATTTGAGAAAGTTTTTCTAACATGGAATAGAAATTATCTATTATTTATTAACGAGTTAACGCGTTAACGGGTTAAACACAACTCGTTTCCGCCAAAGGCGGATCCGCCTCTGGCGGAAACTCGTGAACCCGTTAACCGAATAATAAAAAATTTAAGCGACTGTTCCACCGGCGGCCTCAATTTTGGCGCGGGCGCCGGCCGAGACCTCGCATCCGGAAACATCATACTTCTTTTCAAGCTTAAAATCAACCGAGTCCAAAATTTTAATTCCCCCGCGGCCCGATTCAACAATCCCGAGTTTGCTTAAAATTTTCTGATTGACGGTCCCGGCTGGCGCTTTTAACGCCAAAAATTTCAAAGTGACAACATTGGCTTTGGCGTATTTGCTCTTAAAGCCGCCCATTTTGGGCAACGCCATAATCATCCGCCGCATCCCCATGGCGCGAAGGCCGGCTCGGCCGCCGCTTCTGGCACGCTGGCCCTTGGTGCCGCGAGTCGCGGTGGTTCCGTGTCCCGAAGCGTTTCCGCGTCCGATTCTTTTTATCTTCTTTTTGGCGCCGGGCGCGTGGCTTAAATTTGATAAACTAATGGTCATAAATGTTCTTCAAAAATGTTTAAAACTTTTATTTAATTTGAGTATTTAGATTTGTTTCGGATTTCTCCCTCGACTCGGCTCGGGATCCTGAGTTTATCGAAAGAGGATTTCGTACTTCGGATTTTTCCGTTTTTTTGATCCTCAACTTCTTCAGGGCTTCAAAAGTCGCCTTGATGTTATTGATTTTATTTTTGCTTCCCAAAAGTTTTCCGACAACATTCGGGACTCCGGCTAATTCCATCACCAACCGAAGCGCGCCGCCGGCTTTAATGCCCGCGCCGCGGGGAGCCGGTTTTACCAAAACGCGCGCCGCTCCGAATTTCGCGGCCACCGCGTGAGGAATCGTATCGTTAATCAGCGGAATGGTAAATAAATTTTTCTTCGCCTTTCTCGTTGATTTATTGATGGAAATCGCGACATCCGCGCCTTTGGCGACGCCAAAACCAACGCGGCCCTTTTTGTCGCCGATTAAAATCACCGAACGGAAACGCATTCTTTTTCCGCCCTTGGTAACGCGCGTGACGCGAGCCAATTCAACCGTTTTGCTCTCAAATTCTTTCTCTTCCCGCGCTTCGGAGCGCCTTTCATGAATGTCCCTTGAACCTGCCGCTTTTTGTTTAGCCATAATTATTTACATTTGACATTTGACAATTGACAATTGACTGAACTGTCAGGTGTTAAATGTCGGGTGTCAAATGTTAAAATTCTAGTCCTCCGTCGCGGGCGCCGTCGGCAACCGCCTTAACGCGGCCATGGTATTTTCGGTGCGCGCGGTCAAAAATAACTTTTTTGATTTTCTTTTTCGCGGCCCCTTCGCCAATCATTTTTCCGACAAGATAAGCCCGCGCCGCCTTTCCCTTTCGCTCACCAGCTTCTTTCAAATCTTTCGCTTTCAAATTAAGATCCGAGGCATAAACCAATGTCTTTCCGGCCGCATCGTCAATCAGCTGGGCGTAAATATGCTTCAAGGTGCGGGAAACCGAAAGGCGCGGCCTCTCATTGGTGCCGGATATCTTCGCGCGCGTTCTTGCCTTGCGTCTTAATTGCTGCGCTCTTTTTATTTTTTGGCTGTTTTTCATACATTCGGATTGCGCGGATATAAGCGGATAACGCTGATACATTTAATCCGTGTTATCCGCCCATATCCGCGATGTCTTTATTTAGCTCCCGCTTTGGCCGCCTTTCCCGCCTTGCGCCGGACGACCTCATCAATATATTTAATGCCCTTGCCTTTATACGGCTCCGGCTTTTTAATGCGCCTTATTCTGGCGGCGGTTTCACCCACCATCTCTTTATTAATGCCCGAAATGGTGATGATATTTTTATCAATTTTCACGGTAATGCCCTCGGGCGGCTCAAATTCCACCGGGTGAGAAAATCCAACTTCCAAAACAAGCTTGTTTTCTCTCTGCTGGACCTTAAAACCTATCCCGACAAGTTCCAGCTTCTTTTCAAAACCCGTGGTCACGCCCGCGATCATTCCCTGCGCCAGGCGCACGGCCAGTCCCCAAAGGGCGCGCAGATCCTTATTTTCCGCGTCGGCAACGGAGCTTGATAGTTCGTTTTTTTCTTTATCAAAAACAAGTTCCACGCTCGGCGGCATACGGCGTTTTATTTCTCCCTTCGGCCCCTTCACGGTCATTTCACCCGCTCCCAGAACGATGCTTACTTCGGCCGGAATTTTTATTGGTTTTTTTCCGAGTCTGGACATATATAACTTTACTAAAATTTTTTTGATAAAAATTTATGATTCACAATTCTGCTATCTTTTGGATTTCACGAATGGGCTCGAGCCCCGCTAATAACACGAATACATTAGAGTTATCCGTGGCGCGAGGCGTCCCGATGCCCATGATACGGGACGCCCCGATGCCTCTTGGATACGGGGCGCTCCGTTCGTAGCATCGGAGAGCGCTCCGTATCGAGAGCATCGGAGCGCATTAGTGTTATCCAGAAGGTACTTTTTGCTCGAGCTTCCCTAACATTATATTAGAAATCTTTTATTTCTAATAGATTTCACAAATTACTTCTCCGCCCAGATGGCGCCTTCTCGCGTCTTTATTGGTCATAATTCCCTGCGAAGTGGAAACAATGGCAATGCCGATATCGCTAAGAACAACCGGCAAATCTTTATATGCCGCGTATGTTCTCCGCCCCGGACGACTGACTCTCATAATGCTTCTAACCACCGAGGAGCCGTTGTCGTATTTTAGGGAAAATTTCAGTTCGCGCGGACCGGTTTGCGCGACGGCGCCGATATATCCTTCGCGTTCCAAAATCTTCAAGATTTCAAACTTAACCCGCGAGTACGGCAAAACCACCTCGGCTTTTTTAACCATTGAGGCGTTTCT
>CAYHOC010000009.1:4632-17877 GCA_964358135.1 uncultured Gammaproteobacteria bacterium
TTTACCAGCTGGCTTTTTTAATACCCGGCAATTCTCCGCGGTTGGCAAGCTCTCTGAAACAAATCCGGCACAACTTGAAGTCGCGCATATAACCGCGCTTTCTGCCGCAACGCCAGCAACGGTTAACAGCCCTCGTTGAAAAACGCGGTTTTTTATTTGTCTTTGACCTTTGCGCTGATGTTGCCATATTTGATTACGCTGATTTTCGCGGATTACACGGATAACTTATCCGCGCTATCCGCTCATATCCGCGTTATCTATTTACTAAACGGAAATCCGAGATGTTTTAAAAGCGCTTCGGCCTCGTCGTTGCTCCCGGCCGTGGTGCCGATGGTAATTTCCATGCCGTGCGTCCGTTCGATTTCGTCCGGGGAAACTTCCGGGAAAGCGATATTTTCCTTAAAACCGATGGTGATGTTGCCGTGGCCGTCAAACTGCTTGGCTGAAATTCCGCGGAAATCTCTGACGCGCGGCAAGGTGATATTTATAAGTTTATCCAAAAAGGAATACATCTTTTCGCCGCGGAGCGTTACCATCATCCCGACAATCATTCCTTCCCTGATCTTAAACGCGGAAATTGATTTCTTTGCTTTTTTTCTGACCGGCTTTTGCCCGGTGATCTTTAGGATGGTATTTTCGGCGATATCCAAAAATTTCGGGTCTTTGAGCGAGTGCCCCAAACCGACATTGACGACAACTTTGGAAAGGCGCGGAACCGCCATCACATTTTTGTGATCAAATTCCTTTTTTAACGCCGGAACAACTTTTTCTCTGAATTTTTTTAACAATCTGTTCATATTTGTGCGCGGATTACGAATTGTATACGAATCTACGAATTGGCTACGAAACAACGAAAATGAAGTTCGTAGTTTCGTAAATAGTTCGTAGATTCGTGACGATGTCGTGGATTAGTTGTATATTCGTAATTCGTGGACAACTTAAACAAGCGCTTCTTTGCACTTTACGCAAACGCGTGCGCGTTTGCCGTCTTCCGATCTTTTGGCTCCGAGTCTGACCGCCTGATTGCATTTCGGACAAACAAACATAACTTTTGACGCGTCAAGCGGTTTGGGTATCTGTATCCTCTGTCCCTTTTCTCCTTGCTTGCGCGGACGGCTATGACGGATGGCGATATTCAAACCCTCAACGACAACTTTGTTTTCGTCTTTTCCCGCCGAGCGGGATCCGGATTTGCGCCGGGATATGACATCCAAAATCTTTCCGCTTTTGCCCTTATCCTTTCCGGAAATAATTTTTACCAAGTCGCCCTTTTTTAAATTCATATTTTCTTTCTAAAAAAATATTTTAATAATTTTGTTCGTGATTTCTTACGATATATCCTTTAGATAACGCGGATACTAGCGGATTACGCTGATTTTTATCCGCGTTATCCGTCCATATCCGCGTAATCGGACTACAAAACCTCCGGGGCCAATGAAATTATTTTCATATAGCCCTTATTCCTCAACTCTCTCGCGACCGGACCAAAAATACGGGTCCCTTTCGGTTCTTTGCTTTTTCTGTCAACGATAACTCCGGCGTTTTCATCAAACCTTATATATGAGCCGTCCGGACGGCGGAACTCTTTTCTTTGCCTGACAATGACGACATGGACAATGTCGCTCTTTTTTACCATGCTGTGCGGAACGGCTTCTTTTATAACGCAAGTTACGATATCGCCGAGGCGCCCGTATCTCTTTTTATAACCGCCCAATACGCGAATCACCTGGAGCTTTCTGGCTCCGGTATTATCAGCCGACTGTATCATTGTTCTATGCTGAACCATATTTTAGAATCTAGAATCTGGAATCTAGAATTTAGAATTTTACTTGATAATTCTCCATCTTTTATCGCGGGAGAGCGGGCGGCATTCAACAAACTTGACCGAATCCCCGGTCTTAAACTCGCCGTTCTCGTAATGCACCTTGAACTTTTTACTTCTTGAATACTGCTTTTTATATTTAGGATGAGTTACAACTCTGGAAACTTTCACAACCAAAGTCTTCGGCATTTTTGCGCTGGTGACAACGCCGCTAAAAGTTCTCTTGGTTTTATTTGTTGGTTCGTTCATATTCGTTATTTCTTAAAACCATTAAGAATGGTAAGGATGCGCGCGATCCGCTCCTTGATGACGCGGATTGACCTGATATTCTTAAGCTCATTTTTTGACGCCCTAAATCTGGCGGCGCGCATTTCTTCGCGGCTCTGGGCCAAAAGCTTTTGGAGCTCGGCAGCTGATTTTACCTTCAATTCTTCAAATTTCATATTTAATTACACGGATTTCAAACGGATTACGCGGATAATTATCTGTGCTATCCGCCCATATCCGTGTTATCTACTTCGTGATAAATTTGGTTTTAACCCCCAATTTATGCCCGGCCAATCTGAAGGCCTCGCGGGCGACATCTTCCGCGATACCGTCCATTTCAAAAACTATTGTTCCCGGGCGCACGCGGGCGACATAATAATCCACCGCGCCCTTGCCGCTGCCCATTACCGATTCATTGCCGTGATTGGTGATTGATTTATCGGGAAAAACGCGAATCCAAATTTTGCCGCCGCGCTTAATATAACGGGTCATGGCGCGGCGGGACGCTTCAAGCTGGCGCGAGGTAATCCAAATCGTATCCAAAACTTTAAGTCCGAAATTTCCGAACGCCAACTCAAGCTTTTGGGTGGCAACACGCCTTCCTTGACCTCTGCCTTTATGCCACTTTCTATGTTTTACTTTCTTGGGGATAAACATAATTCTTGCCTATCTATATCCTTCGATGATTAAAGATTATTTTTACTCTCAAAGTCTCTACTGGATTTCCACAGATTTCTAGCAGATTTCCACAGATTTCATATCCGTGTTATCCGCCCGTATCCGTGTAATCTATTTTCTGAAAATCTCGCCGCGGTAGATCCAAACCTTAACGCCGATTGCTCCATACATCGTTCTGGCAACGCCGCGGGAATAATTAATATCCGCGCGCAAGGTGTGGAGCGGAACCGAACCGCTCATCAGGGTTTCGGTGCGGGCGATTTCCGCGCCATTCAAACGCCCGGAAACCGTAACTTTAACGCCCTTGGCGCCGGCTTTTTCCGTGCGCTCAATCGCCTGCTTCAAGACCCTCCTAAAGGGCATCCGTTTTTCCAAATCAGCGATCATCCCCTGAATGACGATGGCGGCGGAAAGCGCCGGACGGGAAACTTCAACGATATTCAAATTGATGACGGCTTTTTTATCTCTCGGGAAAAATTTCTTTTTAACCCTGTCTTTAATCACCTCGGCGCCGGTTCCGGCGCGGCCAATGATAAAACCCGGCTTGCCGCTATGCACAACTATTGTCAGGGCGTTTACGGTTCTTTCAATTTCAATCTTTTCTACGGCCGCTTCTTTTAATTCCGCCGTCAAAAACCTCCTAATTCCAATATCCTGGCGCAATAAATCGCTATAATTTTTTCGTCTGGCAAACCATCTGGAATCCCAGCCCGTGGTTATGCCCATCCTGAATATTCTTGGATTTACCTTATGACCCATATCTTACATGCGAACTTACGAAATTTTACGAAAGATACGAAAGACTTTTTCGTACTTTTCGTATTTTTTCGTAATTTCGTATGAGCTTTATTTCTTCTTCTCTTCAGATTTATCAATTTTTGGTTTCTTTCTTCTTCTCTTGTTTAGTCAACTTCGTCGCCATTTCCTCTAAAATGATGGTGATATGCGACATCCGCTTCTTGATCATTGCGGCGCGGCCGAAGGCTCTCGGGCGGAAGCGCTTGAGCGCCGGGCCCTGATCCGCGGTAATTTTTTTTATAAACAAATTCGCCTCGTCAAGCTTAAAATTATTTTTGCCGTTCGCGACGGCTGAATTCAAAAGCTTCAATACCGGTTTGGCGGCCAGGCGCGGAGTAAATTTCAAAATCGTTTCTGCTTCCAGAACTCTTTTGCCGCGGATCATATCTATAATCAATCTTACTTTTCGCGGCGTCATTCTAATGTATCTCGCAAAAGCTTTCACTTCCATATTTGATTACGCGGATTATGGGCGGATTACGCCGATATTAAATCCGTGTTATCCCCGCCAGAGGCGGGTAGGCGCGCGTATCCGCGTTATCGATCTGCTATTTCTTAGCCGGCGCGGCCGTTACCGCGGCTGTTTGCGCCTTGGTCGCTTCCGCCTGCTTAAGTTCCAATTCTTTTTGCATCCTGCCGCCGTGTCTGACGAATTTCTTTGTCGGTGAAAATTCTCCCAGACGGTGTCCGACCATATTCTCCACGATAAAAACTGGTAAATGCTGTTTGCCATTATAAACACCAATGGTAAAACCGACCATTTCCGGAGTGATGACGCTGGCCCGCGCCCAGGTTTTAATTACCGTCTTGTCCCCGGCGCGGGATTTGGAAATCTTTTTCATCAGGTTCTCATCAAGATAAGGACCCTTTTTTAGACTGCGTGACATATATGTCTTTCTAAAATATTTTAGATACTCTTCGCTTATTCTTAATCCTTATGAATCCATTCGATTACACGGATTCTTGCGGATAACACGGATTTAATATCGGTGTAATCCGCCCGTATCCGCGTTATCGTTTTCTCCTTGAAACAATATATTTATTGCTCCATTTTTTATGTTTTCTGGTTTTTACGCCCAATGCATGCTTACCCCACTTGGTCTTCGGAAACTTCATACCGATCGGATGCTTGCCTTCGCCGCCGCCATGCGGATGGTCAACCGGATTCATTGCCTTGCCGCGGACCGTCGGCTTAATGCCCAAATGGCGGGTTCTCCCGGCTTTGCCGAGCCGCACCAGGCGCGCGTCCGGATTTCCGAGCAGGCCGATGGAAGCGGCGCAATTTTTAGAAAATCTGCGGATTTCTCCCGAAGGCAATTTAATCAGCGCCATATCTCCGTCCAGCGCCATAATCTGCGAGCCCAAACCGGCGCCACGGACTACCTGCCCGCCCTTGCCCGGAAAAAACTCCAAATTATGCACCATCACGCCGACCGGAATAAACTCCAGGGGCATGCGATTGCCGATTTTTACGTCAACTCTTGACCTTGACGACACAACTTCATCATCAACTTTCAAATCCATCGGCGCCAGAATGTATCTTTTTTCTTTATCCGAATATTCAACCAAAGCAATTCTTGGACCGCGGCCGGGATCGTATTCAATGGCCATAACCTTGCCGGAAATGCCGTATTTATCCTGCTTAAAATCAACTAAACGGATGTATCTCCCGGCTCCGCCGCCGCGATGCCTGACGGTAATTTTACCCTGGGCGTTTCTGCCGCCGCTCCTCTTTTTGATAAAAATCAGTTTCTTTTCCGGCTCGGTCTTGGTAACATCAGAAAAGGTATCGACTGACGCGAACCTTCTTCCCGGCGTGGTTGGTTTGTAGAATTTGAGTGCCATGCTATTTACTTTATTACTTTCATCTATTATTGATCGTTTTCTCTTTCTACCAACATCTGGATTTCCACGGATTTTCAGCGGATTTCCGCAGATATCTTATCCGCGTTATCCGCTCATATCCGCGTTATCAACCTTCAACGATGTCAATTTTATCGCCCTTTTTTAGGGTAACGATCGCTTTTTTCCAATTGCTTGTCCGGCCGGAAGTTTTTCCGTAACGCACCTTTCTGCCGCGGACATTCACAATATTTACGGCCAGCGGCCTGACGCCGTAGACCTTTTCAATCGCTTTGGCAATTTCCACCTTGTTGGCGTCCGGACTCACGCAAAATCCATACTTGCCGTCGGCCGTAAGTTTTTCGGTGATTAGCGGGCTGATTAAAATATGATAAGCGCGGCCGGTATCTTCTTTTTTTGCCGTTACTTTTTTTACCGCCTCCGTTTTCTTTCCCGCCAAATCCAAAACTTCTTCCTTGGAATTTTTCTTTTCCAATCTTTTTTTATCAACTTTTTTTCTGAATCTGTCAAAGATACCCATATTACAACTTGATTACGCGGATTTCGAGCGGATTACACGGATATCATCCGCGTTATCAGCTCTTATCCCTGCCTACCGCAGGCAGGCGTGTTATCCTACTTTCCAAACATTTCTTCCATTTTTTTGACTCCGCCGACCGTTGTTGCTAAAAGATTGTTATTCAAAATTTCATACGCGCTCAAGCTGGAAACTCCGGTCAGCCAAAAATTCGGGAGATTCTTTGACGCGCGCATCAGTTCTTCAGAGATTCTCGGCGCCGCGAAAATGACCTTTCGGCCGAAATCGACGTTGATTTTTTCTTTCCATAATTTTATCGCGGCGGCCGCCGCTTTGGTCTTTGGCGCGCTAATCTTAAAATCATCAAAAACGATAAATTTATTCGCGGCAACTTTATCGGAAATTACAGCCAAAAGCGCTTTGCGCCTCATGGTTTTGTTGATTTTTTGGGAAAAATTTTTATTGCTTCTCGGACCGAAAGTTGCGCCGCCGCCGCGCCAGATCGGCGAACGGATTGAACCGTGCCTGGCGCGTCCGGTGCCTTTTTGTTTCCATGGTTTTTTGCCGCCGCCGCGGACATCGCCGCGCGTTTTCGTGTGCGAAATGGCGCTTCTCTTGTTCGCCATAATCGCGGTGATAACCTGATGAATCAATGCTCCGCTCGCAGTAACGCCAAAAATGACGGGATCAAGCTCGATCTCTTCAACCTTATTTCCCTCTTGATTATAGACCGGAAGTTTTATCATGCTTTTAGAATTACGAATCATGAATTAAGAATTATGGATTTTGGATTTTGTTATTTCTTAATTCGTAATTCTTAATTCCTAATTCTTGGATTTAATAAACAGAATTGCGCCGCGACCGCCCGGAACCGCGCCCTTTAAGGCCAAGATATTCTTCTCTTGATTGACTTCCATAATTTCCAGATTTTTAACCGTCACCTGATCCGTTCCCATCCTGCCGCACATCCGGAGTCCCTTAAAAACGCGCTGAATGCCGCCGGAGCCGATGGAGCCCGGCATGCGGACGGAATCTTTGGTGCCGTGGCTTTCCGGATGTCCGTGAAAATGATGGCGTTTCACTACGCCCTGAAAGCCTTTTCCTTTTGAAACTCCGGTTACCTGAACCATATCGCCGACCGAAAAATTTGTAACATCAATTTTATCGCCGCGCTTCAAATCCGCGCCCGCTATTCTGAATTCCTTCAATATTTTTGAGCTTTCCAAATCCTTAAGATGTCCTGCTTTGGCCTGATTGATCTTTTTCGCGGCCCCGAATCCAACCTGAACGGCGGCATATCCGTCATTTTCCTGCGATTTAACCTGGGTGATGACGCACGGTCCGGCTTCCACCAGGGTAACGGGAACAACGGCGCCGTCGGCGCGAAACCTCTGCGTCATTTCAATTTTTTTGGCAATGATAAATTTCATTTCGGATAACGCGGATACGAGCGGATAACGCGGATAAGTTATCCGTGTAATCCGCGAAAATCCGTGTAATCAAACCAGTAAAACAAAAACCAGAAATCCGCCTAAGTTTTTGAGACAAAATATTCAAAAATTTTGGTGGACTTCCGGCCGATCATCTCCTCTGACTGGCCAAATTTTTCTTTATAAAATTTTAAACTCCTTCAGAACGGCCTTTTGATATGGCGTAGGTTTTCCCATGGGACTTCTCTACGTCTTCGCTTGGCTGTTTTAAATTTTAGTTATCCGCGCAATCCGCTCGTATCCGCGTTATCAAATTTACATTTTAATTTCTATATCCACGCCGGCCGGCAAATTCAGAGTCATCAAAGAATCAATCGTTTTCGGAGTCGGCTCGATAATGTCAATCACGCGCTTGTGCGTGCGCATTTCGTATTGGTCGCGCGCATCCTTGTGGACAAAGGTGGAACGGTTAACCGTATATCTCCTTTTTTCCGTCGGCAACGGTATCGGCCCCAGCACGGTCGCGCCGGTGCGTTCAGCGGTTTCAATAATCGTCTTGGCCGATTGGTCAATAATTTTATTATCGTACGCGCGGATTTTTATCCGGATGCGTGTTTTTGTCCCCTCATCTCCGCTAGGGGCGGATGCTTTTTCTTTTTTTGTAGTGTCTGACATGGTTTTAATGATGAGCTAATGAGCTAAAGTAATGGGGCTTCCCGATGTTCCTCGGGAGGCCCCGGTTACATTATTTGATAATCTTGGTGACAACGCCCGCGCCGACTGTTTTGCCGCCTTCGCGGATAGCAAAACGCATTTTATCTTCCAAGGCGACTGGCGCAATCAATTTAACCGTCAGGTTGACGGTGTCCCCCGGCATCACCATTTCAGTGCCGGCCGGCAACTCCACTTCGCCCGTAACATCGGTGGTGCGGATGTAAAATTGCGGCTTATATCCCTTGAAAAACGCCTTGTGGCGGCCGCCTTCTTCCTTCGTCAAAATGTAGACTTCGGCGGTAAATTCAACATGTGGCGTAATGCTGCCGGTTTTTGCCAAAACCATCCCGCGCTCAACTTCATCTTTCTTGGTGCCGCGGAGAAGCAGACCGGCATTATCGCCGGCGCGGCCCTCATCCAAAGATTTGTTGAACATTTCAATGCCGGTAACAACGGTTTTTCTGGTTTCGCCGAGGCCGACAATCTCGGCTTCATCGTTAAGATGGATCGTCCCGCGTTCAATTCTGCCGGTCACAACCGTCCCGCGGCCTTCAATTGAAAAAACATCTTCAATTGGCATCAAAAACGGCTTATCGGTTTCGCGGACCGGTTCCGGAATATAGGTGTCCAGCGCCTCAAGCAGTTCCGTAATCGGCTTAGTTGCCTCGGCGTCGGCCGGATTTTCCAAAGCTTTTAGCGCTGAACCGCGGATAATCGGCGTGGTGTCGCCGGGGAAATGATACTTCTTGAGCAAGTCGCGGACCTCTTCTTCAACAAGGTCAATCAATTCTTTATCCTCAACCTGGTCAACTTTGTTTAAAAAAACGATGATCGTCGGAACGCCAACCTGATGAGCCAGCAAAATGTGTTCGCGGGTCTGCGGCATCGGGCCATCGGCCGCGGAAACAACCAAAATCGCGCCATCCATTTGGGCGGCGCCGGTAATCATGTTTTTGATATAGTCAGCGTGACCGGGACAGTCAACATGAGCATAGTGGCGCTTTTCGGTTTCGTACTCAACATGCGCGGTGGCAATCGTAATGCCGCGGGCTTTTGATTCCGGGGCCTTGTCCAAATCTTCAACGCCCTTGTTTTGGGCAACTCCGCCCCTGGTGCGCAATACCTGAAGAATCGCGGCGGTCAGGGTTGTTTTTCCGTGGTCGACATGACCAATGGTGCCCACATTCACATGCGGCTTTGTTCGTTCAAATTTGTCAGCCATAATATTTTGTCCGTTCCTATTTTTTGACAATTTTTTAATTATCAAAAGAGGAACTTTTTATGATAGTTTAGCTAAATTTTAATTATTATACAATTTACTTTATTTAGTATATCATAGCGCCAAAAAGATGTCAATAGCACGCACGAATTCCTAACTTCCCCAGCTTCCCCGAAGGGGAGCCCTCGGCTTCGCGGGGAGTCCAGATACGACACTTGGAGTCCTCCCCCAAAGGGGGGCGTTACGCCCCGAAAAGGAGGAGGAAATCAGTCCTCGCGCTCCAATGTAAAATCTTTAATTGGATAATTTTCAAAAACGGAATTCAACGACATCAGGATAATTTAAAATCAAATATACCATTATATGACTTTTTGGATTATCTTAACCGGCGTGCCTTCAAAGCCGAACTTTTCGCGCAGGCGCTTTTCTAAAAATTTCAGATACGCGTCGTTGACCGGCGCCTTGGAACGGATGGCGAGCTCAAAAGTCGGCGGCGACGAACCGATTTGCCTCATTCTATATATATAAGGATGGCGGAAGCCGCGCGTCTTAAGCGGTTTTTTTTCTTTCAAAACCGATTTCAAAAATTTATCCAGGGCGTTTTCCGCAATCTCGCGCTTGCGCTCCGCCACAACTTTTATCACCTCATCCAGAATCTTTTCCGTGTGCCAGCCGGTCTTGGCGGAAATAAGCATCACCGGCGCCCAAACGATAAAGGGGAAAGCCGCGGCCAGAGCTTTTTTAAAATCGTATCTTCGCAAATCAACATTTTCCGCCCGCGCCTCGTCCCTGATCAAATCGTATTTGTTGCCGATGATCACCAGCCCGGCCGACGATTCTTTGATTATTTCCACCAGCCGGCGGTCTTGAGAAGCGATTTCGCCGGCCACATCCAAAATCAACAAAACCGCATCGGCGCGCCTGACCACGGTCATTGTTTTGCTGACGCTTTGCCGTTCCATGCTTCCCGGCTCAATGCGCGCCGCTTTGCGGATGCCGGCCGTATCCACGAGCAAAATTTTATCATCCGCATAACTGATGAGCGTATCCTGCGGTTCGCGCGTGGTGCCCGGGATTGACGAAACAATCACCCGCTCTTCTTTTAAGATCGCGTTCAGAAGCGATGATTTGCCGACATTCGGTTTGCCCAAAATCGCCACCTTAATTGTCGGCTCCGGAGTACTCGCGTCCGGCAATTTAATTTTCAACTTCTTGAATTTTTTGATGATTTCATCCAAAAGATCGCCGGTGCCGAGCCCGTTCACCGACGAAACGGAATATATTTCGCGGATGGGAAGATTTCGCCACGGCGGAGAATAAATTCCCAAAGAGAGCGTCAGATTATCGGCCTTGTTCGCGACCAGAATAACCGGCTTTTTGGTTTTAGCGAGCATCCTGATAAGTTCTTTGTCATTGGCAATAAGTTCGCTTTGGATGTCAAGAACCAAAAGGATGAGGTCCGCGCGGGCGATCGCCCGCTCGGCCATCCGTTTGATATTTTTCTCTATTTCTTCTTTCATGTCCGGCTCCAGCCCGCCGGTATCGGCCAAGGTGAACATTTTTCCCCGCCATTCGCAAAGCGCAAAATTAGGGTCGCGCGTCGTGCCCGGAATCGGGGAGGTCATCGCCTTTGACGACTGGATTAAACGGTTAAAAAGCGTTGACTTTCCAACATTTGTCCGGCCGACAATCGCCACCAGAGGAATTTTTTGTTCTTTTTTCATAGATTGTTACGAATCTACGAACTATTTACGAAACTACGAACTTCGTTTTCGTGGTTTCGTGGCTCAATTCGTTGATTCGTGACAACTTACGATGCCGATTCGCCGATGATAACCACAAAATCCGGATTTTTGACGCTTCCTCCGACGGTTTCCTTAAGCCATGTCGGGACGCTGATGCCGACATTGGCGTCTAAACTTTTGCGCAGCTCGACGAGCGGCTCTTTGTATTTTCCTCCGCTCATGTCATAAATCACCGTTTTCATAAAATCGCGGCGGGCGGCATTTTTTACATTCACGATATCAAAACCCATTTGCAGAAGTTTAAGCGATGTTTTGTAAGCGAGCCCGGCGGTCTTGGTTCCGTTTTGCACCTCCACCAGAATTTTTTTTTGCGTCTCGGCCGAATTTTTTTTCGCCGTTGGCGGCGCCGCAAAAACATTTTCCACCAGTCCCCTCACTTCGCCCCAATCACCCGAGCGCGGAACAAGCACATAGGCGCCGTCGCGCATTTCCGAAACAAGCGGCTCACTCTCCCCCTCGGACAGCACCAGCCGGCGGATATTGTCATAATCAAGATTTCTTGCGAGATTTGCCAAGCGCGCCGTCTCCCAGATGCCGATGTTTGTTTTAAGATGCTCATCGAGATCGCTGATTAAATTTCCTATTTTTGCCGGATTGGCCAGCGTGCTCAATGAAAAAATTCTGTCTTTCATCGCGGCCATTAAAAGCTGCTGGCGCCGGCTCCGGGCGAAGTCGGACCCTTCGCCGTTGGTGCCGTGCCGCGAACGGACGAATTGCAGAGCGCGTTCGCCGCTCATCAACTGCTTACCGGCGGCAAATCCGATTGTCTGATATCCGTAGTCCATTGTCGGATAAAAATAGTCGGTAAAAGTTTGCGGCGCGTCAATCATCACCCCGCCCAAATCATTAACGATCTTGCGGAATCCAGAAAAATCCACGCGCGCGTAATACGGAATATCCATCTTCAAAACGCCGCTCAATGCTTTTCTGACGGCCTCGCCGCCGGCGCCCGCCTCTTTCAGTTCTCCGAAGGCGTCGGCTTCATTGATTTTTCTCGCGCCGACGCCGGGAATTTCCGCTAACAGGTCGCGGGGAATGGAGATTAAAGCGAGCTCGCCTTCTTTGGGGCGGATACTCGCCAGGATGATCGTATCGGTCAGATACGGTCCGTCATGCCCGGGACCGCCGATTCCCAAAAGCAAGATATTGACGCGCCCGCTCCCCTCGCCCTCAAGCCGTCTTTCCATGGCAAAAACGGATTTAAGCCGTCCCAAAAATGTCGGCGGCTCGGCGCTCGGAAGACGCGCTCCGTAGGTGGAAATAAACCGCGCGCCAAAAAAAACCAACAGCGCGAAAAAAATCAAAAATACAAAAAACTTTCTCCGCCGATTCGGCGGAGGTTTGTAGCCGACTTGATCTTCCGGCCGTAAAAGATTTATCTCGGGATGTTCGTACATAATTTCTATGATTTATAATACCAAATCAGGCAGGATTTTTCAACTATGATTGACTTTTTAGACAAAATCGTTTAGGATGGTAATATATTTTTAGATGGTTAGCTCATCCTTGCCCGCCTAACTTTTTGGGCAGTTAGCTCAGTTGGTTAGAGCGTTCGATTCACATTCGAAAGGTCACAGGTTCGAATCCTGTACTGCCCATTGACGACCCAAAAAATTGGGCGGGTGAAGTTAGAGCGTTCGATTCACATTTCAATTGAGGATTTAATAAAATAATTATGGCAAACAGCAATCTTACAAATGCAAAAAAGGCAAAGAACGATGAGTTTTATACCCAGTACAGCGATATCCAGAAAGAGATTGAAGCGTATCTGGAATACAACCCCGATGTATTTCGTAGCAAGGTAGTGTATTGCAACTGCGACGATCCGTTTGAGAGCAACTTCTTTCGCTATTTTGTACTCAATTTCAACAAGCTTGGTTTGAAACAGCTTATCACCACTAGCTACAAACCCTCGCCTGTAGCCAACACGCAACTGGGGTTGTTTGGCGATGATAAAACTCTCACAAAATCAAAAGGCCGTCCAAAGGTAACGGCGAACAAGTTTATTATCAACGAAGTGCACGACATAGACAACGACGGCGAGTTCAACTTGAAGGATGTTGCAAAACAGTTAAAAGCAAACAAACACAACGAATGGACGCCACTAGAGGGCGAAGGTGACTTCCGTAGTG
>CAYHOC010000010.1:0-1952 GCA_964358135.1 uncultured Gammaproteobacteria bacterium
CGAAAACGTCAATGTTGCTGATATTGAATTAATCATCTATAATTTGGTGGGAGAGCAAGTTCGAAAGGTCGGAGGTTCAAATCCTCCCGAGTCCACCAATAAAAAAACTAGGCCGAAGGACCTAGTTTGTTAAATGAGCTTTTTCAAGAATTCGCCGATGCCGAAAAGGTAGAAGGTGTTGCCGAGTCCGACAGAAAGCGCATCCATTGCGACGGCCAAGATGTATCCTGATTTTCCCGCATATCCCAGCCGCTTGATGAAGATGGCGCCGACCAGCGGGCCGGCAATAAAGTTCACGGCAAAAATCGCGAAAAGCTGGCTCGCGCGAATGAGTTTGGCGAGAGACGGCCGCTCAAAGTTGAATCGCGCCAGGCGGTTCATCAGACGCTTAAAAAATCCTTCCTTGGCCGGATTATAAAGCAGCAAAACGGAAAAAGAGCAAACGACCTCAAAAACGAAGTAGACCAAGTACGACCAGTAGCCCATCCAAACCGCGACTCTGGCGGTAATCCCCATTAAGATAATCGGGCCGATGATCGTAAAACCGATTGCCAGAACAATGACGAGCGCCCGCCGCGTTTTGGCCATTTTTCACCTCAAAGGAACGGTAATTTTACTTTAACACGAACGACTGATGGACGCAAATATCTTCAAATGGATTTACGATCCGCTCATAGCCGAAGCCCTGATTGTCTCGGCAATTTTGTTTTACATCGTGCTCCGCGACGCCTTTTTAAAAAAATCCGGACGCTCCGATGCTGACGATACGGAGCGCTCCGATGCTACGAACGGAGCGCCCCGTATCCAAGAGGCATCGGGGCGGCTCGCCAAATGGCCGATTTTTTCCGGCCTCTGCCTGATTATTCTCGCAACCGTTTTTCTGACCGTCGCCTACGGCAGTTTTATTGAGCCGCGGATTATTGTCATCAAACGCGAAACCGTGAATTTGAAAAATGGAGGCGGCGAACCGATAAAAATCGCGCTCATTTCCGATTCCCACTCCGGCCTTTACAAAAAAGACCCGTTCTTCAAGCGGATTGTGAAAAAAATCCAGGAGGAAAATCCGGATCTGGTTTTGATTGCCGGCGACCTGGTTGATTCAACCGCCGAACAAACAAAATATCTCTATCCGCTGGGAGAAATGGCGCAAAAAATACCGACTTTTGCCGTTTTGGGAAATCACGATTCCGGCTACGGAGCGAGCCGCGAAGAATTTTTTTTGATGCCGGAAAAAATCGCGGCGATCAAAAAATATCTGGCCGAACAAAATATCCGGCTTTTGGAAAATAGCGGCGAAAAGATTAAAATCCGCGGACGCGGGATTTATCTTGGCGGAACGAAAGAATACGCGAGCCGCGGCGAAAATGTCGCTCTGGCGTTTAAGGACGCATCGCGAAACGAACCAAAAATACTTCTGACCCACAATCCGGATGTTATCTATGCCGCGATGAAATCGGGAGTTGATTTGGTTCTGTCCGCCCACACGCACGGCGGCCAGGTTCGGCTTCCGCTCTACGGTCCGGTCATATCGCCCCCCACCGAGCTCGGCCGGTATTTTGACAAAGGATTCTTCCGGTTTGGCAATACGCAATTATTTATCACCTCCGGCATCGCTGAAACCGGCGCCCGCGCGCGCCTTTTTAACCCGCCGGAAATCGTTATTTTGAATTTGTATTAATCTTGATAAGTTCCCGGGGAAATGATATATTGAGAGCGTTGAATAATTCTGCTTTATCTATATTTTTATGGCTGGGTAGCTCAGCGGTAGAGCAGAGGACTCATAAGCCTTTGGTCGCGGGTCCGATTCCCGCCCCAGCTATAAAAATATAGATAAAACAAAATTACGCGCAACGAGATTAGCGCGGGGCCGCCCCTGCTAAATTAGGAATTAGGAAGATTGAATTAAGAACAACCGAGCCGGCAAAAAAAATTCTTAATTCTTAATTCTTAAT
>CAYHOC010000010.1:1962-11839 GCA_964358135.1 uncultured Gammaproteobacteria bacterium
CACTCAACCGTCGGGATGATTATCGGCCAAACGGTCAGGGAGCCATCTTTGGCGTTTTTGACGGGTTTTGTCGCCCATTTTATTTTTGACATCATTCCGCATGGCGATTCGCGGCTCTACAAAAATTATAAAAACGGCGAGATGAAAAAACGGGCCGTCACCAGCGTCACTGTTGACGGCATCTTGACGATTTTATGGGTATTATTTATCGGCGACATTGTTTCGCCCGAGGCGCGGCACGCGATGACTTACGGCATTGCCGGCAGTATCTTGCCGGACCTGCTCGTCGGACTCGGCGAGGCGTTCCAACAAAACAAATGGTTTAAAAAATTTTCGGGGCTTCATTTCGCAATTCATAGTTGTCTCACGACAAAAATAAAAAAAGATTGGCCATGGATGGTCGGCGTACTGTTCCAGCTGACTGTTATCACCATTCTGATCAGATTTATCAAAATTTGATAATTAAAAAAAGACCCTACTGGCGGGTCTTTTTTACGCCAGAGGCGCATCTGCCTATGACGCGAGGCGGAGATTTTTTCCGGGGATAAAAAATCAAAATCGTTCCAAAGAACATAATGAACAAAATGGCATTGAAACAATAATACAGGTCATTATTGGAATAATTGAAGATGCCGACCCATTTGACATTTGAAATCGGCCAGAAAACGGGGGTGAGAAAATTTTGATGGCTGATTGAGTCAAGAATAATATGAATCCCCCACCCAAGCATCGGCAAATGAAAATATCTGAATTTATTTTGACGGCGATGTTCAAGATAGAATTCACTGCCAAGCGACGCCCAATGCGCGTATCTGACGGCCGCGGCGAGAAAAAAGACGCTCAAGAATATCGGCAAACCGTGGCCAAGAGGATATGCCCACGAAAGATACTGCTCCAACTCCTCGGCCGGGATATCAACAAAGCGGCCAAAAGCAAAATCCCAAACATACGGCGAAAAAGCGATGATATCCGGAACCAATCCCCAAAGCGCGCCTTGGGCGATTTTTTTTGGCTCCTTGAGCGGCAAAAGCAAGGCGCTGGTCTGCCAGAGGTGCCCGAGAATGTCCATTTATTGCCTCCTGATGATTTTGAAAGGACTTCACTTGCTTATATATCTTGACACGGACCCGTAAAAAAAGCAATGAAGCAAGAAAACAAGAAAGCAAGAAAACAAGAAAGCAATGAAGCATACATTCGCGGCTTGCCCGCCTAAGTTTTCGCCCTGCACGCTTAGGTTTTGCGGAGCAAAATCTGGGCGCGGCGAGCGAAAATTTTGGCGCGGCTTGCCCGCTTTGTTTCGTTGTTTCGATGCTTCGATGCTTACGGCCAGCGGAAATTTTCAAACGCCCAAAGCGCTAAATCTTTAGCTTCGGCAAAACGCGACGATGAACTCTTACTCCCCAAAATGATGACAATAATTTCATTTCCGCCGCGGGCGACGCGAAGCGCCAGATTATACCCGCTCTCGTCAAGATAGCCGGTTTTGCCCCCGATGATTTGATAATCGCCGCGGTCAAGCTCGCCGCCCAAAAGACGGTCTGTATTTTTAAGAACAATTTTTCTGCCGGTATTTTCAACGGTTATTCCATATTCCGACTTGGTCAGAATTTCTCTTATCTCTTGGCGCGCAAAAGCAAGAGAGGCGAAACGGACCGCCTCCCCGGCCGTTGAGATATTCTGCGGATCAATTCCCGTCGGATCCGCAAAACCGGTGTTTTTAAAATTCATCAAACGCGCTCGCTCATTCATCAAATTGACAAAATTTTCTCCGCCGCGCTCAGCGCGGCCATTGGGGACGGCCAGCATCCCGCTGACTTTTTTGGCGATGACATTTGCCGCCGTATTTGATGAGGCAATCAGCGCGGCGGCAAGCAAATCGCGGAATTTAACTTTATCGCCCGGCAAAAAATATTCAATATCCCCGCCAACGCGGTCTTTTGCGCCGATCTCAACTATTTCATCAAGATCTGCTCCCCGCTCAACGGCGATCAGCGCGGTCATCAGCTTGGTCAAACTGGCGAGAGGAATTATCTTGTCCGCATTTTTGCTTTCTAAAATCGCGCCGCCCGCAATATCCTTAACCAAAAAAGCCTGCGCCTCAACAGCCGGCGCGGCGGATAAATTAACGGATGCCGGTTTTTCCGGGGGTCTTCTTTCAACAACGCGCGGCTCTTTGGCGCGGACAAAATATTTTTCAATTATGCCGCCGGATGATGTTTTTCCGCCGTCCGGCCCGCCAAATACAAAAAAGAGCATTACGGATAATGCCAAAGAAATCAGCCGATATAAAATAAAAATACTCATCCCGATTAACCGGTTATAAAAAAATCTTTTACTAAACCCCCTTCTCCTGATCGGCCGAGGATTGTTGCGCCAGAAACTTTTCCAAATTTGAATCGCGGCTTAACCGTTCATAGTCCGGCAGATCAACGGCCGATTTAACGCCCAAAAATTTCAGAAAATCAAAAGTGATGTTGTATCTTTGTTCTCCGCCGCCGGCGGCCGCAACCAAGCCGCGAATCATCAGATTCCGCAAAATCAAACTGCAGTTGATGCCGCGGATTTGCTCCAATTCGGCTTTAGTGATCGGCCCGCGGTAAGCGATGATCGTGAGCGTCTCCAGCGACGGGCGGGTAAGCTCGCCGGTCGTTTCGTCTTTCACAAAATCACGGATCAGCCCGGAGTTATCCGGACTGGTGGACATTTGATATTCATTTCCAATCTTCAAAATTCTCACTCCCTTTTCCGCGTATTCGGCCGTGAGTTCTCGCATCGTCCCTTTGACGGCGTCAACCGCCTCGCCAACAAGTTCGGCGATTTTTTTCTCCGCCAGCGGATGAGCGGCGATAAATAATAAACTCTCAATTTTGGATTTTAGGGACATAAATTGCATATAAACATCAAAACATCGAAGCATCGAAACAAATTTGCTTAGATGTTTAGGCGCAAAGCGCCGTATGTTTCTATGCTTGCTTGATTTCTATATCTTCAAATAAATTCTTCTGGCTGACCGTAACCGCCTTTTGCTTAATCAATTCCAAAAGCGCCAGAAAACTGATAATCACTTCGGTTTTATTTTTTGCTTCTTTTAAGAAATGACGGAAACCTGACCGCGCGCGCTCAAAAATAATTTTTTTTATCTGCTCCATTTTTTCGCCGATGGAAATGGCCTTCAGCATCATTTTTTTCGGCAATTCGGCGAGCGGGGCGATAGCATGCAAAACGCGGGCAAAAACTTCAGCTAATCGGAGAACGGTCAGTCCCTTTGGCGGCCGAAAAGCCGGCGCGGAAACAAGCATCCGCTCGCGTAAATATACAAAATGTTTTTTTCTGATGATTTTTTCCATCACCTTGGTCGCTTCCACATACTCTTTGTACATTTTGAGCTGGTCGGCTAAAGAAGAGCCCTCTTCTTCAATGTCCAAAGTCGGCAATAAAAGCCGTGATTTAATCAGGATCAGCTTGGTGGCGATAACCAAAAAATCCGCCAACTCTTCGGGCGCGATCTGCGGCGATTGATTGACATAACCGAGATACTGCTCGGTCGCTTTTCCCAAAGAAATTTCCGAAATATCCAATTTCGCCTGCTCAATCAATTGCAGGAGCAAATCCAACGGTCCGGAAAATTTATCTATTCTAAATTCAAACATTACTATGTGATAAAATTATATATTAAAAATCACTTACCGCAGATAGTTATGTTTATCTCATACGAAATTACGAAAAAGCTACGAAAGTTACGAAAAGTTTTCGTATTTCGTACTTTTCGTAAAATTTCGTAATTTCGTATGGAGTTTCTATTTTCTTTTACTTGTCGCCCGTTTCATCGCTTTTTTGATAACCTTCTTGCCCTTTTCAACCGCCTTCATCAAATCTTTTTCAATTGACTTGCCGATATCGGCCACGGTCGCATCCTCCAATTTTTCCAAATCTTTAACTTTCATTCTAAGCGACTCGGTAAAACTGCCGGCGCCGACGACGACTTCTTTCGCTTTACGGAGGCCAGCGTCAAAAACGGTTTCAAGTTTATGCAATTTTCCGAACGGAACAATCGCCCCGGGCCTGAAATTCAAAACTTTTTTAATCATCGGCTCCTTGGCTATTTCAACCGCCTTGGCCTTTAAAACTTTTTTTAGCTTGCCGAGATCAAGCCGATAATGCGCCGGAATCGTTACGACGACATACCGCTTATCGGCGCGGACAAGCAATGTTTTGGCGATTTTTTCAAATTTCTCATCCAGAGTGCGCGCCAAATCAAAGGCGGTGTAGACTTTTTTATGACGCACCACTTGATGCGGCGTTTTATTTTTTTGCAAGTGCCTAAGCACTTTTGCGGGAATGGCCATATTGGTATATTGTATTTTGTATCCAGTATATTGTATTTATCGTAAAAAATACGAAATACAATATACAAAATACTATATACAAAAAATTATTTTTTTATTTGAATATGCACTTCTTTAAGTTGCGACTCCGGTAATTCAGACGGAGCTCCCATCATTACATCCCGCGCGTCGCCGGTTTTGGGGAAAGCGATCACTTCGCGGATATTCGGTTCATTTTGTAAAATCGCGATTAAGCGATCAAGCCCCCAGGCAATTCCGCCATGCGGCGGCGCGCCATATTCAAACGCTTCCAGCAGGTGCCCGAATCTGGCGGCGATTTCTTTCTCTTTGAGCCCCAAAATTTCAAAAATTTTATTCTGCAAATCGCGTTTATGAATCCTAACGCTTCCTCCGCCGATTTCATACCCGTTGAGAACGATATCGTATGCTTTGGCTTTAACATCAGCCGGTTTTTCATCCAAAAGCTCAACATCCGCGTCCTGCGGCGCAGTAAATGGATGGTGCGCGGAAACGAGCCGCTTGTCCGTTTCCGAATATTCAAAAAGTGGAAAATCCACCACCCACAAAAAAGCCAGCTCGTCCGGGTCGGCTTTGTCGTTGCGCAAATCCGGCTTGTCGGAATGGTATTTTTCCATCGCCTCGGCGCAGCTCAGGCGCGGGAACGGCTTTTGCCGGATTTTCTTTTGCGGATAAATTTTTTCCGCGAGCGCAATCAGCGCCTCTTCCGTGATTGACATTATTTCTTCCTGCGACAAAAAACTCATTTCCAAATCCAACTGCGTAAATTCCGGCTGGCGGTCGCCGCGCTGGTCCTCGTCGCGAAAACACCTGGCAATTTGGAAATACCGCTCCAGCCCGCCGACCATTAAAAGCTGCTTGAATTGCTGGGGCGACTGCGGCAAAACATAAAATTTTCCGGGATGAAGGCGCGCCGGCACCAGATATTCGCGCGAACCTTCGGGCGTACCCTTGGTCAAAACCGGCGTCTCCACCTCAATAAATCCCCGAGCGAAAAAATGATCGCGCAAAAAATTTACGACCCGATGCCGCGCCAGCAGATTATTTTTCATCCGTTCAACGCGTAAATCAAGATAACGGTATTTTAGGCGGAGTTCTTCATTTACGCCCAAGGTGTCTTTATCAATTTCAAACGGCGCGGTTTTTGCCGCGTTTAAAATTTTAAGCTCTTTCGCCAAGAGTTCTATTTTTCCGGTCAGAAGTTTAGGATTGATCGCTTTTTCCTGCCGCGCCTGGATATCGCCGGAAATTTCCACGACAAACTCCGACCGCAGGCCGTCTGCCAATTTTAATAATTCTGGATCCGACGGCAAAAAGACGACCTGAATAATGCCGCTGCGATCGCGAAGGTCAATAAAAACAATCTTGCCCATATCGCGGCGGACATTCACCCAGCCGCATAATGTTACCGCCTCGCCGACCTTTTTCAAGGTATCGGAAATAATTGTTCTTGACATAAATTTATCCTCTCCTCCTTGCGCATATTATATCTGAAAATTGCTGTTTTTAGCAAGCCCGCGATGGTTTTCCCGCCTCACGGCTGGATTCCGACGCGCGCGTCCTCATTCCAAATTCCAAATTTTAGATTCTATTTTCTATTCTTGTACCCCGTTAGAAGTTTATCTTATTTCTACTACGGGGTTCGACAGATTATTAAAACTAATTATCTTTGAACTTCGACTTCTTAGAGAAAAAATTTTTAATAAATTTTTTCTGGCGAACTTCTAACGGGGTGTACCCGAATCGATACTTAAAAATGTCGGATTTTACCGGGCCTTTTAATTTCAGATGGACTTCGCAAAGGAGATATTTGGCGGCGACATTGAGCCGGCCGTCGCGCTCAAAACGCCGCACCGAGACCATAATCGGATACGACTTTAGGATTCCGAAACGGGTGATTTTTCCGGCGCGCTCGGCATAATCGTGGTCTTCGGCAAGCTTGATCGCCTCGTCAAACCCGCCGATTGCCTCGTGAATATCTTTTCGCGCGAAGATGCAAAATCCCGGCGCGCGCGGCGTTAGGCGCCGGACAATTTTCGCGTATAAATTGTAAGTGTTATGAAACAGCTTATCAATTTTCTTGTCCGAAATCGGACAAACGGCGCAAGTGGCGATGCCGAATTTGCGTTCACGAAATTCTGCGGATGTTTTTTCCAGAAAATCCGGCGCCGGCAAAACCACATCCGCGTCCAAAAAAAGCAAAATATCGCCCATGGCCGCCGCCGCGCCCAAATTTCTCGCGGTTGCCGGAAGCCCGCCGTCTATCACCCGCGCGCCGTATTTTTTAGCGATTTCCCGCGTCCTATCGGTTGATTGCGCGTCAACGACGATTGTTTCCAATTCCACGCCCTCCTGTTTTTTTATGGATTCCAAAAGCTTGGGCAGATTCTCTTCTTCATTTAATGTCGGGATGATAATAGATAGCATAGCTTTTAGCAAAGATTAAAAGCACCAAATTCAATCCGCCAGCTGGCGGACAAGCTCCAAATAAATTATCCCCCTGCGGGGGATCTCCCGAAGGGAGACAATAACCAAAATTCAAATATCAAAATGTTTTGAATTTTAGATTTTGAAATTTTTGCGCCCGAGGCGCATCCGCCTTAGCCCGCCAAAGTCCGCCTTAGGCGGGCTAAGGCGGACTTTGGCGGAGAATTTATTTGGGATTTGTAATTTTGTATTTTGAATTTAATTGCCCATCCGCTTATACAACCCGTAAAACTCCGCTCGTCCCAGAATGTGCCCCGCTAACGCGGCTTCCAGCTGACTGCGGTCTGCTCCCCGCGGTAAATCTAACATTGAATCCAGAGCATAGAGATGGAAAAAATACCGGTGCTCCCCTCGCCCGGGGCACGGGCCGCCGTAACCCACATCATCAAAACTTGTTTTTCCCTCTACGGCGCCGGCCGGAACCTCACCCGCGCGGATTTCGCGCGTCTCGGGCGCGATGTTCCATGCCGACCAGTGAAGCCAGTCGCCGCTCGGCGAATCCGTATCATCCATTATTATCGCCAAACTTTTCGCGCCGGCCGGTACATCAGAAAATTGAAGCGGCGGAATAATATCCGCGCCATCACAGGTATATTTGGATGGGATTTTGGCGGCATTCCCGAAGGCCGGACTTTCTATCTTCATAGTAATTTCCACGCCAGTGAGCCCGCTCACAACTTCGGCCGGCGACTGACTGAGATTGTTAACTTTTGTTGACCCAAAAATGACGCTCAAGACGATTGCGACAAAAATAATCACTGAAAAAATAGCAAGCTTTTTCATCATATCTCCAAAAAACTTATGTTTTAATCTTACCAATTTTTGGTTAAAAAGTAAATTCAACGCGCCCAATTACTATTCGCCTATTCGCGCGAATTAGAGAAGGTTGAAAAAATAAGAATCCGCCAATCTTTCCATGGTCATATTCGTGCGAATATGCCCATAAGGATTTAAACAAAAAAACAGGGTGTTTAACCCTGTTTGACCTAAGGAGGTCTGGTAGCCCACAAACTTGCAGGCCACTCGGCCTCCAACAGTCTTTACTTCAATCCAAATTCCTCCTCTACCCCGAACACCCGGGCGGCATTGTGGCAGAAAAAGAGCTCGCGCTCTTCGGCTGGAATCAACGCGCGCATCGTGTAAAGATACGAATCGTGATCATCAACCACCGGCCAATCAGTGCCAAAAATCAACCGCGAAGGATCGCTCATCACCCGCCGAAATTCTCCCAAAAAATGCTGGAAATTGAAATAATCTTTCGGCGTGAACTTTCCGTAGACAAAGCCCGAAACATCCACCCAAACATTGGGATTTTTGTAGCACACCTCGGCCGCGTCAATCACCCATGAGTATCCCATGTGGCAAATAATGATTTTGAGCTCCGGCATATCGGTCGCCACATCATCAATGTGGATTGGATGCGCGTACTTGAGCTTGGCTCGCGATGCGCCGTCGGATTTGATGGGGTCGCCCGAATGAAACATCGCCGGGCGGTTGTATTTTTGAAGGAGCTCAAGGTACGGAAGGAACAAGCCAGCATCGGGATAGTAATGCTCATAGCCGGGATAGAACTTCAGCCCGTAGATTTGCCGCGTCCACAGCCACTCTTCAAACTGAAACAAACTCGGTTGCGGATGAAACGAGGAGATGGTCGCCACCGCGTAAAGCGTGCCGAAAAACGGTTTGATTTCCCGAAGAACCTGCTCGGTCGTGCAGTCATTGAGCGGATGGTCGGCCAGCACAAACGCCTTATCAATTCCTGACGCCCGAAGCGACCCCACCAACCCCGCCGCATTTTCCGGATTCTCGCCGATTCTAATATGCGTATGCGCGTCGATGAGCATCTCTGGCCTCCTCCATGGCAACACACGACTATCTTACATCCGTGCGGTCCAGAATTCTGAATCCGTCCATCACGGCTTCACAAATAAAATCCTCCAGCTGGCTCGGGTCGGCTTTGGTTTGAGCTTTATAAAGATAGGCATAGTAAAGCCGTTTTTGTTCTTGGCGGATGATCGCCGGGGCAAAATTTGCGCTAAGCAACATTGCATTCATAAGTAAGCGGCCAATGCGTCCGTTGCCATCGGAAAAAGGGTGAATCTGTTCAAACTTGCTATGAACACTGGCGGATTCCGCTATTATGTCTTTGGATTTTGCGGCAATTTGAGCCATCGCCTCCGATATCAATTTGGGAACGCTCATGTAATTCGCGGTCGGTAAATTCACGCCGGTAATTCTGACGGCATGATTACGATAAACTCCGGCATCCGACCGAATGCCATTCATAAGAATGCTGTGGAGTTTTAATACCAAGCCCTCGTCAACTTTTTCTTTTTTGGCGAGATGGTCAAACAAATAATTTAAAGCCGTCTGATGATTTTTCGCTTCCAATTGCTCGGTCAAACTTTTATCGGGCAAAGCCGCGTTGTCAAAAAGAATTGCCGCCGTGTCCGGCTCGGTCAGGGTACTGCCCTCAATGCTGTTGCTGTGATAAGTAAGTTTCAAAATAAATTGATCGCGGATATCCGGATTACTTAAAATCTCGGATACAACACTTTTGTGTTCTCCCGATTTTTTCCGAAGAGCTTGTTTTTTGGCCGTCAGCTGATCGGAGGGAATTGTTTTCTGTCCGGTCACTTCCAAAAAAAGCTCGTCAATCAGAGCCTGCATCTTTGGCCTGGGGGTGGATTTGCCGGTCCACCAACTGTTGAAAGCGGCGAAAGATACGCCGAACTTTAGAGCCAGCTTGGTCTGGGTTAACCCCAGCATTTTTTGAATGATTTCAAGTTTTTGACGAGTGTTCATAATAAGAAAATTTTTGTTCTTTAACCAACACTTATCATATTATCAAACTTTATAAAGTTATGCAAAATACGGAAACTTTATAAAGTTAACATCCGCGCGAACAATGACCGATTAAAATCGGATAACAGTTTTCACGACCGTGAAAACTGTTATACGGGATTATCTGGTTTTTACCCCCTTTCCCCTGTTGTAAGCGACCGCTTAAAATAGGGGAAACAAAA
>CAYHOC010000010.1:11939-17413 GCA_964358135.1 uncultured Gammaproteobacteria bacterium
GTCAATACCCACGCGTCCATCCCGCTTCCGTTTATTTTAATCCGCGAACAGTCCCCGCACATCATCCCATGTCAATTTTTTAAAGAGATCTCCGCTCTCGCCGATGAGCGCGTCAAACAGACGCTGCTTTTTTTGTTTGAGAGCTTGAATTTTTTCTTCAATCGTGCCCAAGGTCACCAGACGGTAGACATTCACGGTCTTCGTTTGGCCGATGCGGTGAACGCGATCCGCGGCCTGATTTTCTACGCTGGGATTCCACCAAGGATCAAAAATAATAACCGTATCGGCAGCCGTCAAGTTCAAACCGGTACCGCCCGCCTTCATACTGATTAAAAATGCGGTAATCGCCGGATCGGCATTGAACGCCGCGACCACATTTTGACGATCCCGGGTCTTGCCCGAAAGATACGAATGCGTAATACCACGGTCCCGCAAGGCGGCAGAGACAATATCCAGCATTTGCGTGAACTGGCTGAAGACCAAAACCTTACGTCGGCCTTTTGCCACCTCTTCCACCAGCTCCAGGCACATCTCCAATTTGGCTGATTCGTACTGGCGCCAATTCTTTTCTTTAACCAACAGCGCCGGATGGTTGCAAACCTGCCGCAATTTAGTCAAGCCGGCTAAAATATGAATTTGCGCGCTCTTAAAGCCCCGACGGTTTACGGCGTCAAAGACCTCGCCCCGCACATTAGCCAAAATTTGTTGATACAAAATATTCTGCGCTTCGCTTAAATGGCACTGACTTGTTTGCTCTATTTTTGGCGGTAAATCCTTGAGCACCTCCGCTTTGGTGCGCCGCAGCATAAAATTTTCCACTTTATGACGCAGGTGTTCCAGCGCCTGCCTGCTGCCCTCATCCATAATCGGCTTATGAAAGCGCTCAGTGAAGCGCCCATAATTACCCAAAAAACCCGGCATCAAAAAATCGTAAATAGACCAAAGTTCCGAAACACTGTTCTCCAAAGGCGTACCGGTCAGCGCCAGACGGTAATCGGCATTCAATTTTTTAACGGCTTGCGCGTTTTTGGTGGCGTGATTTTTGATAAATTGCGCCTCATCAAGCACGGCGTAGTTAAACCGGATGCCGGATTTTGCCCACTCGTCTTCATCCTGTTTGAGCGAGCCATAGCCGGTAATTACCAAATCATATTGTTTAAATTTTTGGAGCATCGCCAGGCGTTCCCAAGGCATACCTTCGTAGACTAATACTCTGAGTTTTGGAAAAAATTTTTTCGCTTCCAGCTGCCAATTATAAAGCAACGTCTTGGGACAAACCACTACCGACGGTTTGCGCGAAACCTTTTCTAAACTCAAAACTGCCAAAGTTTCCAGGGTTTTTCCCAAACCCATATCATCGGCCAAGATGCCGGCAAACCGGTAAGAACGTAAAAAATACAGCCACTCGATGCCCGCCCTCTGGTATGGCCGCAAGACGCGCGCGAGCTTCGGGGGCAGACGCACCTTGACGATCGGCTTCCCTTTTTGCATGCGGCTTAAAAATTGCTGAAAACTTTTAGCGCGGGCGGCATTATAATGCTCGGAGCTGGTGATTACATATTCCAGCTCCGGCGCGTGGCACAGCCGTCCTTCAAAACCGCCGTTTTCCCGCGCGTGAAAACTTTCTATAAGCCGCGCCAGACGCTCCAATTCTTCGCGGTTCGCGATCTCCACCAGGGTGCCGTCATCTTTGCGCCAAAACGACTGGCCGCTATCCAAATACGCCAATAATTTTTCCAACGTCACCTTTTCATCGCCGCAATAACAAGCCGCGTCAAAATACAACCAATCATTATCGGTATTAATATCGGTCGTAAAATCGGCGCGAAACATTACCTGCTCCGGCGACAGCTTGTCTTTTGCAAAAATAATCGGATAGCCATTATCTTTAGCATACGCGGACAACGCCGGCCATACCGTCCGGAGATATTCGGTTATCTGCCGCGCGCCGCGCTTTTGGCACTTAAGAGTTTTGGTAAATCCTAAATTTTGAGCCCGCTCGGCCAGGGTGCGGTGAATTTCAATCTCCTTTTTCTCATCCACTTTAGCGTGATGAATAACGTTACCAGCGACGATGATAATGTGAGTGCCGGGATGCTCATATGGCGGTCGACGGCACAGGATATCGCCGCTGTCACGGCGGCTGATATACACGCTTTCGGACACGTCCTGTTTAAAAATTTCGTAATCCACCGCCGGCATAACGCGCAACGTCTGGGCGCTATGATCAAAATCAACTAACAGAGCCGCTTGGGATTCGCTCGCGACGGCTTGCGGTTTTAATTGCGGCGGCGCGGAAGTTAAATTGAACATCCGGGAAGCGTCACTAACCAATTGATCAAATTGCGTTAATTCTTCTCCGGTCAGGATGGCCTCGTAGTTTTTAAGCTTATGGGAATTATAATCAAACCTCGGCTGCAGACGCGATAAAATTCCGGCAATGAGCGGTGTCAGCTGATGTAATTCCACCGTGCGGTCAATATCGCGGACCACAGATGAACCGCATATATACCACGGTTTATCATCCCAATAATTTCGACCTTTCCAATATTCTGCCGGCATCCGCAGAAAAAAATCGTGGCAAACTTTGCTTTCATCGCCGTACAGAGGCGCTGGCTCATACACAATTTCCGCTTTCAACGGTTGGGGATAAAGATCAATCACAAGCCGACGGGCGTTACTCCATAGATACCGGCTGTTATAAACCGGGATACCGGAGGCAACTATCAGCGGAAATAATTTGGCCGGATCCGGCCGCGGCGACTGAAAATATCCTAATTTGCTGTCTTTAATGTAAGTCAGCAGCTCGCGCTGCGAAGCACTAAGGTCATCCCGTTCCAGTATTTTAGTAATACCGGGTTGCTGATCAGGACTGTCCTTTTCGTAAAAAGTCGGAATGTAGCCGCTATAAGCATCTACGGCAATATAATAATCCCGCGGATTAAACGGCTTTGGCTTGTCGAGTCTGGCGAGTTTTTGACGCCGGTCGGAAAAAATTGGCGTCGGTTTGACCGGCGCTTCGTGATAATTCAGCAACCGCCTGATAAGATCGGCGGGCATATCTTCCGCCGCCAATCCCAAGTCCTGCGGGGCCTGGCGCACACCGGTTTCATCAATCCGTGAATTGATTTTTTTTTCAATCCCCTGTGACCGAACGTCTGCCGCCATCGGCGCCTTAAAATTTCCATCACCCCTACCCAATGAATCCGCAAACGCCAAACCCAGGGCCACCGCGTGTTTGCAAACATCCCAATAAGGACAGTCGCACTCAAGCTCAACAAACCTTTCTCCATCAAGATTAAATTCCAGTTTAACATGGTAGTTTTCGCCACCCTCTACCGTTCCCTTAATAATCAGGATGCCGTCGCTATCTTTCGCCGACAGTTTCCGCACCAGCCCGCGCCGAAAATAATCTAAGCCGCGGCTATAAATTTGCGGCTCGGTTTCCTCTTTAAGCGCTTGTTTTATAACGTTGGAAGAAAGCATAAAATTGTCGGCTATCAGATGCGGATGCGCGTCGATGAGCATCGTCCGCCTCTTAAGATACGAGGGGGGTGGGGGGGGTTATAAAGCTCTCCCCACAACTTAGCATAAAAAAAGACGGGCATCAAGACCCGCCGAACTTATCCACATCACACCCTTGACAAAATCAACTACCAATGCCTACACTATTTATGTAGGCAACGGCCTACCAGATTTTGATCAGAAACCACTCGCAAGAGCGGTTTTTTGATTACTTAAAAGTTCATAACTACACCCTACCACATCCAAATTTAACCGCAAGAAGAAGTAAAACCTTATTCTGTAATTCTGCAGAATTTGAGAATGACTCTGCCCACAACTTTGCATAAAAAAAGGCGGGCGTCAATACCCGCCAAACAAAAAATCCCCACAAACCTTTTACACATTGCTCACGACCGTGAATAATGTGTTAATGGTGATTGGAGAGTGAAAGGGAATTACAAAAAAAGACGGGTGTCCATGCTTGGAAATAAGCGGGAGAATTTTTGCTGCATTTAATAAAAAAAGCCACAAAGTGGCTATTTTGGAATAAAGGACCCGTAATTAATTTTATTGCAGATTAAAAAGAACGGCATCAAGAGTAAGCTGACAACTACGCCGAGCCAGCGGACAAACCATCTTTTATGCCCAAGCAAATAGTCTACCAGACGTATCATCTTCCACACGAAACTCTTTTCCGGATTTGGTATTTTATCAAATGCCTTTTGCAGACCCTCTTTATCATATACCGAAATTGGCTGCACTTGTTCTCTTTCTTTCATCCCGGCCTCCTCTTAGCAAAACGAGCCTACCCACAACTTAGCATAAGAAAAGACGGGTGTCAATACCCGCCAAATAAAATCCCGAAATTGATTATTTTAATTTTTCCGGCTCTTTTGAGGTCGGCAAAAAATTATCCGTGCTGACAACTTTTTTTCCGGTCTGTTGTTCCAGCGCTTTCCGCGCGTTGCCGGAAATTTTTCCACCCTTGCGAGCGGTGATTTCATTCTGTCCGTACCCCTCGGCTTTTTCTGTTTCGGAAATTTGTCTCGTGGAAAGCTCCGCCAAAGCGGTAAAAATCAGCTCGGCCTCGCTCATGTGATCGCGCAAATTTTGCGTCTTTAAATTTTTTATATTTTTATGTATCTTTACCGAAAGACCGCTCCATTCTTGATGGATAACATTTGTCAGATTGGCAAACTCCTCGCCTTTTTCTATGCCATGCTCCGACCAATAATCGGTCAGTTTATTTCTCGTTTCTACGCTCAACATTCTTTGCTCAACCCATTTTTGACTTCGTCCCATTAATTGCCAATTCTTGCGGCCGCGGCTAATGGATAATTCCGGGTCAATCGTCTCCTGCATTCTTTCGTAGCCGACTTTGGCCAGCCACAACTTTAACGGTTCCGCCTTGGGAGAAGGCACGGATTGGACGAGGCGGAAAATTGTTTCTACGTCAGCTACATCGGTAAGGTATTTTTTGCCGTCTTTAGCCAACAATTTCAGTTGGTTACATTTTGTAACCAACTCAGATCCCTCTTTTTTTAAACGGTTTTTGAGGACTTTCCAATAAGTGGCTGGATTTGAGCTCGAAGTTAGGATGGAGATGATATCGACGATACCGAAATACCATTTTTCTTGTTTTTCATCCCAAGTCCGGCGGACGGGATGTTCTTCAAAAATCGCGATAAGTTTATTGTTTTCCGATGGCATATATTTTTATGTTGATTATTTATGTTGATTATTTGAAAATCATAACTACACTCTACCACATCCAAACCTAACCGCAAGAAGAAAAATGTTATTCTCATGTTCTTGAGAACATTGGAATAGGATATTTCGTATAACATTCCGGCCCCCCCCCTTTTTTCTGTATAACAGAAAAATGCGGTCGCACTTTTCTGTTATATTAGTTTCTCTGTTTGAGATTGGTAACCCTGCCCACAACTTGACAAAAAAATGACGGGTGTCAA
>CAYHOC010000011.1:0-17325 GCA_964358135.1 uncultured Gammaproteobacteria bacterium
TTTTGTTTTACCGCCTCGCTTCATGCGAAGCAGTGAGGTTAATTTTTGTTTATCCAGCCGTCATCCGGCATGGAAAGTTGCAGGATTTTGTATTTAGGGCCTACATACCCCGTTAGAAGTCCTCGAAAATTCTCAAATTTTTATTGCTATTTAAGCGAACCATTATTTAAAATTTAATCAACTGCTGGTTTATGCTCTGTTTAAGAAATCAGACAGACTTCTAACGGGGCTTACACTTATATTATACCACAAAGTGTGGTAGATTCTATCTATGATGTCAAGGGGGCTGTCAAGACCGTTGAGAAACTCGTTTTATACCATTGCCCGACTTCCCCAAGGGGGAGCCATCGGCTTAGTCGGCTTAAAATTAAAGCCAGCTAAAGCTGGGTAATGATATTTTTAGGTTTTTTAACACTCGCCCCCGAATTTCCTCCCCAGGTCGCTCGTTCTCCGAGCGTGCGAGGAGTGCGAAGGTTGGGAGGGGTTACAAAAATGATCTCATTAAAAAAATTCCAACGAAAAATAGAAGATTTCATCTGCGCCAATTGCGGCGCCAAGGTTAAGGGTGCGGGTTACACCAATCATTGCCCAAAATGCCTTTGGAGCCGGCACGTGGATGTGAATCCCGGCGACCGGGCCGCCAAGTGCGGCGGGACGCTAAGCGTCCCAAAGCCCGCGCTTAGCGCGGGCGGAATGATGGAACCAATCGGCATTGAAATTAAGGCAGGTGAATATATCATCACGCATCGTTGCGTCAAATGCGGACACGAGAAGAAAAATAAAACCGTTGCCGCGGACGAGATGGAAAAAATAATTGAGATCTCAAAACGATCCGATTGATTTTCTAAAAGCATCGCGCCGCAATCCACGCAAAATAAACAAAGAAAAAAGCGCGAAGTTATCGCGCTCCTACATATTTTTTAAGAACAACGAAGCCGCAAAAACCCGCTCCGCTTCTTCGTAGCCCGCGCGGATCATCCGTCTAAACCACCAATTTGCGGGAAAAAGCGTGGAAAAATAGGTGCCGGATGGCGAAAAGATTTTTAAGACCTTTTCGTCATCGTATCGCGCCTGGCCAGCGCTGTCGGCAAAAACCCGCTTGATGACGAGCGTGGCTGTCCGCCAAAAAACGCTTCTTAAATTTCTCGCTTTGCCAAAATCCTCCATTGGTTTGGCGCGGGTTTTTTGTGTTTCAATCAAATTAATCAAGACGACATAATCGCAGCCATTGTCAAAACATCGGGGAATCATAAAATTTCTGCCCAAGCCGCCGTCAACATATTGCGAGCCGCGACTCTTGAGAAACACCGCCGGATAAATCGGCGCGAGGCCTGTGCCCGCCCAAAGCGCCTGCTTAAAATCGGGCGCGTGGTTTGACACATATTCAACCAGTCCGCTATCCAGATTCAGCAGGGAAATTTCTATGTCAACATCATCGCGCTGGTCGTAAATATCGGCGACCTGCAAAAGACGCTCCTCAATTTTTCTGCCGGTGAAGATAGAATCAATCCGGCGATTTTTTAGCCACTCTTTCCAGGCCAGAGGAAAAAAGTGGCGGCATCCGGCGCTCTTCCAAAACTCGCAGATTTTTTCCGCGCTGCCGTCTTTGGCTCCCAAAATGGCGGCATTAACCGTGCCGATGGACGAGGCGATGATGTAGTCAAAGGCGATGCCCTTTTCCTCAAAAAATTTGAGCACCCCAGCCTGGAACGGGCCGTGAAACCCGCCGCCCGGCAACACCAACCCAAGCTTTTTACCCTTGACCATCTGTTGTTCTCCTTTCAAGGTACTGAATTCAGATTAGCACAACATCGGTTATTCATCAATTTTGTTTGGCTCTGGGGGTGGGATTCGGCTTCGGCTCTCGTCGGCTTCCGTCTCGTTTGACTATAATCGTCCGCGATGGAATTAGTAAAATTAAAAAAGAATCCGCCGAATCGGCGGATTCTTTTTTGTTATTTATTTTCAGTACCGCGTTCACTTTATTTCAGCTATAGCAGAAATTAAGTGAATGGTTTTTTTGGTGAGCGATTCGGCCAGATCATTCGATAGGGCTGATGTTTTGGGCGACGAGAGAAAGCGGGGTTTTACCTCCCTTTCGGGGCGTAACGCCCCCCTTTGGGGGAGGACTCCATTTTTGTTTTGGTCATCAGCCGCGAGGACTTGCGGGTTTGGGGAAAAGCGCTTATTTTTTATTTTCCATTTTTCCACAAACTGGCCGAGGCCGTATTTTTCCGTTTTGTTTTTGATGGTCGATTTTTTTTGCGACCATTTTATGAGCCCTTCAAAGCCGATTTTATACCGGCCTTGGACAACGACATAAGAGACCTCGCCGGCGGAAATCGCGCGGCGGATGGTGCGAGGGTTGACGCCAAACATTTTGGCGGCCTCGGAAACGGAGAGTCGGATGATACCATGCATAACAGTTGGGGGATTAATTACGCTTATCTTTATTCTACCACATCTTTCATCTACCTGTCAACACCTGTGTAGACAACATTAGAAAAATCATCAATTAACATATTAACGGGTTAACGAGTTAACGGGTTGGTGGGTCGCGGGCTGGCGGATTGTCTAATCCAGTTCATTTTCTTCAATTTCGCCTCAAACTTGCCAAATCCCGTCTATTATGTTATATTTACCCTATGTTAATTTGGTCTAAACAGCCGAAAGGGGTGTACCCCGTTAGAAGCCGATTTTGAGCTTAACATTGGATTACGCGAAAAGTCGACTTCTAATGGGGTGTAACAAAGCGCGCCCTTTTTCGTCTAATTAGATGAATGGTCTAAAAGACAAATTTATCCTCTGGCGAATCCGAAGCAAAAAGGATGCCGAGGCCTACGGGCAGATTTACGACCAGTATATCGGAAAGATTTACCGGTTTATTTTTTTTAAGGTGGGAAAAGTGGAGGAGGCCGAAGATTTGGCATCCGAGGTATTTTTGAAGGCCTGGCAGTATATCAACGAGGGCAAACCGATCAGATATTTAAACGCCCTTCTATATAGTATCGCCCGCAATTTGGTGATTGATTATTTCCGGCAAAAGAAATTGCGCCGCGAGGCGACGCTGGAGGACGAGACATTGGAAAATATCGGCGACGGCAAGGATGCGGCGCGGACCGTGGAAATCGGGCAGGAGATGAAAACCATTCTGGAGTCGCTAAGGTCTTTGAAAGATGAGTACCGCGAAGTGATCGTGATGCATTATATAGATGAGCTGGGCATCGGAGAAATTGCCGAGATTCTGGGAAAAACAAACGGCAATGTAAGAGTGCTTTTGCACCGCGCGATGAGCGCGGCCCGCGAGATGCACAATATTAAACAAAATGAGCGATAAGGAACTGCTTCGAAAAATTCAACTCTTAAAATCATTACGCGTCGGCGGCGAGCCATCGCGGGATTTTGTCGCGCGCAATCGCGAGATCCTGATGATGCAGGCGCAAAATTCCATTGACGCGAAAAAGCGGCCCGCGGCCACCGTCAATCTCCGCGATTTGCGCCAGTTTGTTTCCAGTTTAATTCCGGTCAACCTGAACCGTTTTATTCTCCGTCCGGCGCTCGTTGTTTTTTTGGCTTTTGGCGTCATCACCAGCGGCTGGATTGCTTCGGTTTCCGCCTCCCTCAACAGCTTGCCGGGCGATACTTTATATTCATTAAAAATTGCCACGGAAAAAGCGCAATTGGTTTTTGTTTCCGGCGATAACGAGGCCCGGCTTCAGGTTGAATTGGCCGGCCGTCGCATGGAAGAGGTGTCAAAAATATCCGAAAATCAAATGCCGAATAAAGAACAATTAATCGGAATGGCGGTCGCGAATTTTAATGAGCAGATGGGTTCGGTCAAAGAGTCCTTTGAAGAAATTAAAATCACCGAGTCCGCGGTTAAGGTTACTGAAGTCGCCAAAATCATTGACCGTAAATCCGCGGAATATCGCGAGGCGCTGGTAAAAACAGAAACCCATCTTTCGCCGGCGGCGCAGACGCAGGTCAATGAGGCCAAGCAGTTAGTTGATGACGCCGGGATCAGCGCGGTTGCGGCGATCGTCCAAAATCATCTTGACGATAAAACGATTTCCACCGAACAGGAAGTGGCGCAAAAAGTCCAGGAAAAATTAACCACCGTAACCAACGCGGTCGCGGATGTTTCAGCTAAAATCAATACTGCTTCGGAGCAAAAGACCACCGAAGCCGGCGCCGCCCAGCCGGCGCAGGACGCCGCCTTGCAGGCAACGGCAACATTGGAGCAGGCAAAAGCGTTTTTGGAAAATAACGATGTCGGCGCCGCGATTGCCAAAATTGCCGAGGTGAGCACTTTGGCGAAAGAAGCGGCGAGCGTCGCGGTTTCTTCCGGGCTGATCGGCAGTCCGACCAGCACGGCCGGCGGAGTTGTTTCCGGCATCGTCAAGTCCTCGGATACTTTGCGTTCGCCGACCGTTACCACGACCATCAAGACAGATACAAAGTATAGCGCGCAGGGAATTGAAACCTTCGCTTCGGATACCGAAGTAACGGCGCAAGGAATTGAATCCGCGACCTCGGTTGAGGTTCAGGCGCAATCGGTTGGGGATGAAGAGATTGTAATTCCCGAAACCTTGATGGATTTTTCGGATATCAGGCAGTAAGTAGAATTGTTACATTGCTACATTGCTAACCCCTCCCCGCCTCCCCTTTGCGAGGGGAGGAGAGCAATTTAGCAATTTAACAATGTAACAATGTAATATAGTTTATTAACAAGTCCTGTCCGTCAAACTTTTTTGCCCGCCGACCCCAAAGGGGAGCCATCGGCTTCGGCGGGCCAAAAAGTTAGGCGGATAGGGTTGCAACGGCAAAGGCCGATCCACCCGAAAATTTGGGCGGAGTCGTCGCAATTAAAAAAACATATAAATTAAGAAACATGTACTTTGGTGTTTTGCTAAAGCCGGATGGGCGCCGCGATTTATCGCGGATACCTCTTGGGCCAAGGCCCAACACCCGATTGATGCGTGTTTCAAAAAAATTAAATCTAAATATGAATAATGTTTTACGACTCGTGAAGAAAACCTTCACTGTCGGCGTTGTGCTCGCGACCGTTACCTGGTCAATCGGCCTCGCTGCTTTCTTGATGCCGCTTGCGGCTCAAGCGGCGGCCCCGGTTGCCGGTGATTTAGTCAAGGCCTCAACTCCAGCCGTTTATTATTACGGCTCCGACAGTAAAAGGTATGTCTTCCCGAATGAGAAAACCTACAAGACCTGGTACGCGAATTTTTCGTCAGTCAAGACCGTCACTGACGCGGAACTGGCCGCAATGACAATTGGCGGCAATGTTACCTACAAACCAGGCGCAAAGATGGTCAAAGTCACCACCGATCCTAAGGTCTATGCCGTGGATGCGGGTGGAAAACTCCGTCATGTCGCCAGTGAGGCCGTAGCGTTAGCGCTTTATGGCGCCACCTGGGCCAAATCAGTGGAAGATGTGCCGGATGCATTCTTTGTCAACTACACCACCGGCGCCGCTATTGCCGCGGCCGCTGATTTTGTCCCGGCGACTGTTTTAGCCGCCGCGGCCAGCATCAACGCGGATAAGGGCTTGGGCGCGGTTGCTGTTGTCACCCCGGTTGGCGGTTCAGGACTGACGGTCGCTTTAGCGGCTGACAGCCCGGCTGCCACTTCGGTCGTTACTTCAAACGCCACCACTCGCCAGAGCGCTTCGCTTCTGCCGATGCTGACTTTGAATTTCAGCGCTTCAGCCGATGGCGCGGTTAAGGTTACCAGCTTAAAGTTAAAGAAAACCGGTATTTCCGCTGACGCCGATGTCCGCAATGTCTATCTTTATGATGACGCCTGGAATCGCTTGGCCGAATATCAGTCCTTCACTTCCGGCGAGGTTACCTTTTCCAGCGCTTCAGGGTTATTTGAAGTTGCGGCCGGAACGAGCAAAAAGATTTTCGCTCGCGCCGATATGGCTTACAACCTCGCCTCGGGCAAGACCGTCGGACTTTCGCTGTTGAGCGCCGCCGGCGTTTCCACTAATGGCGCGGCTGTTTCCGGGGCTTTCCCGCTTGCCGGCAGTTTAATGACCACGGCGCAGGTTTCCGACAACGCGCAGGTCTTATTGCCGACTCCAAGCGCTTCAGTTCCAACCTCTCCGGCCAGTGTTGACCCGGGACAACTCGGACGCGAGGTCTGGCGCACCACTCTGGCGGTTACCAACCAAAAGGTTGAGCTCCGCAAGCTTAAATTCTTAGTCAATGGCAGTGTGACCCAATCGGATCTTCAGAATTTCAAACTGGCTGAAGCCGGAGTGCAGATCGGCGCGACCGCGCAGGTTGCTTCCGATATGACCGTTTCCTTTGATATGACCGCGGCTCCGTACACTGTCTTAGCCGGCGTAACAAAGACCTTGTCTTTGACAGCCGACATTGTCGGCGGCACCAACCGCAGTTTCAAGATGTCAATCCAGAAATACAGCGATGTTGTCGTTTGGGACACCCAATACGGGAACTATACCGCGGTTGACACCGGTTCCGGCGGTTCATTCTCGGTCTTTGAGAAAACAACCTCAATCACCATCAACACCGGCACATTGGTTCTCGGTCTTTCCACCACTTCCCCGACTGGCAATATCTCCAATGGCGCGACTAATGTTGATTTGGCCAAATTCTCCATTAAGGCCAGCGGCGAAGCCGTCAAGTTCAGCGAGTTGCATATCTTTGTTGATGTTTCCAATGTCGCCCTTAGCACGACAGCGGGCGGCTTAAATGATGTGAAGTTGCTCTTGGACGGCGTCCAAGTCGGCCAAACCGCCGATGTTTATGAGGAAACGGCAAAGAGTTTTGCCGTGAACTTCATTGTTCCGTCCGGCGCGACGCAGGTTTTGACGGTGCGCGCTGATGTTAAGAATGCCGCGTCCACAAATCTGACCGCCGCCGCGACCGTTTCCGTGTCTTTGAAAGGCGACGGCACAGTCGGCGCCACGACCACTGGCGGTGTGGCCAAGGGACAGGTTTCTTTGTCCACCGCGACGGTTGGCACGGTTGCGGGTCAAACCCTGACTGTCGGCACCGGCGCTTTAACGGTAACAAAGAGCTCGGCGTTCTCTGACCGCACTTCGTCTTTGCCGTCCGGCGTTCCGAACGCGTCAAATGTTAAGATTGCCTCCTTTGTCGTTACCGCCGGGGCGGGCGAGGCCTCTGATATTACGCAGATCATCCTTTCCGACGACGAAACCGACAAGGCCTTGGGCGAGGATGCCCAGAACTTGAAGCTGATGCGCGGCTCAACCCAGATTGGCACGACGATCGGCACCTTGAACACCGCGTCTGCCGGCAGCACCTACACCTTTACTCCGGCCTCGGCGATTCGCCTTGCGGCTTCGGAGCAATATGTGGTTGATGTCTACGCTGACATTCTGTCAACGGTCCTAAATTCCGCCGCGGGTTCCGGCTACTCCGCGCTTCAGGTTGATTCTGTCTCCGCGACCGGGGTTCAAACCTCAACCGCGACTTCCTGGTCCACCGGCTCACTGCATCTACAGTACCTGTACATCTCATCCGGCGGTAACTTAACGGTTACCTCCGCGGCTGATACCCCGACTTGGGACCAATTGGTTTTGGGCTCAACCGGCAATGTCTTAGGTAAATTCCGCTTTGCCGCGGATTCCTCTGAAGATGTCACCCTGACCAAGCTGGTCCTCTCCAATAAGATGAACGAGGACGGCGCCGCTGGCACGAATTTAGCCGCCACCGGCACCTTGAGGAATCTCTCGCTCTGGGACGGCTCAACCCAAGTCGGCTCCACGGTTTCAACCCTGACCGACGATAGCGCCATCAGCTCCAGGATTCCATACGCCGTTTTCAGCGGTTTAAGCTGGACTGTTCCAAGGAACAACTCCAAGACCCTGACTGTCAAGGCCGATCTTTCGTCCTTTGATGACGGCGGTCTCACCAGCTCAACCGCGCGACTGGCGTTGTTGGTGAACTACGCTTCGTCTGCGGTTACCGGCTATCCTTCAGTTGAGGCGCGCGGCGGTTCTTCCGGCGCGACCATGGTTAGCACCGATAGCTCGGTTGATTTAACCGGCACGACGGATGTCAGCATCAATCTCAATTACTTTGATGCTCTGAAGACCAAGCTTTCGCTGGCTTATGCCGCGGATGCTCCGTCAGGACTTTCAGCGGCCGCGTCCGAGCAGACGGTTGCCAAATGGGTGGTGTCAAACGCCGCCAATGTCGGCAACTACACCGCGCTCGTCCGGGCGATGAACTTCACTGTTTCGTCAGCCGGCGCGTCAATGAGCACGCAAAGCACGCTCAAGGTCTACAAGGATTCCATTACCACGGGCAACCAGTTAGCGTCATCCAACTATTGTAGCGGCGCTTCTGCTTGCGGCGGAGCAAATTATGTGAATAGCACCATTGCAATCGGTGATTTCACTGATTTCTATGTCGCCGCCGGCAGTTCGGTCCCGGTCATTGTAACTTTGGGCACCTCCGGTTCCGGATTCAGCTCCAACGAGACATTGACTGTCGGTCTCGCGGCTGGCCAGTTAACCTGGGCTGACGACGCCTATGCTTCAAGCTTGGCGACGCTCACCATGGTGTACAGCTTACCGCTTGCCGGCAAGACCTTGTACTACTAAGGCCTCGCCTGTAGGCCGGAGTTTCAAAAGAAACTTGGCCGAAGGGTTGTGGCCGAAGGCTTAGCTTAATTAACGTATGTTAGTTGGCTACGGCCGAAGGCTGAAACAGGAATCACTTAGGTTCTCTCTGAATCTAACTTGATCTCCGCTTGGCTCCCCCCGAATGTACATCGGGGGGAGCTTTGTTTTCCATACGAAATTACCTGTAAGCTACAAATTACAAATTTTTACAAATATACAAATTCGTATATTCGTACATATTTGTAATTCGTAGACAAGTACATCGACAGATTAGTTTCTGTCCTTGAAAGAATAGCTGTATTATGATAAGATGTCGGTATATTCCGGAAATTATTTTAAGCATATTTATGTATAAATTTTTAGAAAAATTTTTGCGCCTCGGTCTTTACGCCGTTCCTTTGACGGCGCTGATTGTCGTTCCGGGAACGATGTTTCCGTTTATCTTCGGTCGCGTTCTGATCTTTCAGATTCTGATTGAGCTGTTGGCAACGGTTTGGCTTATTTTGTTGTTCAAGCGGGGCATGGAGATAAAAAAGACGGCGATTTTTTACGCGGTTATCGCGTTTTGGGCGGTTAATCTTCTGGCAACGATTTTTAGCGTCAACGCGTCGGTGAGCTTTTGGGGAAAAGCGATGCGGATGGACGGATGGTTATTTTTAAGCCATCTCCTGCTCTGGTTTTTGCTGATGGTTTCTGAATTTAAGGATGAAAAAAAATGGCTGAATTTTTGGAAAATAACGGCGGCCGTCGGCGGCCTTATCTCCACCGTCGGCATTTTACAATTCTTTTTTTCCGTTTGGCCGGGTTTGATGGCTCAAAGCGGCCGGGTCTTTTCGTTTCTCGGAAACCCCATCTTCTATTCAAATTATATTTTGTTCTTCTGTTTTATGGCCGTTTATCTGCTGTGGAAATCAAAAAAGCCGACGGAGAAAGTTTTATGGGCCGGTCTGGTTTTTCTTAATCTCGCGGCTTTATATTTGGGCAAGACGCGCGGGGCGTTTTGGGGCTTAATTTTTGGAGTTATTGTCTTTGGATTAGTCCTCTTGTCTACGCAACGCCGTTCAAAAAAGATTAAATTTTTCGGCCTGGCCGCGGTGGCGGCGGGCGCGGTGATTTTCCTGTCTTTATTGTTTTTGCCGCGGTTCATTGACTTGAACCGTTCCCCGATTTTAAGCAAACTGTCTGATTTCAGCCGCGCGAGTTTTACCACGCGTTTTATCGGCGCGGAGATTGCCTGGAAGGGAATTGCCGAGCGGCCGCTTTTGGGATGGTGGCAGTCTAATTTTGATTTGATTTTTGACAAATATTATAATCCGGAATCGCTTAAGCTCTCGTTTGCGGAAACGGTCTGGGACAAGCCGCATAATTATTTTTTGGAAATGGGAACCGCCGCCGGCTTTTTGGGAATTGCCGCGTATCTGGCGATTTACGGCGCGGCGATTTTTATTATTTTCAGAGCCAAAAAAAACGGAACTATTGATGATTTTACGGCGGCTCTTTTTTCCGGTCTCCTGGCCGCGAAATTCATTTCGGTCTTATCATCGTTTGAAACGCCGGATACTTTGATTATCCTGTTCGCTTTTTTTGCTTATCTTAATTCGTTCTTGGCGGATTCCGGAGAAACAAAAAGCAGAAAGGCGCCGGCCGCCCTATCAATGATTTTAATTTTAGCCGCCGGATATTTTATCGTGATAAATTCTAAAAATTTATCCGCGGGCCGCGCGATTGCCCGCGCGAACGATGCGCTTTATCTTGATCAAATCGAGTGGCGCGAAAGCGTTTTGGAGATTTTAGGCGAACCATCGCCGTATCAAGACGAGCTGGTTAACTTGACGGTGATTGATCTCGCCGCCTGGGAGGGGAGGAACTCGTATATTGATGAAATGCTGGCGCCGACGCTGAAGCCGCTGACGGAATATCTCGCGGCCGCGGAAAAACGAAATCCGCGCGCCTATATTTATCCGTTTGAATTGGCGCAGGTCTTGGGAATGCGCGGCGATTATCTTTCCGAGCCCGAGGCTTATCCGTTGGCACTGGCCGCGCTTGATCGCGCCATCAGAATAAGTCCGTCGCGGCAATCAATCTATTTGGTGAAGGGAAAAATTTATTTGACGCGCGGGGAGCAGGAAAAAGCCATCGCGATTTTGCGGGAGGCGGTGAATCTTTATCCCGCCGCCCGGGAACCGCATTGGTTTTTGGGACTGGCGCTTGCCGGCGGCGGAAATCTGCGCGACGGACTGACGGAGCTTGAGCTTGGAAAAAGTATCGGGGAATTAAAACCAAGCGAGGCGCTGTATTTGATTTCTCTGTATAATCAGGAAAAAATGTACGAAAAAATCGTTCCGATTTATCAGAACTTGATAGAAAGATACCCGCGAAACGCGGCCGAACTATGGGCGAATCTCGCGGCGACATATTTGGAATTGAAAGATAAGGACAAAGCGGCCGCCGCCGCGTCGCAGGCCTTGACTTTAGATCCGTCGCTGCGGGCGGGAATCAGCGGGTTTATGAAAAAACTGGAGGCCATGCCGTGATGCCGATAGTTATGGGTTTGGGTGTGGCAGCTGGTATGGGGATGGTCAAAGGTTTTAGTCAAAAATTACCATAACCACAGCCCCCTAACCATACAAGCGGCTACAACTACAACTATGGCAAATTTTTATGAACCATTTTGCAAAATTATCTTTATGGATTGTCCGCATCGGTCTTTTTTTGACGCTGGCCATGCCGCTTTTGGTTTTCAAGTCCACTGTTTTTCCCTATCTGGTCGGCCGGGTGGTTATTTTTCAGATTATCATTGAGATTATTTTTCCGTTTTTTCTGTATTTGGTTTTACGGCATCCGGAATATCGGCCAAAATTTAATATTGTTTTTTACGCTTCGTCGGCGTATTTTTTGGCTTTATTCGCTTCGGCGATTTTCGGGGTTGATTGGCTCCGCAGTTTTTGGGGATACCGCGACCGGATGGACGGCCTTTTCACGATGCTGCATTTTTATGTTTTTTTTCTGATGCTGGCGAGTATCATTAAGGAACGGCGCGAATGGTTTTGGTATTTCAACGCGGCCTTAATTCCGGGATTAATCGCGATTTTTGACAACTTTTCAATCGCCGTTAAGGCGATGCTCTCGGCCGGATATTTTTTTCTGCCGCGCGAGGGCGGGCTCTTCGGCAATGTGCTTTTTTACGCGGCTTTTGTTATTTTAGAGATTTTCGTCGCGCTCTTCCTCTGGTTTTCCGCCGAAAAAAGATGGCAAAAAATCATCTATGGCTTTTGCGCCGGTCTTTTTACGCTGGCGGTCGGCGCGAGTTTGACGCGCGGAGCGATTTTGGGGCTTGCGGCGGCCGTGTTTTTGGCCGCCGGCGTTTGGGGCCTGTCCGGCAACCGGCGCCGGAAAATATTTACGGCCCTGATTCTGCTGGCGGCAATCTTATCCGTTAGCATTATTTTTTCTTTAAGGAATGCCTCGGTTGTCAAAGATAATTCCGTTCTCTCAAGGATCACGAGCATCTCGACGGAAAGCGATACCGGTGAGACGCGCGTCATCGGCTGGCGCGCGGCCGCGTCCGGATTTTTGGAACGGCCGGTTTTGGGATGGGGGTATATTAATTTTTATGTTCCTTTTAATAAGTATTATAACCCGAAACTTTTGGGCCACTCGGTCAATGAGACATGGTTTGACCGCGCCCACAATATCGTTTTTGAGCATCTGGCGACGACCGGCGCGCTCGGGCTTTTGGCTTATCTTTTTTTTCTCGGCGCGGTTATTTTTTATTCTTTGCGGTCAAAAGAAACGGGCAAGAAGATTCTGGCCATCGGCATCGCGGCTTATTTTTTTCAGAATTTATTTTCAATTGATAATTTCGCGGTCTATCTGCTGTTTTACATTCTGGTCGCTTTTATCGCGCATGACAAATCGGAAAAAGAACGGCCGGCGCCAAAGTCGATTCCGGCCGGCTCGCCCCCCGATGTCCGTCGGGGTGGCGGATTTTTAATATTTTTGGCGCTCGCCGCGTCGCTTTGGAGCATCTATGAAATCAATTGGAAAACATTCGCGCTGGGCCGCAAAGAGTTAAGCGCCGCCTCGGCCGGGGATATAAAAATTTCGGCGGAGTTATATCGGGACGCGTTAAGCATTAAAACGCCGTACACCGCCGAAGCCAAAATGGCGTTTATAAAAAGCATTGCCGCCGGCATCCAGCGGGGAAGTTTCAATGACGCGGAGTCAAAGATACTTCTGGAAACGGCCAAAGAAGTTTTGGACGCCTCAACCGCGCGGCGCGCTAAAAATTCGGCGCATGATTATTTTCTTTTTGGACGATTGTACAGCGAGCTGGGCCGGTATGATCGTTCATATTTTGATCAAGCCGAAGCCGCGTTTGCCCGCGCCCTGGAGTTAAGCCCCGGGCGTCAGCAGATATATTTTGGCTGGGCGAGAGAAAAGGCGATGCGGGGCGAAATAGAAGAGGCGAAAAAGGTATTTCAAAAAGCGATCGATTTGGCGCCAGAGGTGGCTGATATGCACTGGTATGTGGGCGTGGAATATAATAATCTGGGTCTGCCCGAAGCGATAAATGAGTTCATTGCTGCTTATAATTTGGGATATTCGCCCAAAACCATGGGCGAGGCAAAATTGATGATGGACGCGCTGATTGCAAGAAAAGAATTCGCCAAAATCCCGAAAATTTACGAATTAATGATTAGCTGGGACCCAAAAAACGCTTCGCTTTACGCCGAACTCGCGGCGCTGTATTTGAAGCTTGGCGAAAAAGAAAAAGCGCGCGCCGCGGCGGTCCGCGCGATGGAACTTGATGAGAGTTTTGAGGCGGAGGGGAAGATATTTTTAAAAATGATTGATAGCTTCCGTTAAACAACGAGGGATATTTTTTTAGCGCTGATTTTAGTATAATAGGGTAGAGATGCTCCGATGGACATCGGGGCTCACTAAGTATGCAAGAAAGTTTTTGGTTCAATTTGACTTTTGACGAGGCGCTCGTCAAACTGGCCGCTGACCGAGAGCGCGGGCTTGAATCATCCGAGGCCGCGCGCCGCTTGCGCGAAATCGGGAGAAATGAATTGCCGAAAAAAAAGCCGGTTCCGGCCTGGCGTATTTTTTTATCCCAGCTAAAAAATCCTTTAGTTTATATTTTGGTTGTGGCCGCGATTTTTACCGCCGTCATCCGCGATTATGTTGACTTCGCGATCATTCTGTCGGCCGTCGTCATAAATTCTTTGATCGGTTTTTTTCAGGAATACAAAGCTGATCGGACATTGGAGGCCTTGCGCGGCGCCGTCAAGTTCCGCGTCAAAATCGTTCGCGACGGGCATACGGTTATTTTGCCGGTGGAGGAAATTGTTCCCGGCGATTTAGCGCTGCTTGAAGAGGGCGACCGCGTTCCGGCCGACGGGCGTTTATTTAACGCGCGCGAGTTTTTGATTGACGAATCGGTTTTGACCGGCGAATCTTTGGGCGTGTCAAAAGATGAGCGCGAAATTTTGGGAGACGAGCCGCTGACCAAACAGTCAAATATGGCGTTTTACGGCACCAAGGTTCTCCGCGGGCGCAGTAAGATGATTGTCGTTTCCACGGGAACAAAAACGGAATTCGGGCGGATTTACGCGGCTCTTGCGGAAATAAAAGAAGAGCGGTCGCCGCTCGGCGAAAAAATTTACCGGTTGAGCCGTTTTTTGGCAATTATTTTTTCGGGCATCGCCGCTGTTGCTTTTGTTATCGGCCTGTTTCAGGGGCGGCCGCTCGTTGAAACGCTGATCACGGTAATCGCGATGGCGGTTGCTTCGGTCCCCGAGGGTTTGCCGGCCGCGGTCAGCATCGTCCTGGCCGTCGGAATGGCAAAAATTTATCGCGACAAAGGATTGATCCGCCGGATGAGCGCGGCGGAAACTTTGGGAGCGGTCACCGTCGTCGCGACCGACAAAACCGGAACTTTGACGCACGGCCATCTGGCGCTGGAAAAAATTTTTTCTCCGGATGCGGCCGATGAAGAGGATGTTTTGAAAATCGGCGTTTTGGCCAATGACGGTTCTTTTGGAAAAGACGGGAAAGCGCTCGGCGATCCGATTGATGTGGCGATCTTAAATTATGCGGTCCACCGCGGAATGATGGAAAAGATGACGGACGGAGAAGAGCGAATTGATGAGCTCCCCTTTAGCGCTGAAAGGCGTTATTCGGCATCGCTCAACCGCCATCGCGGCAAAAAAATAATATACATCAAAGGCGCCTTGGAAACGATTTTGGAGATGTCCGATGTTTCCAAAGAAAAAGCCGAACTTATCTGGGATGAATATAATCTGCTGGCAAGCCAGGCCTATCGTATTTTAGCGGTTGCCTGGCGCGAAACCGAAGCCGACAAGTTGAAAGAAGGGGAGTTCAAAAATTTTCATCCGGCCGGGCTTCTTTGTTTCCGCGATCCGTTGCGGGCCGACGCCCGCCATGTTATCAATACTTTTCACGAAGCGGGAATCCGGCCGATCCTTATCACCGGCGACAGTTTGGAAACCGCGGCGGCAATCGGAAAAGAGCTCGGATTGGACACGATTGCTTTTTCCGGAAAAGAAATAGAAAAGATGAGCGACGCGGAGCTGGCGAGCGCGCTTTTGCAGTCAAATATCTTCGCGCGGATATTGCCGCTTCAAAAACTTCGTCTGGTGAGCGTCTTGCAATCGGCCGGTGAGATCGTCGCCATGACCGGCGACGGCGTCAACGACGCGCCGGCGCTCAAAAAAGCCGATATCGGGGTCGCGCTCGGTTCCGGCACCGAAGTCGCCAAGGAGGCGTCCGATTTGATTATTACCGATGATAATTTAAAAACCGTTCTACTCGCCATCCGCGAGGGGAGGACGATTTTCAATAATATCCGTAAGATTCTGCTTTATCTTTTGGCCGGAAGTTTCAAAGAAATTATTTTGATTTTAGGGTCAATCATGATGGGATTGCCGCTGCCGCTTTCCGCGGCGCAAATTTTGTGGATTAATTTGGCGGAAGATAGCTTGCCGGCGCTTTCTTTAGCCGTTGAATCCGGCGGTAAAAATATCTTAAAAAGACCGCCGCGCCATCCGAAAGAGCCGATTGTCAATACGGAAATTAAATCTATTCTGGCGGCCGTTATTATTATCGGCAACGCCGGGATGTTATTTTTATATTGGCTGTTGACGGCGCGTTTCGGTCTTGATGTTACTTACGCGCGGACGATTATTTTCGTCGCGCTTGGCGTGGACTCGTTATTTTATGTTTTTGCCTGCCGTCATTTAACATCAGGAATTTGGCAAAATAACATCTTCGGGAATAAATTTTTGAATTTGGCCGTGCTCTTCGGATTCATAATGATTCTGTCGCCTCTTATCTTTCCGCCACTGCGGAACATGCTGGGTCTTTATCCGCTCGGCGTCTTGGAAATATCTTTAATTATGGTTTTTGGGATGTTTAATTTATGCCTGATTGAAATCATCAAATTCTTTTTCAGGAAAATAAGAAAGAATGCTTAAGCCGCTTTGTTCCTCCCCCTAAATGCATCCTTCAAGCCGGCGCCGCGCCTGTCCGTTTATGTTTCTGCATTCAATAAGCTAAATCTTTCTGATAGGTTATTTTCAAATAAGTATATTCTGGATTTCCACAGATTGCTAGCGGATTTCCACAGATGTTTTTTACCCCTTCGCGCCTCCCATCATAAAGGGGAGGAATATAAAAATGTCCCCTCCTTTCGAAGGAGGCCTGCCGGTAGGCAGGGGTGCGGGGAGGTAAAAGTAATCCGTGAGAATCCGCTCCGATGCTGACGATACGGAGCGTCCCGTATCACGGGCATCGGGACGCTAAAAATCTGTGGGAATTCTCAAGCGGCTTGACATCCGGCCGCGTTTTTGATATAAAGATATGAAGGTTCCTTGACAAAAAAGTTCAAAAAGGGAGAAAAAGGAGCAGGACGATGATGAAGGTTATCTATCTTCGGGAATGGCAGGTTCAGCAAATTTTCACGATGCTTCGGGCCCGTTGCGACCGGCTGGCGATGGTCAAGCTCATCGTCGGCTTTGCGGCGCGCATCGGACGGCTGGAATACAATGCCGCCCGCATTCAGTCCCTAGAGGACGAGGAGCCGCATTATGATTTGATGATTTACTGCCGCCGGCATCCGGAAGAATACGTGCTCGTGGCGACGACGCCATTTCGCGCCGACTGGCCGGAGATTCGCGAGCTGTACGAGTTTTTCGCGGAGCTTTATTACCGGCAAAATCCCGACGATTTTGATCTCACGCTCGCGCTGTCGGGAAAAAGTATCCGCCGGCCGCGTTATCCGGGCGCGCCCATGGTTGCGGGCGGCAAGGAAATCACCAACAACTTGAAGGGAAGGAGGTAGCCATGGCCGAACGAAGAGCGGAAGAACTTAATGCCGGCGCAGAGCTTTTGGATCGTAACGAAGCGGTAAAGATGATGGTGACGGCGACTGGGATGCTTCAAATCGCCAAGGTCCATCACAACAAAACCGGTTATGGGTATTCATCGCTTTGGTTCTCTGCCGGTCTTTCTCGCGGCAGGATTTCAATTTTTGTCGACCGCGCCGCCGACGGGCTCTACCGTCTGAAGATGGTTTTAGGCGATTCGCCGCGGCTGGTCGCGACCACCAATTATGTTGATTGGCCCGAGCTTGCCGAGCTCTACAGGTTCCTTGACGAACATCG
>CAYHOC010000012.1:0-17235 GCA_964358135.1 uncultured Gammaproteobacteria bacterium
AGGGGTGTAAAAAAAATCCGCCGAGGGCGGACTTGTAAAGAACAGAGTTTACGGTCGGCGGTGCTTTGGGAGCTCCTCTACGGTTCGTTTAACTGTTTTGATTGAATTCACGACGTGACAATTGAAACAAAGTATCAAGTGTTCGTCTCTGTATACATTGCATGTTTTTTTATAGAGGTGGCACACCGGCTGAAGCGCCTTACATGCGGGGCAGACTCTTTTTGCGACCTGGTCGAAATACACGACCGGATAGCAAGGAGGCACCTTGGTGTTCGGAGACAAGTAGAAAGATTTCGTTTCTCGGTATGCCCGATATTCAGCAGGCGTCCTGCATATTTTTGTGTTCGGTGGCAATAATTTTCGCGCCACAACTCTCGTCAGTGTTTCATCCACAAAAAATAAGAGGGTATTGGTAGCGGAGTTATCGGCGTTTTTCCATGAATTCAAGAGGAGACGCAACATCTCCACGAATTCTTTCAGCTTCCAACTCTCATGCGCCAAGTCATTCGATTGTTTGTTTAACATTTCAGCTGCAGACTGGAGCTCGTTGAAGTTGCCGCAAAAGGTCATTTCGTCCTCCTTCCTCGCATTTTAAGAACTGAGTTAAGTGTAGCATAGTGTTTTTTTATTGTCAAGAGTCTGTATTGTACACAATACAGCATCGGCATAAAGATTAAAAACTCCGCTTGCGCGGAGCCCCAGAGTTTTGATTTTAATAACACTTGTCAACCAATGTTTTTTGCAAGCACTCTTTCCAGCTTAATTATTTCCTTTTTTGAATACTTTGTAATCCGCTCGGAGATTTTCCATTTGCCGCCATAAATATCGGTAAGCTTATGTGGCGCCTCTCCGATTGTCCTGGTTTTACCCATAATAATTGAACGTTTATTCTTGAAAAATTGCCAAACCGTCGGGTCTACAATATCAACCCCCTTGCCGCCGTCTATAATGATAATATCGTGAGCCTGATTTTTTATTTTGCCTTTCGCAATATAAATTTTAGTCCCCGGCATTTTGTCGCGGAACCATGAAGCAAGAAGTCGCGATACTTCACTACAGGAATCCTCGCAGACAGTATAAAGGGGTTTCCGTCCGGTATATTTAAATAAACGAAGAGTATGCTCCTTTGATTTTTTAATCAGGCCCTTATGCATATTTAAGACTTTTGTTTATCTCTCCACTCTTTAATCTTTTTGTAGTTGCCGGAAAGCAAAATTTTGGGGACAGCCCATTTGACGCCTTTTTTAGGGGAGAAGACCTCGGGGCGGGTGTAGTGCGGGTACTCCCGCACAGCTGTCGGCTGTCGGCTGTCGGCTGTCGGCTCGCCCGCGACGGGCGTAAAGCTTTCTTCGATGAGGGATTCGGATTTACCGAGGACGCCGGGGATAAAACGGGAAATAGCGTCAATGATAATCATTGCCGGCAGTTCGCCGCCGGTGAGAACGTAATTGCCGATGGAGATTTCTTCGTCCGCCAGATATTTGGCCACGCGTTCGTCCACGCCTTCGTAGCGGCCGCAGATAAAAGTGAGCTCGTCATATTTTGATAATCGTTTTGCTTCTTTAGCGTCAAAAGTTTTTCCTTTGGCAGAAAGTAAAATGACCCTTGCTTTTTTGTGTCCCTGCGGGACATCCCCCGTAGGGGGACTTTCTTGTTTTTTTGCTTTTTTATTTAATGCCTTCAGGGCATTAAAAATGGGCTCCACTTTTATCACCATTCCCGGCCCGCCGCCGAACGGCTTATCATCAACCTTGTGATGTTTGTCGGCGGTAAAATCGCGGATGTTTAAGATATTGAATTTTATCAATTTCTTTTTTTGCGCGCGAAAAAGGATGCTCTCACGGAGGTAAGAGTCAAACATTTTAGGAAAGATTGTGAGTATATTAAATTTCATATTTTGGATAACGCGCCTGCCCGCCAAAGCTTTAGCGGCGGGGATATGAGCAGTTCGACTGCCATGAGCTCACTGCCGAATGGCGGATTACGCGGATTTTTAACTTGGGGACACCCGATGTGCTACCTGCCTACCGGCAGGCAGGCGCTCGACATCTTAATTATAGCGCATAGGACATCGGGTGTCTCTAAAATCAAAACTCCGCTTTAATCCCTCCCAACCTCCAATTTGAAAGGGGAGGAAGGGCGGGGTTGTGGCGGAGTTCTGATTTTTCTAATATTTATTTTAAATCTTCAGATCCTCAACTGCCTCGGTATCAACATCCGTGCGTCTGGGTGGGCGGCGTGAACCTTCCGGCTCGTAGATTTTCAGGTTGACGCGGGCATTATTTTTTGCCCCGACAATCTTCAAAAGCGTACGAATGGAGTGAGCGGTCTGGCCTTGTCGTCCGATAACATAACCCATATCTTCCTGGTTAATGTGGAGGGTGATTAACACTCCGCGTTCGTCAACGGTCCTTTCGGTATTTACATCCTCGGGATGATTGACGATAGCCCTGACGACATCTTCAACAAACTGTTGGTCTGCTAATTTAGCCATACTGTTTTTCTTATCTTATATTTTTTCCAGCGCTGTCGACCGGCTTTCGCCCGAAATTTCGAGCAGGAGCGCATCACTGGTTGAATATATAATAGCACATCTCTTGAGAAACTGTCAACATCCATACGAACTTACGAAACTTTACGAAAGTACGAAATTTCGTGTTTTCGTAAAGTTTCGTAAGTTCGTATGGGGTTAGTACTTTCGTATGGATAAAAAAATCCCCCCGGTTTTCGGAGGGAGATATTGTAGCTTCTTCAGAGTTTTCTCTTCGTAGTCAAAGCGCATCAGACGGACGGTGCGTTCGCCGGCCGCGTTCCAACTCACGGCCAGAACGGGGCAGGTGATGTCGTGGACCAATTCGGCGTCTTTGTAGAGGCCGCGCCAGAAATAGGGAAACCATTGGAGCCAACGGAAGCGCTTCCATCTCTTCTTGAGCGGCTCCTCTTTTGCCTTCCACTGGGGCATCCAGGTTCCCGTGTTAATATAGGTAGTGGTTCGGCCGCTGATTTGATGCATTTCAACGCAATACTGGTGTTCGTGTCCCATAACCACAACGTCAATATCCTGATGTTCATGCAGAATCTTAAGCGCCAAATCGCGCGTCGTCTTTCCCTGAATGACTCCGGCGATCGTCCACCACAGAACTTTAAAGATGCGTTTAACGCCGCTCTTCATCCGCAGGTGCGCGAAATCCGTAAACGATTTTTCGCGGATTGATTTAAACAGGCGTTTGAAGATGCGGTAGACGGTTAACATTCCCAGATATGAGAATGTCCAGTGTTGCAAGATGGTTTTTGCGAGAAGACAGGCGGCGACCGGGGCAAACAAGCGGCTGCGGTACCAGCTGCGTTTGCCGATATTTCGCCCGGCATCAAGCCAGACAAAGCCGTGGACATGCATCCGGCCCATCAGTAAATTTATTTCTTTCAGGGCATTTTGCAAAGCCACCATATAGTGTCCCTGCGGGACATCAAGAAAATCTTCCTTCGGGAGCTCGCCTCGCCTTAAGAGCTTGACCATTTTTCCGGGGGCAATGAGTTGCGGCCAGTCAGTTTGTCGGATAATTGTCCGGGTATGGTCAATGCGGTCGTGCGGTTCGTTTTCACCGTGTTGAGTATAAACGCCGCGGTACAGATTTTTCCAATTAAATTCCAGGCGTTCCGGATGTTCGGGCGCGATGACCGAGATCAGTTCGGCGCGAACTTTTGGAAAGCTGAGAGCGATATCGTGGTTGCCTTCAATAATAAGCAGACGATGGTTTTCGTAGGATAGAAATTCACGGAGCCCGTCAAAGAGCTCCCGATGTCCGCGGATGATGATTTTAACTTTGTCAACGTTAGCCGTTTCGTATTGGACAACGCCGTATTTTCCCTGATATTGGACAGCCAAGGGATCAAGGAAGTCGCCGTTGATGATGAGTGTCATCTTTTTTCCGGCGCAAATTTTGGCGCTTTCTTTTAGAAAGGCGGCGAAATGCCCGTCCAAAGCGTAATCCAGGTCAGTATGGTCAATCCGCTGGCCGGGCTCGTGATACTTAAAGTCTTCTATCCGGCTGGCTGGTCCCTCACCCAGGTGCAGGTCGGAGACCGTGAGTTGAACCTCGACGGCGTCTTTAAACATGGCGTCCCTCCGTTGTAAGGAACTGATTCTTATTCTTACCATAACAAAAATACCGTCTTTTGTCCATAAGCTGGGATTCCCGCGGATTACCGCACCTTTTTACTTATCTTGACTTGGGGCGACCCGACCTCCGGGGACACCGAGAATATAACTTTGGGAGGTCGGGGCGCTTTAATAGGTGTGGAATAGTAGATTTCCACGGATACAAAAATCCGACCTCATGGTCGGATCTCCGGTTTATTATTTTGAAGCTTCGGCCGGTTTAGTATCTTCTTTTGTCTTCGGCACGGTCCAAATTTTTCTTTTGGCGGTGGTAATTATTTTTTGGTCTACCAGAAGGTTGTGGACGGTGTCCGATGGCTGGGCGCCTTTGCTCATCCAATACTTGATGCGCTCGGCGTCAAATTTAACGGTGGCCGGATTGGAGCGCGGGTTGTAGGTCCCCAAAATTTCCAGATATTTTCCGCGCGTGTCTTTGGATTTTTCGGAAACAATCAGACGGTAGGTCGGCTGTTTGATTTTGCCGACGCGGGATAAACGGATCATTAACATAGCTTCTTTTTGGCTTATAGCTTTTTGCACCAGAGGCGCATCCGCCTTTGGCGGAAGCTGTTAGCTTTTAGGTTAGTAATTTTAAAAAATTTGTCCGCCGAAGGCGGATCCGCCTTTTGCGCCAGAGGCGCATCTGCCTCTGGCATGAGGCGGAAGCTTGACGGTTTAAGGATATGATAACAAATCTGCTAAAAAAGTCAAGGGCGATTCGTCCCCTCCTTTATAAAAGGAGGGTCGGGGTGGATTTTTTAAAAAATCCCCCTCGGTCCCTCGCATCCTACACTCGTTCGGATTGCGAGTCTGAAAGGGGGAGGTTTACTCGGGCTGCTATTGACTCGCGCGAAATTTTATGTTAAGGTTTTTACAAGAAAGTTCCTTTCACCGGGTCGCCTCCTCCGCCAGCTGGCGGATTCGGCGAACCAAAGGAGGTTTGCGATGTGGCCGTTTAGGAAAAAGAAGACCGTGAAAAGCGCGCCTGAAAGACCGAAGCACAAGTGGGAAGATAAAAAATACGAATTTTCGGATTATGAGAGGCAGATACTTCTAAAGTTGAGAGAGATGCCGTCGCCATGCGGCTTCACCTGGTGTGGCGATGTTCCCGCCAACGGATCAGTCAAATGTCCTTACTGTACCGGTCCAATAGGAGAACTTCACCATAGTGGAGAGGTGGAGTTCGGTCTATGTCAGAGAATTAGCGATGGAATCTTCTGTCTCCGTTGCGGGGGGGAGCTTGTTTGCGCGATGCGGGGTTGTAGATATAAGGTTGGGGATGCCCTTGTTGGCGGTCTGGCGCATTGGGGTTTTGCCCCCGGACATTACACTTTCAAGTTAAAAAAACATGGTCGCAATTTACGGGATATCATCATCGCCAAGTTGGCGGAAATTGAAGGCGCGAAAAAAACCGAGAATGGCGAAAAACAATTGCCGCCGCCGGAGCCGGAAGACGAGTATAAAAAGCTCGAGAGCCGTCTGGACGAGATTGCGGAAAAAGAACGCGCTTTGGAAGCCGAAAAGGATGAAATCAAAAGGCGCATGTGGGAGATTGATTATGTTATCGCTGAGGGTCTTTTGGGCGAAATGGAGCAACCGGCTGGTCTGCTACAGGCGGCCGGAGGCGACGTAAACATCATAAGAGAGTCCGAGGCGGAGGCCGATGAATTGGCGCCCGCCGCCGAAGAGCCATAAAACCGAGCAGAAATGCTCGGTTGTTTTAATCTCCTCCCCTTTATACTCGCTCTCCGAGCGAGCCTGCCTGTCCGGTAGGCAGGCGAGGAGTGCGAAGGTTGGGAGGAGTCGCATTTATTTTTATATATAAATCAGGGTGACCACCCCCAACCCCTCCTTAGTAAGGAGGGGAGATTAATGTTGGTATTGCTCCGCTTCTTCCAGTTTCAACGACAAAAGATGCGAGACGCCGTCGTCGCCCATGGTGACGCCGTATAAGATATTGGCGTGTTCCATTGTATAGCGGTTATGGGTGATGACGATAAATTGGGTATGGCCGGCTAGCTCGCCGATGATGTCGGCAAAGCGGATGGAGTTGGCCTCGTCAAGCGAAGCGTCCACTTCGTCCAGCACGACAAACGGCGAGGGGTTGTTGGAAATAATCGCGCAAAGGAGGGCAATGGAAGTTAAGGCGCGCTCGCCGCCGGAGAGCATTCCAATCGTCTTTACGCGTTTGCCGGGTGGCACGGCCTGAATTTCCAAGCCGGACCATTCGGGCGCCCCTCCGCGCCTTCGCACTCCTCGCCTGCCTACCGGACAGGCAGGCTCGCTCGGAGAGCGAGTTGTAGGGAGAGGAAGGTCGGAGTCGGCAACTTCTTCATCTTCCTCTTCCTCGCGGGCGACCTTGATGAGCTCGGCGCGTCCGCCCGAGAACAGCATCTTAAAATACCGGCCAAAATCGGCGTTAATTTTTTCAAAGGCCTCTTCAAATTTGCTTTTGATGGTTAAATCCAGCTCTTCTATTATCTTATATGTATCGTCCATCGCGGTTTTGAGGTCCGCCACCGTGCCGGTCAAAAAATCAAAACGAGATTTGGTTTCCTCGTATTCTTTCATTGTTTCCGGGTCAAGGCCGCCGATTAATTCCAGCTGATAACGGAGCCGCTGGATTTGCGGCAATAAATTTTCCGCATTCTCCGCCGGCGTTATTTCAGCTGATGAGGTTTTAACGGTTTGGAGCCGCTCTTGAAGTTCGGCCGCCATTTCCTGTTCCAGCGAATCCCTTTTGGTTTCCAGCCGGGCGAGTTCAATCTTGATTTGATTTAGGGCGTCTTCTTTGGCGCGCAGTTCATCCTGTTTTTTTGCCAGTTTTTCCTGAATTTCAAAAAAAGCCAGCTTATTTTTTTGGTCATTCGCGCCGAGGGCGCGTATTTTTTCCTGGATTTTAGCCGTTTTTTCCCCGAGGGCAACCAGTTCCATCTTCAGCGCCTCAAGTTCTTTTTCTAATTTCGGGTCAGTTGCCGGCGTTTTTTTCACTTCCTTCGGCTGGAGCTTATCCAAGAGGCCGGCGGTTTTTTTATGGAGTTCATTTATTTTTTCAATCACCGAACCCAGATGCGCGCCGCCGGAGAGCTCCTCGAGGAGGCCGTCAATTTCTTTCAGCGATTTGATTATTTCGTGAAGGGGCAGGGGGGTGATGTTTTGGATGGTTGCGATTTTGTTTTGCTCTATTTGCGAGCGGAGCCGCCACTCTTTTTCACGCAATTCGTTTTTGGATTCCTGCAGCGCCTCGGATTCTTTTTGTAATTCGGTAAATTTGCCGGAAGAGCTTTCTTCTTTCGCCTCGTTCATCATTTTGGCGCGGAGTGTTCGGACCTCGGCGCGCAGTTCTTCAAGGCCGCCGGAGGCCGCGTTCAGTTTGTCCGTGTATTCTTTAAGCGAGCGGGTCAAGTTTTGCCACAGGGTTCCGTAGTATTGATGTTCTATGCCGTAGAGTTCACTCTCCAGCTCGCCGCGCTCGGCCAGGCGCTTGACTTGGCGCGTTAAACTTTTGAGGCGCGGTTCAATTTCGGCAATTAAAGTTTCGGCTTGCTTGATATTTTCCGTCGTCGCTTCCAATTTATTAATCGCCTGATTCCGTTTTATTTCCAGATGCTTAACGCCGGCGGCTTCGTCAAAAAAATCTTTGCGTTCGGCCGGGGACATCAAAAGAAAGGCCTCAATCGCGCCTTGGCCGATAACCGAATAAGTGCGCTGGCCAAAATTGGCCTGCGCCAGCATCAGCTGGATATCCAAAAGCCGCGCTTTGTTTTTGTTGATCAGATATTCGCTTTCGCCGTCGCGGTAGAGGCGGCGGGTGATGACGATTTTGTCATAATCCAGGGCCGCTTGATGGTCGGAGTTGTCCAGAAACAAGGAAACCTCGGCCATGCCGGAGCGCGGTTTTTTGTCGGTGCCGGAAAAAATAACATCTTCGCTTTTTTTGCCGCGAAGAAGTTTGATGCTTTGTTCGCCCAAAACCCAGCGGATGGAGTCGGCAATATTTGATTTGCCCGAGCCGTTGGGCCCGACCACCGCCGTGAGCCCACGCCGCTCGGTTTTGCCGGATAGAAATTCTAAGCCGACTTTGTTGGCAAATGATTTGAATCCCTGGATCTCTAGTCGCTCAAGATACATAAGTTCAAAATCCGAAATTCGAATTTAGAAATACGAAACAATTATATTAAATCACAAATTCAAAGCACCAAATCCCAAATAAATCACAATGACCAAAATTATAAATTCAAAAATTTTTGATTTTGGATTTTTGCGCCATAGGCGCATCCGCCTCTGGCGGAGAAATTATTTGGAGCTTGTAATTTTTGCGCCCCCGCCAGAGGCGGACAGGCGAGGCGTCCCGATGCATTTGGATACGGGACGCTCCGCATCGCAGCATCGGAGCGCATCCGCCTCTGGCGGAGAATTTGGAATTTTGAGCATTTGAATTTGCTTCGGATTTCGAATTTTTTGTATTTCAGGTTCTTCTAAATTATATCTTTTCAGCCCCATCTTGACAAGTTCCCCGTTGGGCGGTAAAGTTTAATATCCTATGAATCTTATCTATGACCAAATTTATCGGAGATTGCTTAGCGTCAATAAAATCGTCCTGGTTGCCCATAAAAATCCGGATGGGGACACGCTCGGCGCGGCGACCGGCCTGCTTTTTTGGCTTGACGGCATCGGCAAATCCGCGGTCCCGTTTTGCGCGAGCGAAAGCCCGAAGGAATACGATTTTTTGTACGGCATCAGGCGGTTTTCTTCCGATCCCCGGGTCTTTTTCTCCGCGGATTTAATTTGCGTTTTTGACGCCGGATCTTTGGGGCACGCCGGGGTGGCCGATTATTTAAGCGAGGATGATCGCAAGCGGGTTGTCAACATTGACCATCATCATGTGAATGACGGCTACGGGGATATCAATTTGGTGGAGTCCCGGGCATCGTCAACTTCCGAAATAATTTACAGATTGTTAAAGAGTTTTGGCGCGTCTTTCGGACCGGAATCGGCCACCTCGCTTTTAACCGGCATCATCACGGACACCAGTTTTTTTGTGAACGCCGCCACTTCCACCGAGGCGATGGCCGCGGCCGGAGAACTTTTATCCGCCGGCGCGGAATATAATAAAATCCAGCGGCGGCTTTTTAAAAATAAATCGCTTTCATCGCTCGGCATCTGGGGCGCGGCGCTTTCCCGGCTTCGGTATAATTCGGAATACGGTATTGCCACGACGGTTATAAAATCTTCCGATTTTGACGGCGTCGAGGATGAAGAGGCGATGGAGGGGCTGACCAATTATCTTTGCGCGTCGTTGAAAGCGCCGGTAATTTTGGCGCTTCGTGAAGTCGCGGGCGGAAAAATAAAAGGCAGTTTACGGACGGTGGAAGATATTGATGTTTCGGCGTTTGCCAAGGCGCTCGGCGGCGGGGGACACAAAAAAGCGGCGGGGTTTACAGTTGATGGGCGGTTGGAGGAAAATGAAAACGGTTGGAGCGTAGTATAGTCTACGAATTACAAATTTTTACGAATATACGAAATTTGTATATTTGTATACATTTGTAATTTGTAGACATTGACGAACTATTAATTTTCAGCTATATTTATAGTAAGAATTAACCCATCATTTATATGAAAAACGAGCCAAAATCCAACTATCTAATCCCGACCGTGATTGAAAAGTCAACTTACGGCGAGCGGGCTTACGATATCTATTCCCGTCTTTTAAAAGACCGGATAATCTTTTTGGGCAGTCCGATTGATGACGGGGCGGCCAACACCATCATCGCCCAGCTTTTATTTTTAGAAAGCCAGGACAAGACCAAGGACATCAAGCTCTACATCAATTCTCCGGGCGGTTCGGTAACATCCGGCCTCGCAATTTACGACACGATGCAGTATATCAAACCCGATGTCTCCACCATTTGCGTCGGGCTGGCGGCTTCAATGGGCGCGTTTCTTTTGGCCGCCGGCGCTAAGGGAAAAAGATTTGCCCTGCCGAACGCGGAAATTATGATTCATCAGTTGATGGGCGGCATTGAGGGTCAGGCCACGGACATTAAAATCCGCGCCGAGAGAATCGTGAAATTAAAAGAGCGGTTGAACAAGATTATGGCCGGCCACACCGGACAATCAATTGAAAAAATTGACAAAGACACGGACCGCGATAATTTTATGTCTCCCGACGAGGCGAAAAAATACGGGTTAATAGACAAAGTCATTTCATGATAAGTATTTATTAAGATATTAACGAGTTAACGTGTTAACGGGTTAAAAATACATATAACTCGTTAACTCGCCAAACCCGTTAATAAATAATAGACAATCGAGATATTGCTATTGACAGCTTTTTACCTTTGTGATAGGATTAGATGTTGAGAGTAACCCGCCTTCGCGTGAAGCTTCGGCGAGGCTAAGACCCTCCTGCGCGTAAAGCTTCGGAGGGCGAGGGAGGACCAAATTTGGTCTTTTTTTAACTGACAGCTGATAGCCGAAAGCTGAAAGCCGGCAACAACCTGCGTCCACGACAAGCATGGAGATTTATCGGAGGATCACACGGGTTTCGTACTCGTTTCTCCCTTCGAAAAATCTTCTTGGGCGCAGATTATTGCCGGTCGTTTGTTTTGTGCACGAATTACGAATATACAACGAATTCACGAATTCAAAATCACCCTCCTTTGGAAAAGGAGGGCTGGGGTGGATTTTTTCCCGCGTGGGGACATCCCGCGTGGGGTCATTAACAAAGTCATCGCCCCGTGTTAATGTCTGGTTAGAGGGTGGCGCGGTGCCGTTAATATAGTTCTTTCACAAGCTCCGCTTCGGCGGAGAAGGAGGCAGAAAATGGGACGACTGATTGATGAAGCGCGAGCGACTACGGCTGCGGTAGAAGAAGAAAATCGTCAGCGTCAGATTAGGGAAGGAGTGGAATCGGAACGGAAAAAAGAAAAAAAGAACGAAGGTCTCGCGCGCTCTATCATTGAACGCTTACCGGCGCAAATTATGAACGCATCGGCGCAAGGTGCGCGGTCTACTAGAGTTGATTTCCCCGACAACAATCAGTCCATTCGTGCGGTGTGGCGGGTGGAGCACTGGTGTGAGGAAAACTCTTTCCAATTTAAGAGATCTCAAATTGATACATATGACCACGATTATGTCTTTTGTCTGGAAATTTCCTGGTCAGGCGAGTCCTCCGGCAAATGAGCCGGAGGTTTTTTTATTTACGGATTACCACGGATCATAGCGGATTCTCGTGGATAAAAAAAGCGGATAAACAGTATCCGTGGCTATCCGTTATCATCCGTGGAAATCAAAAATGATTCACCCTCCCCTCCGCCCCTCCCGTCAAGGGAGGGGGATTTTGTATCTGTGGGAATCCAAAAGATTATCGCACCCTCCCCTCCGCCCCTCCCGTCAAGGGAGGGGGATATTATTTGGCGTGGAGCTCGCGGAGAGCGTCCCCTTGGGCACGCCGACGAGGCAGACCTCCTGCCATGGCACATAATGGCTCTTGAATTCTTTTTTAAATTCCGTGCCGTCTTCAAATTTCACCGTGTAAGTAAATTTGGCGTCGGCGCCGGCATGCGGCTTTTCGGTGCATTTTGTTTTTCCGACCGGCAAATCTTCGGTCTGAATTTCCTTTTTCGGCGGCGGCTGGACGACATTATAAACTTGCGGTTTGGTGATGTCAATCTTTCTCTCGTCTTTCGTCCCCCAAAATTCAATAATCAAATTCGTTCCTCTGATGTAGGCCTGGATTAAAAGCGCGCTTTTGTAATTATTTTTAAATTTGAAATCCGGAGACGGGTCGTAAATCGTCGCGTCCATCCCGACCGGCGGTTCATAATAGGAGACGCGATACGAATGATTTTGCCGCGCTAAAATCGGCAGGCCGCTATTCAGGGTCGTGCGAAAAATCGTTGTGCCGATTTGACACAAGCCCCCGCCGAATTCCGGAATGGTTCGGTCGCCCTTAATTACCAATTCCGGCAGGTAGCCGTTTTCTTCATCAAACGGTTTCAGGGCGTCCAGCAGGGAAAATATCTCGCCCGCTTGGATGATCAAGCCGTTCAATTTTTTTGCGCCGACCCTGATATTTTCCACGCGGTTTTTCGGACTGCCGGCAAAAGAAGTCATTGCCGCGCCGACAATTTCTTTAATGCCCAAAGTGTTAACATCGCCAACCTCGGTTTTTGGCGAGGTTTTATTAACCGGCAGTTCCGCGGTTTTTTGTTTTTCGCGGAGAATCTGTTTGGTGAAAGCGCCGTAAGCGGCCTCGCGATCAATTTTTAGTCCGTCGCGCGGCGGGGTGAAGTCGGCGATTTTTCCGCCGGTCAGCGTCAGTTTCGGTTCCTGCGGTTTTACTTCTATGTAAGAAGCCAGGCGGTCAAGATATTTATTAAAATTTTCCCGCTCCAAAACAACCGCCGTCGCGTTGCCGGCTTTGAGAAGGGTAAGCATTTCGGCCAGCGATTTTTTACTGACCGTGTATTTTTCTTCCCCGTAAGTGATGGCGAGCGGAGCCAGCGATAAAATCGCTTCAGCTTCGGGTATGGCGGAACGGGCGTCGGCTTCGTTGATTTTTGGCGCGGTCAGGGTGGGATAGATGGCAATTATCGCCAGATCCAGATTGTCCAGCCGGCCGCGGATTTTGGCGATGAGCGTATCGTAGTCAATGGTCATTCCGGTTTTTTCCTTGGAAACGGAGACGGAAAAATCGCGGTCAAAAATCAGGGCGGCATCGCGCGGTTCATCTTCCAGGGCGCGGAATTTTTGTTTTAATATTTTGCGGAGAGCGTCCTTGTTGACATCATAAATCGGTTTTATTTCCGCCGGGCGGGCTAAGAGTACTAATTTTTTCCAGAGTGATTTGACGGGATTTTTGTCATGGCCGTATTCCAGCGCCCGCGCCGCCATCTCGTCGCTTTTAAAATCAATCAGCCGAAAAGACAGCTCCGGACTAACCTCCGAGGTGACGATCGGGCTGACCTTGAAGGACTGCTCCTTGGAAACAATTTTAAATCCGTCGGCGGTAATTTTATCCAGCGCCCGGTTAATAACATCCTCGGCCTCGTCGGCAGTCAGACCGGACAGCGAGTAATCTTTGAGATATACGCCGGGCGCAATGCGATGCTCGTATTTTTTTTCAAAAACATAAGCCGCGTTGACCGCCGCCGTAGCCGCAATCGCAAAAATTATGGCCAGAAAGATCAGGAGCCATTTTTTTGTGATTTTCGGCGGTGATAAAAGTGGGATGCCCATTATCGTTTGAGTAATTCGTTTAAGATTGCTTTCGCTTTTTCGGCTCTGTCCTCGGTTTCCTCGGTCTGCTTGCCGATCCAGATTTTTACGGAGTCGCCTTCGCCAAGTCCTTCCGACAGATTGCTGATCGGCCAGTCAAGAGTTTGTCCGTCATCTAATTTTATCACCGCGTATTCCTCCTCAAAGCGATCGATGACTCCTTCTAAATAATTTGGCATATAAATTTTGTTACGAATCCACGAACTATTCGCGAAACTACGAAATTTATTTTCGTTGTTTCGCCCGCCTGCCTACGCCTTTTGCAACTTAATAAAATCTAAGTTCTATTATTTACTTCAAACGACTTTTTTATATAAGAAGCAAGACGGCAATTGGCGAGCAGGTAGCCAAATTCGTAGATTCGTATACAATTCGTAATTCGTGCACAAACTTATTTTTCCTCCTTTATTTTTATATTCGTTTCAACTTCTTTCTTCGGCAGTACGATTGTCAGCACGCCGTTTTTTAATGTTGCTTCAATTTGATCTTCTCTGACCGGGCGCGGCAAAATGACCGAGCGCGAAAACGGCCCGAAATAGCATTCGCGGTAAAGATAGACCGCCCCCTCCGGCAATTTATCTTCGCGTTTTCCGCGGATGGTCAGCAGGTCGTTGTGCGCGCTGACTTCAAGATCGCCAATCTCCGCGCCGGCGATGGTGGAACGGACGAGCAGCTTATCGCGGGTATCAATTATATCCAGCATCAATTCGCCCTCCTCGGCAATCTCAAGCGGCCAAATTTCGTCCGCCAAATCGGCGGACGGCGTCGGCGCGCTTTTGGCGGGAATCATTTTTTTGAAAATTGAGATCATCATTTATATTATATAGTAAAAGAGCTTTAGATGGAAGCGGTGCGCGCTCATCTCATTGACAGCGCATCAAGCATCGGTTAATATTAGCTTATCGCAAGTTCTTTTTGGAGGCCAAGATGATCCGCGGCGCGCTCCTGGATGCTGATGGCACCATCGTCAATTCAACCAAAACCAGCGCCCGCAGATTTTTCCGCGCCGCTTTGATGCGCGGGCACTCGGTTAGCCGGGCGATGTTTAAGGAGGGACGGGATTTGATTCCGCGCATCGGCGGCGAAGCCATTCTCCATTTTTGGCCGGACGAGGATCGCCAGGCGTTTTATCGGAGCTGGGAAAAAGTGGATCTCACTTATGAGTGGGAGCCGCTGCCCGGCGCGCGCGGCGCTCTGGAAGCTTTGCGCCGGCGGCATTATGTTTTGAGTATTTTTTCAAATCGCAGTCGCCGCACGCTTAACCCCCTGCTCGAAAAACTCGGGCTTAGCCATCTCCTTACATTCTCTCACGGATGCGAGGGCGGGTATTTGAAGCCGGATTGGCGCAGTATCGGCCCGTTGTTGACGGCGTATGATCGGCTGGCAATCGGTCAGCGCGAACTTCTCTTTGTCGGCGATAGCGTTAATCTTGACTGGCCGGTGGCTGAATATCTCGGCCTGGCTTTTGTCGGCGTGCTAACCGGCGTAGACACTCGCGACCAATTTTTGACCGCCGGCGTTCCGGCGGAAAACATCATTCCGTCAGTCGCCGATTTGCCCGCGTGGCTGGAAAAACATGACCGGTAACCGACCGTAATTGGTCGGTTTTTTTATAGCGTTCGTTGATTTCGTTCTCCTCTCCCTCGATGGGAGAGGATTAAGAAGAGGGTGGACGATAAATGTCAAAATATTTTCACCCCCCCCTACCCCCTCCCGTCAAGGGAGGGGGTATTTTTTTAAAAATTAAAAAAATTCGTCCCGATGTTTTGTCGGAGCGGATTTCCAAGAGTCATCTTTAGCGACCGCGGAAGGGGTTCGGTTTTTTTAGCCGCCGGATTAGCGGGAGCGGCGCATGCCGGGGCGGGTGCGGCGGTTATTGCCGCGGCTTTTCACATACGAGGGGCGCTCGGTGCCGTAATTTCCGCGAGGTTCTCTTTTTTTAAAAGCGGATTCGCCGGCTGGCCGGGAGAAATTATTTTTTTGGTAGGAATTTTGGCGCGGGCGGCGGTCGCCAAAGCGGGCTTCCGGGCGGGCCGACGCGTGACGCGCGAAATCCGTCGCGTCTCTTGGCGGAAATTTTGGCGCTCGTTGCGGCGGGAGGGTCGGGAGGGCGAGAACCGGAATGGTTTTTCTGATTAGTCGTTCAATTTGTTTCACATCCGATCTTTGATCCGGAGTAGCAAAGGAGATAGCTTTGCCAAAGTTTCCGGCGCGGCCGGTGCGGCCGATGCGGTGAACATAATCTTCCAAATTGTCCGGTAAATCAAAATTAATAATCAGTTCAATATTTTGAACATCAATGCCGCGGGCGGCAATGTCGGTCGCCACGAGGATGCGGTATTTGCCGGATTTAAATCCGTCCATGGCGGCGCGGCGCTGGCCGAGCGAGCGGTTGGAATGGATTTCCACGGCTTCGTGTCCCATGGCGCGGATGTTGGCGGCAATTTTTTTGGCGCCATGTTTGGTGCGGGAAAAAAGCAAAATACTGCCGGTATTTTCGGTTAAAACTTTATCCAAGAGCCGCATCTTGGCGTCTTTGGCAATGATAAACACCTCCTGTTCAATATTCTCGGCCGGCGTGCCGGACGGAGCGACCTCAATCCTAATCGGCATCTTCATATAACGGGCGGCAATTTGGGCAATGGCTGGCGGCATGGTGGCGGAAAACATCATTGTCTGGCGGTCTACCGGAGCCAAACCCAAAATGCGTTTGATCGCCGGCATAAAGCCGATATCAAGCATCCGGTCCGCTTCGTCCAAAACGATAATTTTTACGCGGCTCAAAGAATAATTTTTTTGTTCCAGATGGTCAATCAGCCGTCCGGGAGTCGCCACGACAACGTGCGGATTGCGGCGAAGCGCCTGCGCTTGGGCGTATTGCGGCGTGCCACCGATTAAAACCGCGGTTTTGAGTCCGAGCGGGCGGCCAATTTTTTGCAGCACCTCGTCAACCTGAAGCGCCAGTTCGCGGGTGGGTAACAAAATCAAAGCCTGACCCGGGTGACGGGCTAAGCGCTGGATGAGCGGCAGGCCAAAGGCCAGGGTTTTACCGGTGCCGGTTTGGGCGATGCCAACAATATCTTTGCCCTCCAGGGCATGCGGGATGCACTGCTCCTGAATAGGCGTAGGTTTTATGAGCTGCTGTTTGGCGAGAATGGCGAGCAGTTTTTCCGCTACGCCGAGCTCATCAAAGCGCTCTTTGTGTTGTGGTGTCATAAAAAAATGCGACCCGACTTCCTATGGCCACATTAGTTATGACGAGAATAGGTTCGAGTCGTTGGCGCCTAAATCGGAGCCAATATCAGTAGACTACTTACTATATCATAAAATAGGGTTTTTGTCAAGGCTCGGTGCCCGGATTCAAAACTAAAAATATTGCCCGACTTTTCCGCCCGAGGCGGATCTGCCTCTGGCATGAAGTCGGCTTAAAATTAAAGCCAGCTAATCCGCCTCCGCCAGCGGGCGGATGGCGGATGGGCAATGATATAATACGAGTTTTTCAACGGTCTCTAGCGGTTATCCGATCGGAGAAAGTGGTGCTTGAAATCCTTGAGTTCAAATTGACAAAGCGGTTTTTTTATTAGATGATATGGTCAGTCGCGGGCAAATTCGGGATGTAGCTCAGTTGGCTAGAGCGCTTGCATGGGGTGCAAGAGGTCGCAGGTTCAAGTCCTGTCATCCCGAACTTGCCATGGAGCATGAGATTGCGGGTTTCCGCCGCCGAATTTCGTATTTCGCTTTGCGAAATGCGCCGCCAAGAAAAATTTTGTTTGACTTCTTTTAAGTAATTGTGT
>CAYHOC010000013.1:0-9144 GCA_964358135.1 uncultured Gammaproteobacteria bacterium
ATAAGCTAAAATATCCCGCTATTTCTTCTTGTTCTTTTGGCTTTTGTCATCAATCAGCCCGGTTTGACGGCGCGCTTGATTGATCCAGCGAGCGGCTCGGTCAAGTCGGATGCCCATGCCTTGAATAAACCGAGTAATCGGCGTTTCGGCTATATCTTGAACCGATTTGTACCCGGCGGCAACCAATTTCTCTTTTTCCCGTGGAGTTACATTTTTCAACGCGTCTAATCCCGTCTTTTTTTTTGCCTCTTTTGGCGGCTGATTGGCTGGCGCAATGGTTGGCGGATGTTGAGCTGCCGCTTCAAAAATTTTTTTTACTTTCTTTTTTCCGCCCGCCACGGGGCGGGCGGATCCGCCTTTGGCGGAATCTTTTGTCTTTTTTTCGGGAAACATTACCGCTGACACGGAATCGACGCTGGCTGTTTCCGATCTTGACTCACCACTGCTGTTCAAGTGATCGCGTCCTTTGAGGAGAAGGCGGCAGGCGCGGGCATCCGGAAACGCCAGGTATCCCGTTCGCTCCAGCGAATGACAAATGAATCGGGTGTAATCCTCGGTAAACCCGATGTTCTGCGCCACCGCTTTCACCGGCGCTGTCCCGGTTGCGTTCCACAGATATTTAAGAATTTTATGCTCATTTGATGTCATATTAGTACTCCAGCACCATTTTTCCTCGGTGGCCTCGTTTTCCCTTGGCGCTGGCCTCGGTCGGAACTTTTGACTTTCCGCGAATTTCAACCATCTTCTTCCGCGCTTGTTCAAGAAAAGCATCCATTTCCTGCTCCAAATCTATTAATCTTCGATCAATTTGGTTTTTTCGTTTAGCCAGTCGCGTGTGCTCCTTCTGCAGATGGTCGCGCTTGTTGCGAGCCATGCTTAACCCCAATATCGCCGTGGTGGGGAGAGCGGGCATGGCGCTCTTTTTAGTCCGAGAAATCGGCAGATTGGCGACTTCGCTTAGGCCTCTCATTGTCGTCTTCATAGTGTGAATGGTTATTTACCACGTTAGCCCGGTTTAGAGATTTATCTCAAACGGGGCTAACGGGGTTTATTTCCAATTTTGTCCTCACCATGCTTAGGTGGGAAGTTTTTTTGCGACCGCAATGTTTGGTCACCAGTTCCTTGACCAGCTGTTTTACTTTGAGATGATTGTTTCTCATGCCCAGACGAGAGGTCTCGGAAGAAAGGATATCTTGGCAAATCAATCGGAATACTCCGTTATCAGCGGCAATGACCGCTCCCGGATAAATTTTGCAGGAGCGCGCAATCATCACGGCGGCGCGCACGGTGGGGGCGAATTCATACTCGCCCGAATCCCGCAGTCCGCGCACGATAGCTACAATCGCCTCGGCCTCTTGGCGCTCTATTCCGGACTTTGCCTGGCAGATGGCCACTTCGGTCGGCCGGTCCATAAAATCCAAATCAAGGGTAACCATCCGATCCCGCAAGGCATCCTGGGCCTTGTGGACTCCGGCGTATTCTTCGGGATTGGAAGTAAAGATAGCCGTAAAATTCGGATGCACCCGCAAATACGCTTCCTCTTCATCGCGATTGCCCGGCAAATCCATCACCTTCTCCTGCAAAACCGAAAGAAGGATATTATTTGCTTCGGGCCGGGAACGGGTAAATTCGTCGTAGACCAGGGTATACCCGTTTTTACAGGCAATCGTCAAACGGTTATCTGACCAGCGCCGGGTCATATCTTCTTCTGTTTTCTTCACGCTGGCAATAAAATTATCAACCAGTCGTCGGTATCTATAGCCATGCTCCCCGCCCACCAAATCGGCTGTTTTCAGCTGGTCATCGCCGTGGAGCAAGACCATCGGCCGCCCGAGTTTGCCGGCGATATGCATCGCCAGGGTTGTTTTCCCGGTGCCCGAAATTCCCCGGAAGTGGATTGGAAAACCGGCTTTGATATAATTCAAAGCTCTGGCGACAATTTTTTTCACATAGGGAGTTTCTACAAATCCCGCCAAGGGCTTGGGCTCTATAAGAAACGCCTCTTCATCTGAAGATGGATAGGTCATGTTGTTATATTATTTTAAACTCCTCCCTTGCGTTTTAAGTGTTTTAATCCTCCTCCTTGTGTTCTTTGTGCGCGTGCGCCGGTTTTTCATGCGCGCTAAGCGATAACCAGTACTCTCTGGCCTTTTTCTGATCAGCCGCGTATTCTTTGCGGACATCTTTCTGCCATTTGCGGACATCTTTCTGCCATTTGCTGATTACACCCAAACGCTCGGCGATATCTTTCATCACCACCGCGAAATCTTCCTTTCTCGCCTTTTCGCTGTGAGCTAAAAAATCCTTCAGATCTTTTGCCATTTCTTTGAGCTCTTTGGCAAATCGCGCGATAAGTTCTTTAGTATCTTTTTTCATTTCCCCGACAAAGACATGCCGGTCTTTAGTAGAAGCCCGAATGTCCTCTACCAAACTTTTCATTGAAGTTGCTAGTGACATAATTTTGTTGATTAAATTAATAATAACTGAACCTTACTAAACTTACTAATTATTTTTTCGACCTTTTGTAATTGATTAAATTAATTAATAGCTGAACCCTACTAACTTACTAATTATTTTCTTCGACCTTTTTTTCCGCCCGCCACGGGGCGGGCGGATCCGCCTTTGGCGGAAATTGAACCTAAATCATAGGCGCTGATACAGGGGAGTCCGGTTTCAATATCAAGCATTTCCTTGTTTTCCGGCCGGCAGCCGTCTGTTCTATCTTTTCCCGGAATCCGATGGAGCATTCCTCTTCCACTGCAGACGGCGCAGGGAAGCCGATGATGCTTAAATACTCCGGTTCCTAAACAGGCCGCGCATTCTTCATGCGGCTCAAGAATAAAATTCTCTTTTTTGCCCTTGCACGCCTGGCATTGGGAAAGCTTTGACAGGATGCCAAAAGGATCAACTCCGCGCCCTCGGCAAAAAGCGCAGGCAATAAGCGAGCCCCTGCTCGGACTCTTTTTAATTTTTTTGCGATGTTTTTTCTTCATAGGTATTATTTTTAATTTAATCCGGCAAAAGATCCGTCCGGCCGTAAATCTTTCTGCCCTAAGGCCAATCGGTTTTCTCCGTCTTTCCGGCCGGGATTGTCTGCCGGCCTGATGGCCGTCTTTTCTACAGGAAAAAGGTTGAGCATCTCAATGCCGCGCCGCGCGCTGGCCGCCGATTGCCTTTCTGTCTTAAAATTATCAAGCATAGTATGAACTTCCTCTTGCATTTTTTGCAACTGCTCGGTGATGGATCCGTTGGCGGTCTGCATCCGTTTTTCTTGCCACTGCCTGATTTCAGCCATCATTTTTTTGAAATCCCTGATCCGAACCACGTCGCCCTTTTTAAGCAGGTGGCGCAATTTTTCCGCCATCATTTCTTCTTCCTGGCGGAAATTCCCCAACATCTCTCTTACGGCTTCTTCGCGCCGCGCGTGCGTAGCAATAATATCAGCCATCATTCGGATAAAATCTTTCTTGCGCAGGGACTCCCCTTTGGCCAGCAATGTTTGGAGTTCAAGAGCCATCTGCTCGCGCTTCGTTTTGAAATTGGCCATCATCTGCTGTGTATCCTCAATAATTTCGCCGACGATTTTCACTCGCGTATCATGAGCCGCGATAATATCCTCGGCCAAATCTTTTGGGATTTGCTTCTCGGCCTCGCCCGTGGCCTCGCCAGTAGGGCTACGGCCGATGGGGCTACGGCCGAGGGCTTCGCCCGTAGGGCTACCGAGGGCCTCGTCAAGTCCCAGTTCTTGTGCCACGACCGCCTCTTTGGGCTCTTTCATATCTTCGGACTCTTTTACTTCTGGTTGAGATTTATTCGGCCGAGATTTGATTTTCTTTTTCTTAGGAGACATACAATATCACAATATAAAAAATAAAGGCAATGGCTGTTAAAAATAGGCCGAAAAAAATCTTACCCCGCCAAAACTTTCCGCGTCCTTGTAATTTCTCCTGCTCGCGGACGGAGCGAGCAAGTTCGCTTGCCCATCCCACATTGCTCACATTTGCTCTCCTTTTAAAAATTCTATTTCTAACGAGATTTATTAGTTCTTTTATAGCCATCATAATAAACATCGCGGACAAACGCGTCCAGTCAGCGTAAGTCGGCGTAAAGTCGGCGTAAGTCCGCGTCCAGTCAGCGTAAGTCGGCGTTTAATATATTGGATGAGGCGCGCTTTTGATGTTAACCCGGAAGGGTCGCAGAAGGGCTCTAATTTAGCGCTTTTGCCAATCTTCAGGGCGCCTGATTCAATATCGCTCCCTAGTTTACCCCGTTAGAGACACTATTCTAATAAGCTATTTTGCTCTAAAAGGGTTGCCTCGTTTGAGACCAAAGTCTCTAACGGGGTTTAGGCGGCTTCAGCAGTCAAGCCGACTGCCTCGGCATACTTGAGGAAGGTCTCGACTGACGCGAGCACCACGCGCGCTTCTATTGCGAGCAGCTCGATTCCGACCAGGGATAGGCGTACCCAAGCGTCAATCACCACGCCCTTGTCAAGAATGCGGTCAATCACTTCCACCAAGCTGGAGCTGGACATTGATTTTTCTACGGCCATAGTAATGCTTACATTCCGTCGCCCATTGGCAATTTTTAAAATTGGAAATGTCCGGCGGCGAAATGAAAAATTATTTTTAATTTTTTCGACCTTTAATTATCTTTTAGATAATTTTGAAAATAAAAAATCCGCCGCCCCGCAAAATGCGGGACAACGGATTTACAATGTTGGATACTAAATCTTAAACACCCGGGCTGGATGCCTGATTTTTCGCGGGCGGGTCTTTTACCCCCCCCCCGCTTTTATCCAAAATCAAACTATTTTTCAAAACTCCAAAATTCATAACTCCAAAATTTTTTCTCCCTACGGGAGATCTCCCGCAGGAAGAATTGATAATTTTCATATTTACCGGCGGCTCATTGATTTCGTAAAAGTTAAAAGTGTTAATTCAACTTGATTATACACCGTCATAAAAATTATACAATCTCTATCAAGTCAAGTTGATGTAGTTATTATACCAATCCCCAAAGAAAGGCGCAATAGTTTGTCAATGACTTATCCGGATAAAGCAGGCCGTCTCTAATCTTCTACGCTTCAATCTTAAAAGAGAACAGCGCCTATTGGACAAAGGGCTTATTTTCTTAATTTTTCGTCATATTTTGTTATCTAAAAAGAACACCTTGTCTATAATTGTATTTATTTTTATTTTATGGTATCTTAAAGGAGAGAGCAGGGGGGGGGGAACAAAAAAGTTATCCACAGGCCATTTAAGACTTCAGTGAGTTTGCGTATTCCACGGAGACCGTTGAAAAATCGGCAAAAAAAAACATAGAGACGCAAAATTTTCCGTCTCTACCATAAATTATGCCCAGATCAAAAAAACACATCTCATACGAAATCACCAAGCTGGGAAAGTATTTAAGAGAACTTCGCAAAGAGCAGGGATTGAGCATCAGAAGCGTTGCCAAAAGTTGCGGCCTTGCTCCGAGCCATCTTGCCAAAATTGAAGCCGGCGACACCTTCAAAACCATCGGCGTTCTAACTCTGGTGAAGCTTTCAAAATTCTACGGCATCCCGGTGTCGGCAATGTTGGAAGAGGCCGGCTTTATTGATGGACGCGGCGATGACGACTTGCCGGAGCTTGCCCAGTATCTGCGCGCGAAATACCAGCTCTCCCCTCAAGCGATTCGCGATATGGAAATGGCAAAAGAAATTGTTGACAAAAAATATCCGAGAAAATAGGTACGATTTTGCCCCGTGGAGTCCCCGCGCCTACCTGCGGTAGGCAGGTAAGCGGGGAAAATGCTGGGACACACCTCCCTCACGGGGCGTAACGCCCCCCTTTGGGGGAGGACTCCGGTTCGGACTTCACGCCGCCCAAAATCATTGCCGAACATAACCTAAACAAAAACTCGCTCCGCTATTACATCGGAGCGAGTTTTTTTGATACTTTTTATTCTCCGACCAGTGCCCGCACCTTGCGCGTAACATCGGTATTGCCGGGATTTAACTGCAAGACCTTCCTAAAAAGCGACAGCGCGTCTCCGGTCCTTCCCCATCTTTCATATAATGTTCCCAAACTCCAAAGGGCATCGGAATAATTAGGATTCAACTGAATGGCAATGGCGAATAATTGCTCGGCGCGCCCCAAATCTTCTCCCTTGCCGCGATTGTAATATAACCGGCCAAGCTGGAAAATCGGCGTCGGATCGTTTTGCGACAGCTGGGCGGCAATCGCCATTTGTTCAATCGCTTCGTTGATTTTACCTTCGCTCTCGTTCAAGACGCTCAAATCAACATACGCCAGCACATAATCCGGCTTCAGTCGCGTCGCTTCTTCAAAATGCGCGCGCGCGGCCTTCAAATCTTTAGCGATCAGTTTCGCATTGCCGAGCGATAAGTGCAGGGTCGGATTGGTTTTTTCCAGCGCCACCGCCCTTTCCAAAGCAGCCACCGCGAAAACATTGGCGTTCGGCGAAAGAGAGCGGGCGTTAAAATACATTGTCGCCAAAAAATCCCAGTTGGCCACATTATTCGGCGATAAATCCGTCGCCGCGCGCGCCTCATTGACCGCCGAAGCAAGCAAGGAGGTGATCAGATTAAGATTCGGTTGCGGCTTATTGGATTCAATATTGCCGCGGACAATATATCCCTGGGCCAGCGTCAAATGATATGGCGCTCGGGTCGGATTTAATTCTATCGCTTTGGTCAATTTTTGGATTCCGGCATCAATCGTCTCGGCCTTTGCCGCGAGTTTTAGACCGTCGGTATAAGTAATTTCACCAAGATAAAATCTCCCAAGATAGGTGCTCAAAACAACGATTAGGGTAATTGCCAAAACAAACGAGAAGGACGAAACCAGCGTATACTGCGGCGATGTCTTAAGCGAAACGGAAAATTCCCTGACGCCGATTTTTGAAAATATTGTCCCGGCGGAGACGGCCACGCCCAGCGCCAAAAACATCATAAACCAGTGCACGGCGCTGAAGCTCATAAAAAATGACGCGATGAGCAAAGCCAGCCAGATTGTCGCGAAAGACATAAAGACCGTAAAAGCCGCCGCCTGCCCGCCTTTCACATCCCGTTTGATGTCGCACTCCGCGCCCTCATGTTCCAAAAGGCCGCTCGCGCGCGAGAATCTCCCAAAAAGACCCTTTTGCGACCGCCCGAGCCACATAAAAAACAGAACGCCCAAGGCGGCAAGAATCGCGGCAATAAAGAAAATTGTTCCCAAAACGCCGTGCCCGGACAGAATATCCAAAACCGTATTATATGCTCTGGTAAATCTGGTGCCCCAGGCAAAGTTTTGATTAAAGCTCTCCGGACGGAAGGCTGAAAAATCGTAGATAAATGTTGCCGGGCCCGAACCGAACAAAAATGTCTTGAGACCGGAGGCGAGATTGCCGGAAGCCACATCCCAAGATACTCCCGGCGACAAGGAAACCTCGAGCGGCAGCGGCGCGACCAAAAATTTCGGAACTCCCAAAAAGGTAAAAAGCAGACCCAGCACCAGCACCGCAAAAGTTACGGTTACCAATGGCATCCTGACTTCCCCAAGACGCGAAAGCGCGAAGACCAAGAGGATAAAAATCGCCACCGCTAAAATCGCCAAAACCGACTTAAAGCCGATCATCACCACGACCGCCAGCGACGCCAATCCGGCAATAACCCAAAAAATATTCCCGGCGCCCCAATTCTTTTCCTTCTTCTCTATTAGAAATGCCAGCGCGAGGATGATGATCAAGTCCAAAAATATTCCATACAAACTTGACAGGCCGGAAATCGTATTCCAAGCCGGCAGACCGAGATTCTTCACCTGGATGAAATCAAATCTCCAGTTTAAAAAATATAAGGATGACAACAACGCGGAGGCGCCCAGAATTATGGCGACAGCCTTAAGCTGTTTTAATCCGCGCAAACTGTTGGAGACCAAAAGATAAAAAATAATATAAAACGAAAGCGGAATAAATCCCCAGCTTAAAGCCGACCAATCGCCCCAAAAACTTAAAATCCGGTCTTTTGAAATAATTGATGACACCAGCGCAAAAAGCCAAAAAAGTCCGAGCGGAATATCAACCGCGCTCGTTCTGAAGTCCAGCTTTTTTTCCACTATTGCCTGGCCGAACCAAGCGAGGAGTCCCAGAACCGTGAGCGCGTAGAGCAAAAACTGTTTGTTAAAATCAAGCGCTTCGGAAGTCACCGGCAAAAACATCATCGGCGTCAGCGCCACGGCCGCGTAGATAAAAACCATCCTTAAATTTTTTAATAATTTAGCCGGATTAAACATACTCCGTTAGAAGCTCTTGGCGAAAAAAAATCTATATAAATTTTTTTCACGACAAATAAACTTCTTTTGATTAACGAGAATTTATTGTTTATTCAACCCCGATGAAATCCGCTTAAGCGGGATTCTAACGGGGCATATACTTATTTTTTAAATTAGTTTAAATTTAGCACTTCTTAATTATACACAAATTCAATGCCCTGAACAATAGTCGCGATGTTCACCGTAGAGACGCAAAATTTTGCGTCTCTCACCGCCGGTTCAATCTTTTAGATTGAACTAACCATTATTACAACTAAGTAATACGAGGTTCAAGCTACAAGCTTGAACCAGCAATGAAAGCGCCTCCCTCACCTGCCTGCGCTAAAGCTTCGGCGGGCAGGCGGGAGGACTCCATAAATTGCGTCTACTCCCGAAACCTGGCTACCTCGCCCGGCTTCAACTTTTTTGGCGGTTCGTCGCCGTGGCGGGTCCCTTGATGGCCGCGTCTTTCCGGCATTGGTGAGCTCTTTAGCGCCGACAACGAGACCGGCCTTTCTTCGCTTTCCCGCACCACAACATCGGTTCTGCTAATCGGCGGCTGGGCTGGTCTGGGCGGCGGCGCGTCTTGCCTTGACCATCGGCCCGCTTCGCCTCGCGGCGAGCGAGACGAGTCCGGCTGTTGTCTCCGCCAATGCGGGGGCGAGGCTTGCCCGCCTGAATTTTCGCTCGGCGGAAACTTCGGCGGGCGTTCCGGCGGAGAATAATCCGGCGCCGGACCGCGCGCTATGCGCGGCGCGTCATTATACGGCCTTCTTGGCGTCTCGGCAAACTGCCGCGGCGGGGGTTCCTCGGCCATCGGAGCCGAACCGCCGGGCGCGTCGCCCTC
>CAYHOC010000013.1:9244-12085 GCA_964358135.1 uncultured Gammaproteobacteria bacterium
GCCGCGGCGGGGGTTCCTCGGCCATCGGAGCCGAACCGCCGGGCGCGTCGCCCTCGTCCATCATTCCCGACCATCTTTCAATCTTTTCTTCCACCACGGCCCTTGGTTCGGCGTATCGTTCGCGCGAAACGCGGATAACTTTTTCTTCATTTCCGGTGCGCTCCATAATCGGCGGAAGCGCGGTCGCCGAAAAAGGAACCGAGGCCACGCCGTCAATCATCAACCGCAAATAGACATCATACTTACTCAAATTAACCAAATCATTCTGTAAAAAACGCGGCATAAATTCCGGCTCCAAAAATTCGGCGTCAGCCGCCCCGACGCGGAAACAAACGATCGTGCCGACATTTCCGAAAATCGCGTCGCGGACCGTCGTGCTTTCCGTCGTCGTCAGCTGATTGATGTATTGATGCCCGACGATTAAATTCAAACGGTATTTCCGCGCTTCCGAAAGGATATTCGCAAAACTTTCCGTGGCGAAATTTTGAAACTCATCAACATAAAGATAAAAATCATTGCGGTCCTCTTCCGGCATATCAACGCGCTCCATCGCCGCCAGCTGAAGCTTAGTTACCAAAAGACCGCCCAAAAGACGCATTGCGTCCTCGCCGACCCGGCCCTTGGAAAGATTGACGATGAAAATCTTGCTCTCGTCCATTATTTTTCTCGGATTCATCGTTGATTTTACCTGGGCAACGATATTTCGGATGAGGGTCGTTGAAAGAAATTGTCCGACCTTATTTTGGATCGGCGCAATCGCCTCTTTTCTGAACTTATCTTCATAACCGGCGTACTCTTCCGCCCAAAATGACCTGACAACCGGATCGCGGATTTTGGCGATGACGCGGCGGCGAAAGTCCTTGTTAATCAAAAGCTTGTTGATTCCCAAAAGCGTGCTGTTCGGATAATCAATCAGCGCTAAAATGCAATTATTCATTATGTATTCCATTCTGGGAGACCAGACATCCGGCCAGATTTTTTTAAAAACGCTCATCAGCCCGGCGGCAACCAGGGGTTTATGCGCGTCGTCAACCGATTCCAGAACATTAAACCCGAACGGATAATCCAAATCCGCGGGATTAAAATAAACGACATCATTCAAACGGCTGGATGGGATAAAATCCAAAATCTTTTCGGCCGTATCCCCGTGCGGGTCAATGTAGGCGCAGCCATGCCCGGCTTGGATGTCGCGGATAATCATATTTTCCATCAGATTCGTCTTGCCCATTCCGGTCTTTCCCAAAATATACATATGCCGGCGGCGGTCGTCGGTTTTAATGCCAAAACGCCTCTGCTGATTGCGGAAATTCGCAAAGGCAAAAGGAATTATTTCGTTTTCATGGTCGTGATTGTACATAACGAGAATTTAGAATCTTGAATTTAGAATTTGGAATGTCGCCTGTCAAATTCTAAATTCTATATTCCAAATTCTAATTAAATTTCCGGCAGTCCCGGCGGCAGGCCCGGCTCACCCTTCGGAACTTCCCGCCCCCAACTGCCGGCCACCGCCTTCGGGCGGGGCCCCGCATCTGCGGTGGCTTCCAACTCCCGACCTTCCGCTGTTGGTGGTTGGTGGTTAGTGGTTGGCGGTTGATCATGCACCGGCAGCCGGAAGGGCGGCTCGGCGCGCTTGGCTTCGGTCCTCTTCAAGAGCGGCGCCTTTATTGTGAGTATCGGGAAATGATAAATCGTCGCCAGCTCTTCAATATTCAAAATATACGGCGGCGCGCCTTCAAAACTGCGATTTAAGTATCGGTGGGCTAATCTCATCTTTTTCGTATCAGTGGACCATCTCTGCCAAAAATAATCGGTCTGCGGCGTCACCAGTCCATATCCCTTAAAACTATTCATACTCAAGCTTCCATATTGCTGAAGAGAGGCCTTAATTAAAGCGGCGCGTCCTTTATCAAACACCGGTTTTAGGGCGGCATAAACAAACCTGAATTTTGTCAAAAATCCGGACTTGGAAAGCTTCATCTGCACCGCCTCAAGCGTCAAACGGTCGCCGGGAGTAAGCTGGGCCAGCTTCGGCTCGATTTCCTTAACCGGCGGAGCCGCTTCCCCGCCCAAAACTTGTCCCACAATTTCCCCGCCGAGAATAACAGGAAACTCAATGATTTTACCCAGCCATGTTTGCTTTAACACCGCTTTTTTCCCGATTATTTTTGCGACAATCGCCTCGCCGTCGTCTTTCCATTTGCTGTCCGCCGGAACAATGATGATCTGAAGCCATAATTGTTCGCCCTTGCCGATTCTGCTCATTACCTCAAGCAAGCCGGCAATCGGAGATTTAAACTGCGTGCCCGGACGCGACATCTGATGTTCAAACTGCGGATAGGTGCGCAGGGGATAAGCCGCCGGCTTAGCCAAGATAAACTCGGTGCCGAATAAATCGTATGTCTCGCTGGGATAGACGCGCGGTATCTTATCCGCGTATTCTTCAACCTCCACGATTTCGGCGTCCGGATATTGCGCGAAAAAAGCCGCTTCCACTAGGTCGCGGAATTTTGTCGGCGTCCTGATCAAAAATTGCACATAGCCGCCGTCGGAAATTATTTCCAAAGAAAAATCAAGATGAAACTTTCCATACCACCATTTCTCCCTGAAATCTATGCCCGATACGGTGCCGGTCAGCTGGCTGAAGATATGCTCTACGGCCATCGGACTCTGCTCATTTTCCTTTGGAATGTCAATCGCCAAAAGCGTATATTCAATTGTCCGCGCGTAGAGTCGCTGGCGCCACTTGAGCCACATCACTTTGGCGGCCCATAAAAAAATGATGACCACCGGAATCCATCCGCCATAAATAAAAAACACGCCCATAATATAAAACGGCGAATG
>CAYHOC010000013.1:12185-16598 GCA_964358135.1 uncultured Gammaproteobacteria bacterium
ATGTGGATATTATACCACATTTTTGGGTGTCAAGCACATTTCTGGATTACACTGATTTTGACGGATTACACCGATACCGAACAACAAAAAATACGAAACTTTTAATTTCGTATTTTTTCGCCCGCCTGCCATCGCCTTTTTGTGTATTATAAATTATAGAGTATCTTGATTTAGATTAAGGTTTTTGTCCGGGAGAGATATCTTAAATGGCTATGGCGGGCAGGTAATTTCGTATGAGTTTAATAATCCTCCAATTTTCTGATGCCTTCGTGCTGTTTGATGCGCTGGAGCGATTTGGCCTCAATTTGGCGGATGCGCTCGCGGGTGACATCAAACTCGCGCCCGACCTCTTCCAAAGTATGGGTGACGCCATCCGTCAACCCAAAACGCATTTCCAGAATTTTTTGCTCGCGCGCGGTCAAATCCTTAATCACGGCGCGGACATAATCCCGCAGAAGCTGGAGCGCGGCCACGCGGTCCGGCGTAATATTTTTTACATCCTCAATAAAATCCTCTAAGGTTGAATCCTCGTCATCGTCGCCGACCGAGGTCTCAAGTGAAACCGTATCCTGCGAAATCTTGATGATATATCGCACCTTTTCCAGGGTCTCGCCCATTTCAGCGGCAATTTCTTCCGGCATCGGCTCCCGCCCCAAATCCTGCACCAGCTGGCGTTCAACATGCTGGAGGCGGTTGATGTTTTCCACCATATGCACCGGAATGCGGATGGTACGCGACTGGTCGGCCAAAGCGCGAGTAATCGCCTGGCGGATCCACCAGGTGGCGTAAGTGGAAAATTTGTAGCCGCGGCGGTATTCAAATTTTTTGACGGCGCGGAAAAGCCCGATATTGCCCTCCTGAATTAAATCCAAAAGCGACAAACTTTTACCGACGAACTTTTTGGCGATGGAAACGACCAGCCGCAGATTGGCCTCGATCAGCCGCCGCACGGCCTCAAAATCATTTCTTTCTTTGCGCTTGGCGAGGGCAACCTCTTCTTCGCCGGTCAAGAGCGGAATTTTGCCGATTTCACGCAAATACATTTGGATGGAATCCGCGGAAAGTTCTGGCAATTCGGCGTGTTTTTTTTCTTCCGCGATGCCGAGCCGCTTTAAGGTTTCACCCTGCTCCTTTTTACGGCCCAACAGATTCTCGCTGCTGTCAATAATCTGGATTCCCCGGCATTCTATTTCGTCCAAAAATTTATCATAAACTTTAAGATAATCCTCAACTTCCGGAAAAACAAAAAGCAGCTCGTTTTCCGTGACAAATCCCCGCATATGCGCTTTTTCCATCAGATTCTTGAGCGCCGCGTCCGACGGCGGGAGCGATTTTTCCGCGACCGGAGCTTTTTCTTTTCCGCCGGCGCGAACCCTGCTCCTGCTTTTCTTCATCCGCTTCCTCAAAATCTTTTTCTTCGGCTGTTTCCTTTTTTGCGGTTTCTTTTTTGACGCGCGCTTTTTCATTGTCTTTTTAATCTTTTTTGATTTTTTCATCATAACAATATAACAATGTTTAAAGATTATCCCGCTGGCTGACGAGCTCACTGAATTTTTTGGTAATTTCCTGAATCTTCGGAAGATCATTTTGCGCCTCGGCGGCGCGCATCTCGCGTTCAATGACCTTTAATTCAAGGTCAAAATAATGTTTTTTCAATTCGCGGATGCCCTGAACGAGCTCGGCGCGCGAATCGGCTCCCGAAATCTCCGCGAAATTATAATCCTTAATTAAAGTTAAACGATTAAAAATAGAAAAAAGATTTTCTTTTTCTTGCGTCTTCAGATATTCGCCAAATCCGCTGAAATCGCCCGCTTCACCCCTTTCATTATAATAGAGAAGCAGGTATCTGTAAAGTTCGGCGAGGGTGGCGGAGAAAATCTGCTCCGGCTTCAGATGCCCGGCGAGGTATGAAAAATCCACGGCCGACGCCGCCGCCAGCCCCAAGATATTTTCCGCCAAAAGAAGATGCCGGTCTTTTTCCGGCAGAGCGACCGCCTCCTCAATCCCGGCGCGTCCGGCCGAAAATCTTATTTTCTTGAAAGCGTCGTGAATCGCGGCCTCGGAAACATCCAGACGGCGACCGAGCTCTTTGATCCAATGCGACCGTTCAACATCATCTTCCAACTTGCCGATTTCCTCCAGCAGGAGGGCGGCGATTTTCTTTTTATTTTCCGGCTTGGCGGAGTCGTATTTTTGAAAGGCCTGCTTAAAATAATAATCAATGATCGACGCCGCCTCGTTCACCGCCTTAAACCAAACCTGGGGGTCTTTGCGCAAGGCCTCATCCGGGTCTTTGGCAAAAAGATTGCCGTCACGGTCGCGCGGCATTTGGATTACCCGCACATTCATTCCGGCGCGCAGGGCCGAGTCAATCCCCCGCTTGGCCGCGGCCTCCCCGGCCAAATCGGCGTCAAAAGCAATCGCGAGATTCGCCGTATAGCGTTTGAGCAGGCGGATTTGCTCTTCGGTAAAAGCGGTGCCGGAACTGGCGATCACATTCTTCATCCCAAACTCGTGGCACGAAATCGCGTCCATATTTCCTTCAACGACGACAGCGAGATCGGCCTGACGGATGGCCTGCCGCGCTTTGTCAAGGGCATAAATCACCCGGCTTTTATTATAAATGAGGGTTTGCGGCGTGTTCATATACTTGCCGCCCGCCGATTCGGCGGGATTTTTTTCATCTCCGGGCAGGAGCCGCCCGGTAAATCCAACCGGCGCGCCATTCGCGTCATTGATCGGGAACATTATCCGCCCGCGAAACCTGTCTAAAAATCCTTCGCCCGAGTGTTTTTTAAGCGCCAACCCGGCGGCAAAAATATCTTCAACGGAAAATTTTCTGCTTTCAAGATAACGGAGCAGGACATCCCACGATTCCGGCGCGAAACCAAGTTTAAAATCCCGGATCGTTTCCGCTTTCAACCCGCGCCGCGAAAGATACTGCCGCGCGTCCTCGGCCTCGGCGCGCGTTAAAAGCACCTGATGATAAAAACCCACCGCCGCCTCCATAATATCCAACAAACGGTTGCGCTGGCTCGCAATGGCCGGGTCTTCGCGGCGCAATTCCACTCCGGCTTTGGCCGCGAGCGTCCGGAGCGCTTCCGGAAAATCAAGCCCCTCCATCTTCATCACAAAACTGAAAATGTCGCCGCCCTCGCCGCAATTTTTTACTGTAAAATTCGTGGCAACATATGAATGATCAACCGCTACTGTTAAATCATACGTATCCCCCGCATAGTTCCTCTTTTTTATTTCTTTAATGGGCGAAATCAAATATAAAGTTTTACTATGACTATCTTGATAAAATTGGGAGAAATTCAAAATATATTTTTCCTGCCAACTTATTATGAAAGCTTTTCTATGATGAACCCCCTTCTTGTCCGTCTTCGCTTTTTGAATAGAAAAAGTCGGAGCGATCTTTGATCTTAACAAAATATCTCTTAATTGTTCGGCTAAAATAGGAGAGATCGTGGTGATACCTCGATATTTTCTGTTTTTTTTGCATTTCGAAACTATCCCTTCATATCCGTCGCCTTTATAAATTGCTTCTAAAATAACATTCTGCTTCGGAAGCGGCAGATATTGAAACGCGAAAGGAATATGTTTATTATCAGCATGCAAACCGCATAAATTTTCAAAAATATTAGACAATTTTGAATTACAAGCCGACACTTCAATGCCCGTCCTTTTGCCCGTTCTTTTGTGAATGGACGCATCTATTCCAAAAATTGCTTTAATTAATCTTTTAATTTCTTTGGCGAAGTTAATTTCATGGGAACCCAAGCTAAATCTAATATAGGCGCGATGATTGCTTCCTTCGGCGATATAATAACCGATAAGTTTTAAAAATTGTTCATCGACTTTAATTTTTGTAGGAATTTCCCCAATTATTGGTCCATGGTTGCTTTCGGGCCGATTATAATATTTTTCTAAATCAATTGCTTCCAAATCATTTACGCGCTGATTGATGGGATAAAGCAAATAATCATTTCTTGAAAGTTTATCGGCCGGCATCTTCTCTATTTTATAATCAACATGAAATTTTGGGCAGTATATCTTTTTACAATTCCACTGACAAATTCTGCTTAATCTACTTTTATGAGTACAATTTTTTGTCTTGATGACAAAAACCGTATGATCGGCGGTCAGTGAAACGACTTCATCTGATTTTCTAATCTTGATGTCAAAAATTTTTCCCGTATACGCTCTCCACAGCGCCCTAATGACCGGCTGGAATCGCCCCCTATGCGTCAAAACTTTCTGTCCCGCCCGAATATCCTCAATTGGACGATATCCTTGCTCGGTTTTAATGAGAGAACCCGGCAAAAAACACCCGAAACAATGCCACATTTGCTTGTCGCGCGAAACCATAAAAGACGGCGTTTTTTCGTTATGAAACGGGCAATTGGCCTT
>CAYHOC010000014.1:0-7718 GCA_964358135.1 uncultured Gammaproteobacteria bacterium
GCGCTTCGTTCATTTTTGCCGCTTCTAAGCGCTGTTTCATAATGTGATGTCCATAGCTCTGTTCATTCTAACTCATTGGAAGCGTATAATAATGATGCGTCTAATGATACGGTTTCTGGAAAATTCATCTTCTTAAAGGATGGCAGGATTTTCTATGAAGCGGCTCAGGCAGACGGTCCCTCTCTTGTCTCTGTGTGCGGAACCTTCCCGATCTTCTTTGTAGCATTAAAAGACGGTGACAACTGGGTACCGGAATCGCTGTGGACAGAAAAAGAAATTGAAGCGGCCCTGCCGGCGCTGAAGCAAAAACAGGGCGCTTTATTGGATGAACTGGAGCGCGCGTGTGAGCAAGAAGGATATTCAACAAGCGCGATGGCCGATGCGGACGCATTTAATGAAAACATTGTGGACGAATTGGAGGAAGATCTCCCGCCCGTCACTACTGACGAGGAAGGCGAAAGAATTTGCAAAGAAAATTCTCGGGTCTACATGTGGAAAAAGGGTACCGGATCACGTCATCGTCCTTATCGCGCGAATCGGGTTAAGCCCGATGAGACAGAGGATCCGCCATGGACTTGCGACTGTTCTTGCGCCGATTGTCGGAACGGCCAACATTGTACCGGTATGAGATGTCTCGAATTGCCTGACGATGGCGATTCGGGCGATGAGGATCCGTAGATCGGGTAAACACAAACAGGCCGCCGCCAGCGCGTGGCGGCTTTTTTCTTTTCCGCAAAATTGATTTTATGGATAATAAGTTTTAACCCACCTACCGACTTTCCTCACATAGCTTAACGCAAAAACCGCGATTTTGGTCCGTTGCTTGCCGTTCGTCCGAAAAAATCCTCATCGTAGCTATGGCTACGGTTCCGGTTTTTTCGGACTCCGCGGCGGCGCACCTGCCTGCGGTAGGCAGGCCGAACTCAAACTCGCAATTTTTGCTTTTTTAACCTATGTGAGGAAAGTCAGTAAATCGCGCGGTCGCGCGTTTTAGGTGGGTTGGGGTTGTGATTCACGATCACGGTACACATTCTTCACGGTCGCGAAAAACGCGCAATTTTGTAAATTACTTTTTAAATTCAATGAAGTGAAATAGTAGCGATCGCTACTATTTCACTTCATTATTTTTTGGGAATTTTCTATGGATTTTTGAGTCGGCGAGTCATTGTGGTATAATATCAGTGTGAACGAACTTATCTAAAGTTTTATTCCAAAGTTAGCAGTTATGGACTAAATTTATGGCTTTTACTCCAACTCAAAACAACGAAGACGCAGACGAGAAACAGATAATGTTCCGGCTCTGGATCATCAATCATTTTCGGCAGATCAAGTTTGCGACTACCGCCGCGCTGATCGGCATTTCATCAATTTTCTGGGGCTATACATTATATGGGCTGGCGGATTATTGGTTTATCACCGGGCCGAAAGAGCAGGCGGCGCTTCAGGAGCTCACCGCCCAATTATTGGATCCCGAAATGCTGGCGGCGCGCCGTCCGGCCGGGCTCGCGGTTGAGGATGTGAAGGTTTTTAGGAGCGGCGACAAATACGACCTCGCAGTCCGCGTTGCCAATCCGAATCCCAATTGGTATGTCGTTTTTAAGTATAAGTTTTCCGGAAGCGATAAAGAATTGCCGGCGCGCGAAGGATTTATTTTGCCGGGCGAGGAGAAGGAGCTGATGAATCTCGCCGTCGCGGCCGCGGATAAGCCCAGCGGCCCGGCGGTTATTTTCTCCGAGGTCAAATGGCAGAGGGTGGATGCGCATCGGCTGCCAAATTATAAAAAGTGGAGCGCCGAGCGGCTTAACTTCAAAGTAAGCGATAAAAATTTTAGCGCGCGCGGCAATGGCGCGGATTTCAGTCAGCTTGATTTTAAGATAAAAAATTCCACAGCTTACGGTTATTGGAATTTAGACGCGGCGATTCTTCTTTCGCGCGGCTCGGCGCTTCAGGGCGTGAATTTCATTTCATTAAATAAATTTCTCTCCGGCGAGGAGCGCGCCGTTTCGCTTGTTTGGAAGGACTCGGGTATCGCGCCGACGGAGATTGAGGTTTTGCCGAGCGTGAATATCTTTGACCCGGGCGCGTATATGCCGGTCAGATGACAACTGACAATTAACAGTTGACGGATAACATTTTCCGCCTCATGCCAGAGGCGGATGCGCCTCGGGAGCACGCCTTGGGCGGAGACGGTTGACGGTTGTCCGTCTCACGCGAAAAGTTCTAAATTTCGCCGCAAATATTTGTAAGGTCTCATTGTTTTTTGTAGCATTTTATGTTATAATAATACTATGGGCGCGGCAAGAGACAACAAAAAATTGCCGGAGTTTTTTAGGCCGTTATTTTGGTCGTATAATTTTGATTCATTGGATTTAGGCGATAATAGAAAAACTATTGTCTTAACCGCCATCAATTACGGCAGTTTAAGGCACTGGCGCTGGGTCAGGGATTATTATGGGAAAACCGCGGTGGCCGGAATTATTAGCAGTGTTCCGGCTTCGGAACTGAAACGGCGCGCCGGCAAACTGGCTGAAATTTTGTTTAAGATCAAACTTAATTATGCGCCAAGACGCGCTCACTAAAGACGGATTAAGATTATTTCCGAAACTCAAGCGTTTCGGTGATTTTTATCTAGCCGGCGGAACGGCTTTGGCTTTGCAAATGGGGCATCGGATTTCGGTTGATTTTGATTTGTTCTGCCAGAACGAAATTCCGAAAAATCTGCTGGATAAAGTAGAGGGGGTCTTTTCCGATCCCCAAGAAGACATTTCACCGGTTATCAATAATCCGGAGGAACTGACCGTCTTGATCGGCGGCATTAAGATAACTTTTCTGAAATATCCGTTTCCGGTCATTGATAAATTCGTTGAATTTGAAGGTTTGAAAATGCTTGGCGCGCTGGAATTAGCAGCCACGAAAGCTTACACTATCGGCCGGCGGGGATCCTTTAAGGACTATGTGGATGTTTTTTTCGCTTTATCCGGCGGCTTCGCCGATCTTAATCGGATAATTGAATTGGCAGAGAAAAAATACGGCAATGAATTCAACTCCCGCTTATTTTTGGAGCAGTTAATATATCTTGATGATGTGGAAGAAATAGATCTTATTTTTTTGAAAGAGCCGGTCAACAAAAAGCAAATAAGAGATTTTTTTATCCGGGAAGTAAAAAAAATAAAGTTTTAAAAAATAGTTTACCGCGAGTTATTAATGCCCCTAAGGGGTCCGCCTCTGGCGGAAAAATTGAAGATTTTGCCATTAGGCGATTGTAATTAGCCATTGGATATTGTAAGATTTGAATATCCAATTTTTTAATACCTATTTATGTTTATCGGACTTCGCGAAGAGATCAGAAAATTTGACTGGTTGAGTCTGCTTTTTATCGGCGCGCTTTTGGGTATCGGGCTGACGGCAATTTACAGCGTTGAGCTTTCCCGCGAGGGTCAGGATTTTTTGAATTTTAAAAAGCAAATAATTTTTGCCGCGGCGGGTCTGGCGCTGATGTTTATTTTTTCTTTCGCGAACTATCGCCAGCTTAGGAATTACAGCGGGTTTTTGATCATCGTGTCGTTTATCATCCTCGTCTCGGCGCTCGTTTTCGGTCGGACGGTGCGCGGGACTACGGCGTGGTTGGAATTCGCCGGTTATCGTTTTCAGCCGGTTGAATTCGTCAAAATAATTCTGGTGATTGCGCTGGCGAAATTTTTTAGCGAGCACGATATGCGCACCGAGCCGGTAAAAAATATGCTCAAAAGCGTCCTGCTCGCCGCGCTGTTTATCATGCCGGTTTCGCTCCAGCCGGATTTGGGCTCGGTTGCCATTCTGGGGGGGCTTTGGTTTGCAATGCTGATGATTTCCGGGCTTCGTTCGCGCCACATCGTCAGTATTATTTTAATTTTTGCGGCGCTCGCGTCTTCGGGGTGGTTTTTAATTTTGAAAGATTACCAGCGCGAGCGTCTGGTTATCTTCGTGAACCCGGCGAGCGACCCGTTGCGCGCCGGATACAACATCGCGCAGGCGACGATCGCCATCGGCTCGGGCGGATTTTGGGGAAAGGGAATCGGATTGGGTTCGCAAAGCCAACTCCGCTTTTTGCCCGAGAGCCACACCGATTTTATCTTTGCCGTCATTGCCGAGGAAATGGGATTTATAGTCCTATCCCCAATATTGTTATTCTTCGGATTGTATTTTTACCGCGCCATCCGCGTCGCGAAAGACGCGCGCGACAATTTCACCTCGTTTTTGTGCGTTGGCATCGTTATCCTCTTCGCCCTGCAGAATTTTATTAATATAGGTATGAATATGGGGATTATGCCGGTAACCGGCGTGCCGTTGACATTCGTAAGCTACGGCGGTTCATCGCTCCTCGCGAGTTTTATTCTGGCCGGAATTTTGCAGAGTATCAATATTCGCAATAAAGCATAGAAACATAGAAACATCGAAACAAAAAAGCAACGAGGCAATTTTTGTAGAGGCGCATTGCAATGCGTCCCCATGTTGTTATTTGTCGGATTTTTTCATTCACTTTATTTCGGCTATAGCCGAAATAAAGTGAATGGATTTTTTGTAAAAAATCGGCCGCATCAGCCGATTATTATGTTAAGAAATCAAAACACGGTGTTTATTTGTAGAGACGCAAAATTTTGCGTCTCTACTTGAGATCGTTGAAAAACCCGTTTTTTTGAAATTAAAAATCCCCGACATAGTCGGGGTTTTGTTTATATCACGGGACATTGTAGTATTCTTTGTAAGCTGCAACAGCCGCGGAGCAGGCCTCTTTGCGCGTTTTACCCACTCCGGGCAGAGCGCCGAGATTCATGCAGTCCAGCATCTCTAACTTTGTATGGTCGATTTCTTTGCCGAGTTTTTTTTCGGCTTCTTTGAGTTTCTTAACGCCGCCGGCCGCGGCCAGATAGCCCGCCCCGCCTGGCGGCGGTCCCCATTCGCGAATCCAGATGCCCGCGTCCCAAGCGTCGGAATAAATCTTTTTGAGCTCGTCCATTCCCATTGCTTTCCTCCTATCCTTTGATGGTTAGCCCGCGGTGGGAGAGGACTTCAATTTGGACGCGGCTAAGCGGCATGCCGGCAAACTCCTGGGCGATGAGCGCCACCAAATCGTGAGACGAGAGGTGGGCGTATCCGAGGATGACCATTTTTTTGTAGCTCGCCGTCGGATCGGCCGGCGTAAAAATTTCGTAATTTATTCCTTGGTACTTTCCGGGCTTACTCGGCATCGCGTTCTCCTCTAAGGAACGATTTTTACAATCTTATCATCTTCTGATTTTTTGTCAAATTAAAGTAGAGACGCGATTAATCGCATCTCTACAATATCCGCGGGAATCCAAATTGGCACTGTCCAAATTGACAAAATTAATGTTTCCACTTGACATCCTTCCGGATTTATGCTACCCTTAAATCAGTAGCAAGGAGGAGGCGCCAAATGGGGCACGAGAAGGAGATTCTTTCTTTTGTTCGTTCTTTGACAGTTCAGGATTATGCCAAGCGGTGCTATAAACGCGGCCAGGAACGGTTTGATGAAGATTCACTCCGCTCGGCCTTTCTTGAGCTTATTGGACAAGCCCAAACAGCCAAAATCGCCAGTCTTGACCCCAGAATTCAGCACACCCTGCGCACTCTTCAGAACAAACTCGGCCTCACTTTGAAGTTGAGCGACTTGCCACCGGTTCCCGCGAACCCCGACTCCAAGAAGCTCACGCGCCTCGTGCTCGTGGCTTCCAAAGTCACACTTCAGAAGCTTGTTGAAGTCCAGGGAATCACGAACTATCTGAATTTGGATAAGGTAGAAGATATCGTCAAAACGCCAAAGGCCCGTCTTTACTGGCTCTGGATGCAAGCCGGCGAATGCTACAGGGGCAAGAGCGTGGATGACGCCACCGCCCTCTTCGCTCCGTATGAGCGAGGCGCCACCGTAAAAGAGGGTCTTTTCCTTCATCTTTACTACCCAGAAACCTTGCGCAACTGCTATATGGATTTCGCTGGTTCGCGCTACGAGGATGGCGATGCTCCGTATCTGCATCGCTGGAAAGACAGGCCGTGGCTCGGCGCCTACTATCCGGGCAGCGCCCTTCCCGACTATGGCTCGGCGTCCTGCCTTCGCTAAAGCTACGGCGGGCAGGCCTGCGGGAGTAGCGCTTAATCCTTGAACCCTTGACCCTTGACGCTCCGATTAACTTCGGGGCGTTTTATTTTTAATTATCTCCCCCTGACAAGGGGGATTTCAATTTCCCTCCTTTTGAAACTCGCAATCCGAGCGAGCCTGCCTGTCCGGTAGGCAGGCGAGGATGTGAGGTTGGGGTGGATTTTTTTTAATAAATCCCTCCCCCCGATTTTTGCATCGGGGGTGCTCCCTTTTCCAAAGGGAGAGAAATCCATTCCGTATCGCGCGACAACGATCAACAGCGACAACAGTCAGGTACTTGACACCTCCCCGCTTTTGTGCTACCCTTAAATCAGTAGCAAGGAGGAGGCGCCAAATGGGGCACGAGAAGGAGATTCTTTCTTTTGTTCGTTCTTTGACAGTTCAGGATTATGCCAAGCGGTGCTATAAACGCGGCCAGGAACGGTTTGATGAAGATTCACTCCGCTCGGCCTTTCTTGAGCTTATTGGACAAGCCCAAACAGCCAAAATCGCCAGTCTTGACCCCAGAATTCAGCACACCCTGCGCACTCTTCAGAACAAACTCGGCCTCACTTTGAAGTTGAGCGACTTGCCACCGGTTCCCGCGAACCCCGACTCCAAGAAGCTCACGCGCCTCGTGCTCGTGGCTTCCAAAGTCACACTTCAGAAGCTTGTTGAAGTCCAGGGAATCACGAACTATCTGAATTTGGATAAGGTAGAAGATATCGTCAAAACGCCAAAGGCCCGTCTTTACTGGCTCTGGATGCAAGCCGGCGAATGCTACAGGGGCAAGAGCGTGGATGACGCCACCGCCCTCTTCGCTCCGTATGAGCGAGGCGCCACCGTAAAAGAGGGTCTTTTCCTTCATCTTTACTACCCAGAAACCTTGCGCAACTGCTATATGGATTTCGCTGGTTCGCGCTACGAGGATGGCGATGCTCCGTATCTGCATCGCTGGAAAGACAGGCCGTGGCTCGGCGCCTACTATCCGGGCAGCGCCCTTCCCGACTATGGCTCGGCGTCCTGCCTTCGCTAAAGCTACGGCGGGCAGGCCTGCGGGAGTAGCGCTTAATCCTTGAACCCTTGACCCTTGACGCTCCGATTAACTTCGGGGCGTTTTATTTTTATAAAAATATGGTAGAATATTTAATGACCAGAATTTTTGCAATCAAATAATTTGCAAGAAGCGAGTCAAAAGTGAGATACTCCGAGTCGGTTTCTATGCGGAGAATTCATTTTGTGGATTTGCTCCCAAATACAATACAGGGGAAACCTTCCGAAGTTAATTCGGGACGAATCCCCGGTGCAAATTGATGGAAACCGGCGCAAAAGGGTTCGCGCAACGAGAATGGCAACAAGGGCGGGCAAACTTAGAAAATAGATGACTCAATTCGTTCCACTTGACATATCCGAATGATTTCTTGTAAGATATAATTTAGTCATAAAAGGAGGGCGCATATGAACAGCGATTTATTAAAACGAGTTTTGGAAATCGTCAAAAAGACCGGCGATAAGTTTGTGATTGCCGATGAGGCGACCGGCGGGGACGCTGAGCGTCCCCAAAGCCACGCTGAGCGTGGCGGCG
>CAYHOC010000014.1:7818-15642 GCA_964358135.1 uncultured Gammaproteobacteria bacterium
GACGCTGAGCGTCCCCAAAGCCACGCTGAGCGTGGCGGCGCGTATGTCGTTATGGATTTGGCGGATTATGAAAATTTGCTCGCGGGAAGTCCAAAAAAGGATGCGCCAGCCGAGATGGGTTCTTCCCGCGGCGAACTGGTAAAAGATTTGGCGGAAGAACAAATCCTTTCCAGAATCAATCAGGAAATCAGGAGCTGGCAGGAAGAAAAAGTGAAAGAGACGCCCATTGCCGAAGAAGCCGCCGCGGACGCAAAAAGCGATTTGGAAGAAGAGGAGAAGTATTATTTGGAGCCGCTGGAATAGTCCATACGAAATTAACTTTCGTATGGTTGCCGATGAAGAACGCGCAGAAAGTGGTATAATATAAATATATCCACGAAGCATCTAAGCATACGGCGTTTTGCGCCTAAGCATAGAAACAATTTTGTTTATTACTTCTATGTTTCGATGCTTCTATGTTTCGATGCTTCTATGAAAGTCATTGTCGGATTGGGAAATCCCGGTCCGGAATACCAAGACACTCCCCACAATCTCGGTTTTGCCGCGCTGGATTTTTTGGCCGAAAAATTGGACGCAGATTTTAAGTTTGAAAAAAAGTTTAATGCCGAAATTGCGAAGGCGCTTGTTGGGAGCGAAGAAATTATTTTCATCAAACCGCAAACTTTTATGAATTTGTCCGGCGACGCGATTCTGGCGGTTTTAAATTTTTATAAACTGCTCCCGGCGCTTAAGGAAGAAAAGCCCGAGGAACACGGGTTCACTTCCACGCTCCTGGTCATCCACGACGACATTGATCTGCCGCTCGGCGGAATGCGTCTAAGTTATGGCGTTGGGCCAGCCGGGCACAAAGGCATCATTTCAATAATTGAAAGATTGGGTACCAAAAATTTTGCCCGTCTGCGGTTGGGAATCAATCCTGGCGAAGAGGGTTTGGGGAAGATGCCGATTGAAAATTATGTTTTGAAAAAAATGGACGAGGCCGATAAAAAAATAATTGACGAGCGGCTCGCGGATTTGCCGAAATGTCTGGAAATTATTGAACACGAAGGGATGGCCAAGGCGATGAGCGTGTACAATTAAAAATTAAAAATTTAAAATCAATTTTTAATTTTCAATTTTAAAAATTTTGAATTAAAAGACTCGGCTTGCTCAGTAATACAACTTTGGCATTGAAAAAAATTTAACTTATTTAATGCCGACAAGCAGCGCCTTGTTGGTATTTTTTAAAATAGTAAAATAAACATCCCGATAATAATCGGGATGTGGCCAAAGTTGATATACTGAGCTTGCGCCGAGTTTTTTTGTTTGGTAGACTATTTTGGAACGCTAAGCGTTCCTTTGGCCACGCTTAGCGTGGCGGAAAGAGCGTCAGTTGCCGCGGATCGGGTGCCCGCTTCCGGCGCCGCGGATTGCGTCGTGGCGGGTTATTCGGCGGCGGCAGAACTTGGCGCGGCCGGCCGCGGAGGTCGTTTTGCGTATGCGGCGTGGAGAGCGTGGCAATGTGGCGCCATTCGTCCTGCGGAATCGCCCAGTAAAGTTCCTCAATCAAGTCGTATCCGCGGAATTTACGGAGATAGGTCCGCGCCTGCCGCTCGCTATAACCGCGCTGGCTGGCCACGGTGGAGCGCCGGATATCGCCGCAATCTTCCAGCTTTCTTACATTCACGAAGTACCATAGCGTCATCGGCTTTTTGCCCGGCATCGTCTTCCTCCCGCAAAGAACCATTGGCCATAAATTATCATAGAATCAGCATTATGTCAATAAGCGAAAATCCCTCTCCGTCTCTCCCTTTGAAAAATGGAGAGGGCTCTATTAATCCTCCCCCTTTCACAAAGGGGGATCGAGGGGGATTTGTGAGTGAAGATTTTGATAACGATCTCAAGTACTGGCTGCCGTTTTCGTATTTCGGCAAATTCGGGCCGGTGCGGTTTCGGAAAATCTTAAATTATTTTCCGACGATGGAAGAAGCTCATCGCGCGAGCGGCGCGGATTTATTGCAAGCCGGAATTGAAGAAAAATATGTTACCGAATTTGTTTCGGCGCGGCCGGAACTGAATCCCGACAAGCTGATGGCCGAGGTGACGGCGGCGGGAATCAATCTCGTCACAATCAATGACAAAGAATATCCCGAGCGTTTGCGCCAGATTTACGACGCGCCGGCTCTTTTGTATGTCCGCGGAAAATTGGAAAATGACGAGTGGCCGCTGGCGGTTGTCGGCACGCGGAAAATCACCAGCTACGGCCGGATTGTCGTGCCGAGAATTGTCAGCGAGCTGGCGCGGCAGGGGATTGCCATAATTTCCGGACTCGCGTTCGGCGTGGACGCGCTCGCGCACTCCGTAACTCTGGAAAATCACGGACGCACGGTGGCGGTCTTGGGTTCCGGTATTGACGACCGTAGCATCTATCCCGTACCGAATTTTGAGCTCGCGCGCCGCATCATTGAGTCCGGCGGGGCGGTAATTTCGGAGTTGCCGCCAAAAACTCCGCCGCTCAAACAAAATTTTCCGCATCGCAATCGCATTCTCTCCGGTCTGTCGCTTGGCGTGCTGGTCGTGGAAGCGGACATCGCCTCCGGTTCGCTGATCACCGCCAAGCTCGCTCTGGATCAAAACCGCGATGTTTTTGCCGTGCCCGGAAGCATTTTATCTCCGGTCTCGGCCGGGCCGAATAATCTGATCAAAATGGGCGCCAAGCTCATCACCTCGGCCGCGGATATTTTGGAGGCGTTAAATCTTTCCGAGGCCATGCAGTTTGTTGAGTCCAAAAAAATTCTTCCTGATACGCCGAACGAGGCAAAAGTTTTGGCGCATCTGAATTACGAGCCGATCCATGTTGATAAACTCACGGTCTTATCCGGACTGGACGCGCCGACCGTCGGCAGTACTCTCACTTTTATGGAAATGAAAGGCAAGGTTTTAAATCTCGGCGGGATGAATTATGTGCTCGCCAGATGATTATTTATTAACGGGTTTCCGCCAGAGGCGGATCCGCCCTTGGCGGAAACGGGTTAACGGATTGGATTCCCGGCGAAAGCCGGGATTTTAATATCCGTGGGAATCTGCTAGAAATCCGTGATAATCCAATCGTTTAGCTTAATCCAAGAATCTAATTGGCTTAAATTAGCCAAATTTCATCTAAAGGTACTTGACAAAACCCCAAAAATGTGCTATACTGGATTGTTAAGGGTGAAATTGGCTTAAAAGCGCCTTTCTTTGAGGGTTATCGTTATTTGTAGAGACGCCCCGGCGGGGCGTCTCTACGGTAGACGATATAGCCCCCAAAGAAAGATCCGTGAGAATTGTCTCGCGGATTTGAGTTCATTCATTGACAACGCGGCCAAGAGCCGCAAGGAGATCGCCATGAAGCTCGACCGGCTGTTCTTCGGACTCGTCATTCTCTCGACCTTGGCGCTGGGCTGCGAGCCCGGCGTCATCATCTCGAAGCAGTGCGAATCGCCCGAGACCTGCGTTCCGCTCCCCGAGCCGCGACCGTCCGAGCATCCGCCGCAGACGCCCGTCCTCCCGACGGGCGACGAGCCCACCGGCTCCGCGTTCGTTCCGGCCCCTGTGGTCGGCGACGAGCCCGGCAACGGCGCCGTTTCCGCGGAATTCGTCATCTCCGAAGATGGCGGCATGTCCGGGAATGACGCAACGCCGGCCACGGAGAGTGACGCCGAACCGACTCCGAGTCCGGATGGTGGCGCCTCGACTGGTGAGGACAGTGGCACCGCTCCCTCGCAGGAGGATGGCGGTACCACCACTACCCGAGATGACGGTGGCAGCGTCCAGTCCGATGCCGAGTCGGTAGCGCCGATTCAGGCCCCGCCATTCATGGTGAGGGACGCGCTTCAGAGCCAGATGTTCGTGAACGGCCACAATGTTGTCGTGGCTCGCTTTACGGCGCTGGCCGGAGAGCAGGACGCGCAGTTCGGGAGCATTGTCTTCCGTTCGCGCGCGAACATGCTCCCCGCACTCGAGTCGCCAACGATTCGGGCTGTCGGGTCGTCGGCAGCCATCCCGGCTGTCGTCACCTTCGTCCTCGAAGACGCGAATGCGGTTCGCATAGAGTTCGCTTTCGCGGAGGACGAGTGGATCGTCGCCGGGCAGTTTCGGGCTTACGAGCTCCGGCTCAACATCTTCGACGCCGTGAGCGGCACAGTACTCGCCACCAATATGGTTGGCGATCCGGCCGTCACTCCCGCCGACGCGTGGGTTCTCTACGCGTTCTAGATTGTCCTTTTTCGCCTTCCCATCGGCTTTATAGATGGGATTCCAATTGAGCCCCGCGAGATAATGTTTCTCGGGGGTTGATAGGAAGCAGCACCTTCAATCTAACAAACCCGGCCACGGGATCAGTGGTAAAGAGGAGGTAGCGATGCGTAGACTCAAGCCGACCGCAGTTTCGGAATTCCGCGCGTGGCGGGACGGGCAGATGGCTCTAATCCAGGAGAAGGTGGGCGAGTTGTCCCACTAACTGGATCAGGCAATCCCGCCCAGTCTCCGCAAGTTCTTCGATGAGGAAGCCAGCATCATCCCGAACCTGTTGGAGTACGGACACGCGTCACGAAAGTACCGGTGCGACGGCCATGATCCCAAGACCTACGGCTACACGTATCTGAACGAGTTCGCGAACCGGTTCAATCAGCTCGCGTCCGCATGGAACAGCGTCGTTCAGATCGACATCCTCTGGGACGGCGACTACCGGATCGAGGTTCACTTCTCCGCCATCTAGTCGGAGGACATGCCCCGCATCAAACGGGGTTCCGGGGCAGACCTAACACGTCTGCCCTTTTTCTTTTTTGTATAACAGTTTTACGCGGTCGCGTATTTCTGTTATACGATTTTATGATGACTGTCGGCGGATCCTTCGGGGTCCGCCGTTTTTCTTTTTCCGGAGCGTGGAATATGGTAACATATAATATAGAAGGTCGTTTTGGGGTCGGAGTGTCCGCCGCCTTGACAGTTTCGTCCGGATAATCTATAATACAAAATTAGACGCTTTTATATTAAAGGCCAAGAAATCCCTCCCAGCCTCCCTTTTACAAAGGGAGGGGATTGAATTCGTAGTTTCGTAATATATTCGTAATTCGTGCACAATATGAACTTAGTGATAGTAGAGTCGCCGACCAAGGCGAGAACAATCGGAAAATTTTTAGGGAAAAAGTACACCGTGCTTTCTTCTTTAGGGCATGTGAGGGATTTGCCGAAGAATAAACTCGGGGTGGACACGGCAAATAATTTTGAGCCGACTTATGTTATTCCGTTAAAAAGCCGGAAGATTGTTTCGGATTTAAAAAAGGCCGCGGCCAAGGCGGATAAAATCTATTTCGCGACTGATGAGGACCGCGAAGGGGAAGCGATTTCCTGGCATTTGGAAAATATCTTAAAGCCGGCGCCGGACGCGTCTTTTCGCATTGCTTTTCACGAGATTACCGAGGAAGCGGTGAAGCACGCGCTGGCCAATCCGCGCCAGCTTGATTTGCGTCTGGTTGACGCCCAGCAGGCCCGCCGCATTCTTGACCGTCTCGTGGGTTATGAGTTATCGCCATTTTTGTGGCACAAGGTTGCCAAGGGTTTGTCCGCCGGGCGGGTGCAATCCGTTGCCGTGCGTTTGATTGTTGAGCGCGAGCGGGCAATCCAAAAGTTTAAAGCCGAAGAATATTGGACGATTGAAGCCGGATTCGGGAAGCGCGGCGATGGCGTTTTTCGCGCCAAATTAAATCGCATTGATACTAAAAACTTGGAGAAATTTGCCGTCAAATCCGAGGTTGAGGCCAGGAAGCTGTATGATATTTTAAAAGACGGCGCTTATCGGGTCAGCCGCCTTGAGGACAAAGAGGCCGTCAGAAATCCCCAGCCGCCGTTTATCACTTCAACCTTGCAACAGGAGGCCAACCGCCGTTTGGGATATTCAGCCAAACAGATTATGATGCTTGCCCAGCATCTTTACGAAGGCGTGGAATTGGGCGATGAGGGTTCGGTCGGTTTAATCACTTATATGCGCACCGATTCGGTTAATCTCTCCGAAAAATTTATCGCCGAAACGCGCGATTATCTGAAATCAAATTTCGGCGAACAATATGTCGCCTCGGGAGTTCGCCGTTTCAAAACCCGCGCCAAAAACGCGCAAGAGGCGCACGAGGCAATCCGTCCGACTTCCGTCTCCCGCACGCCGGAATCGGTGAAACAATATTTAGAGCCCCAGGCCTGGCATCTTTACGATTTGATTTGGCGGAAAGCCGCGGCAACGCAAATGCCGCCGGCTGTTTTTGCCGCCGCGATGATTGATATCTCCACGAGTAAAGATAATCATGAATATGTCTTCCGCGCCAACGGCGCCACGATGAAATTTGAGGGCTTCCTGAAAATTTATCAGTCGGACATTAAGGAAACGATTTTGCCGAAATTGGAAAAAGACGAAGAGGTTGATTTGAAAGATATCGCTCCGGTTCAGCATTTTACCGAACCGCCGGCCCGGTTCACCGACGCGTCGTTAGTGAAAGCTCTGGAAGAAAACGGCATCGGTCGTCCGTCAACTTACGCGCCGACCATTTCCACGATTATTGACCGTCATTATGTTGAGCGCGCGGAGGGCCGCAAACTGGCGCCGACCGAGCTGGCTTTTTTGGTGAATGATCTATTGGTGGAACACTTTCCCAATGTCGTGGATTACAAATTTACGGCGAAAATGGAAGGCGATTTAGATGATGTCGCCGAAGGTGTCAAAGAGTGGGAGCCGGTGATCCGCGACTTTTACGGTCCGTTCAAGGAAAATCTTTTGGTAAAAGAAAAAGAAATCTCCAAAAAAGATTTGGTTGACGAAGCCACGGATCAGATTTGCGAAAAATGCGGCAAGCCGATGATAAAAAAGATGGGGCGCTTCGGAAAGTTTTTGGCCTGCTCCGGTTTTCCGGAATGCCGTAACACCAAGCCGCTGAAAGAAGACGAGCAAAAAATGGCCGGTCTTGTTGCCGATCAAAAATGCGAAAAGTGCGGCTCGCCGATGACAGTCAAACACGGACCGTACGGCGCGTTTCTTTCCTGCTCAAATTATCCGGATTGCAAAAATATCAAGAATATTGAAAAGGGCACCGGCGCCGCTTGTCCCGAGTGCGGCAAGGGGGAAATCATTGAGCGCAAAAGCAAACGCGGCCGGGTTTTTTATTCATGCAATAAATTTCCGGCTTGCAAATTCGCGTTATGGAGCAAACCGACCGGAGCCAAATGTCCGAAGTGCGGGAACGCTGAGCGTTCCCAAAGCCACGCTCAGCGTGGCGGCGCGCTGCTGGTCTACGCTCCGAAAAAAATGATTAAGTGCAGTAAGGAGGGTTGTGATTATACGGTTGCTCAAGAAGGGTAAAAGCTACATGATTAGACCGTTGAATAACTCTAAAAATATCATTGCCCAGCTTCAGCTGGTCGTAAGCCGAGGGCTCCCCTTCGGGGAAAAGCCGACTAAAGTCGGGCAATAAATTGAGTTATTCAACGCTCTCATGATAACAAAATAGCCCCCCACCACTTTACTGGGGAATAAAGTGGTGGGGGGCTATTTTGGTCGGCTCGGTTGGTCGCCTCTTCGGCGACACTCATTAGTTAGTGAGGCGGAGACATCCTTCCCCCTGACCAAAGGTGATGCTGGGGCGGTTGCTCGCGCCTCACAACATATAGTTTACCAAACCCGTCGAAGAACGCAAGATCCTTTGTCTGCGCGAAAATACTACTATTCTTTAAAGAATAGTAGTATTTGACTTTTTTGAAATATGAAAGCGCGACGCGAATTAACTGTCGGAGGAAGAACCTCCTCAAGTAAAGCCGATTGCG
>CAYHOC010000015.1:0-10589 GCA_964358135.1 uncultured Gammaproteobacteria bacterium
GCGCGCGAAGTGTTTACCCTCCGTAGCTTTAGCGAAGGAGGGGCGGCGCTGATGGGGAAAAAAATTGACCCCCTCTCGCTCTTGCCCCCCCCGCTCGCTCGGGGGGCAAGTCACAAGGGGGAGAGGGAACTTCCTCCCCTTGGTAAGGGGAGGTTAGGTGGGGTAAAAGAAGACGCCTCAATTCCACTCAAAAATTATCTCACTTCGGTAAAAATTGAAGACAAAAAAAATTGTCTCAAGTACGGCGCGCGGGCGGTCAGCGGAATTACGGTCGGTGAATCGCCGGAGTGGTTAAAAAAACGCTTGATCCAAGTGGGGATGAATCCGATTAACAATATCGTTGACATCACTAATTTTATTTTAATGGAACTTGGCCAGCCGCTACATGCTTTTGACGCCGATAAACTTCACGGCAAAAAAATCATCGTCCGGCCGGCTAAGCGAGGTGAAAAGATTCTTGCGTTAGATAATCAAGATTACGCGCTTGACGAATCTATGCTGGTGATTGCCGATGCGGAAAGAGCGGTGGCGATCGCCGGGGTGATGGGCGGCAGGGAAACCGGCATCATCGCGGAGACAAGAAATATCGTGATTGAATCGGCGCTGTTTAATCCGTCATCGGTCCGAAAAACCGCGCGGAAATTATCTTTGCGCTCCGACAGCTCGCTTCGTTTTGAGCGGGGGATTGACCCGGCGCTTCAGGAATCGGCGTTGGACTATGCGGCACAACTCGTTGCCGATATTTGTGGCGGCCAAATCGCCAAGGGAAAGATTATTGTCGGCGTCAAGTCGTCCGGGGCGGTGAAAATTAAAGTTTCAACTATTTATCTCAAAAAGATTTTAGGCATAACCGCCCCTAATAATTTTCCTCCCCTTGATACTCGGTTCTCGAGTGAGCGAGAGAATCGAAGGCGAGGAGGGGTAACTTTATCCGCGGCAAAGATTAAATCAATTCTAACTTCGTTGGGTTGTAGAGTATCCGGCACATCCAATCTAATCGTTGTGCCTCCGTCATGGCGGAATGATCTTCGTCTTCCGGCTGACATTGCCGAGGAAGTCGGCCGTGTCTACGGATACGATAAACTCGGCGTTCAATATCTTGCCGGGGAATTGCGGCCACCGGAAGTTGCTCGCGAGCTCGAAGTTGCCGACTGGATGCGCGACCAAATGGCCAGGATGGGTTATAACGAGGTTTTAAGTTATTCTTTTTACAGCGAGAAAGAAGCGCGGTCCACCGGCTGGGATCATCTGGAATTGGAGAATCCGATCAATCCGAATCAAAAATTTTTACGGACCGGGGTGGCGACGCATCTTTTGGAGCTGGCGCGCGAAATTCAGCGCCGCGGCGAAGAGGCGAAGATTTTTGAAATTGGCAAAGTCTTTTTTCCAAAAAATGAAACTCCTCCCCTTAGTAAGGGGAGGCGGGGAGGGGTCGAAACGGATGTTTTGCCAAAAGAAGAACTCCATCTCGCCGCTGTTCTTGTAAAAAAGCAGCCGGCGGATAAAAATTTTATGGAGATGCGCGGGGTGGCGGAAAAACTTTGGCTGGACAGCGTGGTGAATGTCGTGGACAATGTTGCGGTATTTGAGATCAATCTCACGGAGATTGCGCCCAATTTTTCCGACCGCGCGCGCTTTGAGCCGTTGCCGGAATTTCCGTTCATTACCCGCGATTTGGCGCTGGTTTTTGATGAAGATAAAAAGTGGGAAGAAATCCGCAAGGTAATCAAGGCCGAGGGCGGGGCGCTTTTGGGCCCGGTCCACGCCTTTGATGTTTATCGCGGGAAAGATATCTCCCCCCTACTAAGGGGGAGCGCTACCCCAACTGTCCCCCCCTTGGGACTTGCTCCCCGAGCGAGCGAGGGGCGCAAGGGTGCGGGGGGGTCAAAGAGCATCGCTTTTCGCATGATTTTTTCCGCGCCCAACCGGACGCTCAAAACCGAAGAAGTTGACAAGTTGATTGAAAAAATAAAATCCGCGCTGGAATCACAATTTGGCGCGAAGGCGAGGTAAATTAAAAATATAATCTATGTCTATGACTCAAATTTACGCGGTTCAAGATAGAAAATTCACCATCAAAAAAAGAATTCCGGCGATAACCAAAATTTTATTTTGGGTGGGGGTGACTGCGTTCTTTTTTCTCGCGCTTTACGGAATGCTTATCGCGACAGAGCGATTCGGCATCGGCGCCGAATACTTGGTAATAGTAATATTGATACTGCCAGTCAGCGCGGTTTTGTTTTATAATTTGTCGCAAAGACGGAAATTAGAAGTTGCCGCGGATAGAATTATTATTTGGAATGGGAAAAAGGAGGAGATGGTTATTTTGAGGGATGATGTTGGGACTATAAAAGTAAGCTTTAATGTAATCGCGCCGTTCAGGTATTATTTGCCCTTACCCCTCGCTCACGGCCAGAGTGAAATCATGCTTTTTGTTCCGATAGATTTTATTAAAAAAGACGGCGCGTTTTTAAAATATCGAATCAATCTTTTTGATGTCGGCCTACTTATCGATTTATTGATAAGTAAGGGATATGAGCGGCCAAAGACCTACAAATTTGGAAAAGAGATTTCCAATGTTGATTGGCAGAAACAGTCGACGGGCCGATTGAAAAAATAAAATCCTCGCTCCAAACACGGTTTGGCGCAAGAGCGAGGTAATTGGATTAAAATATATGATGGAAAAATTTGAAAATAAAAATTCCGGATCGCAAACGTAACAGGAAATTTCGGGAGAGTCTTCTAATAAAGAAATCGCTCCGGCGGCAGCGGAAAAAGAGCTGGCCGAGAGGCGACTTAGTCCGGAGGAAGTCGGTGAATTTAAGCGCGATATGGATGAATATATTGTCGGTTTAAGGTCGCGTGTCGCGGAATTAGAAGAAGAATGTGAGAATTTAAGAAAAATGTCTCCAAACGCGGACCAATTTGAAAGAATGAAAGAAATAAATACCGAGATAGGCGAACTGCAAGAACAGATAGACGGTTTGGCGGATTCAAGCGAAGCAATCGCCGAAGCCGGAGACAATGTGGTAATTACAATCAAAGAATGAATATAGAATAAAAATTCAGCGCAAAAGAGAGACAGATAGCTATTGGAGTTCGGGTCTTCACAAGTTAAAATTTTCAAGGCGCGATTTGTCGCGTCTTTTTTGTTTTGCTCGTAATCTAACGATTCACTCAAAATCCGCTATCGGGAAAATAAAGTGAATCGGAGTTGGGGTATTTTTAGATAAAATATTTCTATACTTATAAGTATAGAAATAAAACCATTCTCTAATTCCCACCAGAGGCGGGCAGGCGCGCCTGTCCGCCGTAGCTTCCTGACCATCCGAAGCTTGAGCGTAGGAGGTTAGCGGAGGAGGGAATGGGCGAATAGTTTTTTAACTTGAGGATACCCGATGTCCGGAAGTCACTCCCACCCCCTCTCGCTCTCCCTCAGGCAGGGGGAGAAAATCTACTATGGGACATCGGGTGTCCGTAAGTTGTTTTTCGTAAGTTGTTGTTTGACGCCTGGCGGATTTTGTAATAATTTGGATATAGACAGCTCTTTCTATTTCGGATTTCCACAGATTGATAGCGGATTTCCACAGATATCCGTGGGAATCTGCTAAAAATCTGTGAGAATCCCAGCAACGGAGGATAGGCGATGCGACGACACTTTGCCGATTGTCGTATAGAAAACTGCAGGTGCGAAAGTAAGCGGTATTGGATAATCCTCTGGATCGGACTGGGAATTTTTATTGCTGAAATTATCGGCGGAATTATTTCCGGCTCGTTGGCGCTTCTCTCCGACGCTTTTCATGTGCTTACGGATAGCGTCGCGTATTTTGTGTCAATCGTCGTCGCGTATCTCGTGGCTAAACGCGGCCGCGATGAACGGAAGCTTCGCGCTGTCGGCGGCTACATCAACGCCACGCTTCTTCTCATCATCGCCGGATGGGTGATGTATGAGGCGGCCGGACGCCTTTTCTCGCCGCCGAAGATTACGAGCGGCCTGATGATCGCCGTGGCAGTCTTCGGCGCGCTCGGCAATCTTCTCCAGAATTATATTCTGGAGCACGCGACCGCGGCCGAAGAGGCGCAGGTTACGCACCAGTCCGCGCATCTCCATGTTCTTTCCGATCTTTGGCAAAGCATCGCCGTCATCGCCGCCGGTATCATCATCGCCGTTACCGGTTGGCGGCTGGCCGATTCGATTCTTTCAATTGTCATTTCTCTGGCGATGATTTATTGGTCCGCGCGGCTCTTCCGGCAGAGCCGCCGCGAGGCAAAATCGGATAACGCGGATAATAGTAGATAGCGCGGATAATAGCGCCTGCCCCGCCAACGGCGGTGGATAACGCGGATATCATTTTAATCCTCTTCGAAGGGAGGGGATTTTTTTGTTGCGCCGGGTGTGGTATAATAACCGTGGAAGGAATTAATTTTCCTCCCCCTCGGGCAGGGGGAGCGACATATTATGATCATCGAAACATCAAAGGATATATTGTACATCGTTTTGGCGTTCAGCGTGCTGTGGCTGACTATTTTTATCAGCTGGCTGTTGTATTATTTTATTTCCATCATCAGAAGCGTCAATCGCGTTGTCTCCGGTTTAAGTAAAACACTGGAAAAAGTTGAGGAGGCGGTTAAGGTTGTGAAAGAAAAAATAGAACATTCGGCGTCGTATTTTGTCGTTGCCGCCGAGGCGCTCAAGGAAGTGGTAAAGTATGTTATTGAAAAGCGGCAGGAATCGGGGGAGGCGAAAAAGAAGAAGAAAGAAGGGGCCGATTAAATTACTCTAATTGACCTAATTAGTCTAATTGTTCTAAATAATGACAAAATGCCCAAGGTTTAAATTTGGGCATTTAAAAATTAGTTATTGATTAGAATAATTAGGTTAATTAGAATAATTAGAAATTTAGGAGGATTTAATGGTCTTCTTTTTTTATACAAAATTGTTTTATTGCTTTGATGTTTCGATGTTTTTATGAACTTTGTCCATCTCCATGTCCACAGCCACTATTCGCTGTTGGACGGATTGCCAAAAATTCCGGATTTAGTAAAGCGCGCCAAAGAATTGGGGCAGACGGCTTTAGCATTGACGGACCACGGTTCAATGTACGGGATCATTGAATTTTATAAAGCGTGTAAAAAAGAGAGAATTAAGCCGATTTTGGGGGTGGAGGCGTATCTCGCGCCCGGAAGCCGGCACGACAAGCATGGCGGCATTGATGATAAGCCGTATCATCTGGTTTTGCTGGCGGAAAATCTTGATGGCTATAAAAATCTTTTGAAGCTCATCACGCTGGCGAATCTTGAGGGGTTTTATTATAAGCCGCGGATTGATAAGGAATTGCTCCGCGAGCATCGCGGCGGCATCATCGCTCTGACCGCCTGCCTACAGGGCGGGGCGCCAAAGGCCATCCGTTCCGGTGATCTGGAGCGGGCAAAAAATATCATCCGCGAGTATCAGGAAATTTTTGGTCCGCAAAATGTTTATCTTGAGATGCAAAGCCATCCGGAAATTCCGGAACAGGGAGTCGTCAATCAGGCGATGGTTAATCTTTCGCGCGAACTTGGCGCGCCGCTCGTCGCGACAAAAGATGTCCATTACTTAAAACCAGAAGACAAACAGGCGCAGGATTTGTTGCTTTGCATCCAAACCGGAAAAACCGTGGCTGATAAAAATCGGATGACGATGACCGGCTATGATTGCTCAATGTCCAGCGGCGAAGAGATGGCCGCGGCTTTTGCCGATTTGCCGGAAGCGGTGGCCAATACCGTTAAAATCGCCGAGCGGTGTAATGTGTCTTTTGAACTTGGAAAAAATATTCTGCCCAAGTTTGAAGTTCCGGGCGGCCGGGATGAGAATGAGTATCTTCGCGAGTTGTGTCTTGATGGGCTGGCGCGGCGCTATCCCGACGCCGCTCAAGCCATCAAAGACCGCCTTGATTTTGAACTCGCCGTAATCGCAAAAATGGGCTTTGCATCCTACTTCCTGATCGTGGCGGATTTCGTCAATTTTGCCAAAAATAGGGGCATTGCCGTGGGACCGGGGCGTGGGAGCGCCGCCGGGTCTATCGCCTCTTATGCGTTAAATGTGACTGATATTGACCCTTTGAAATATGGGCTTCTTTTTGAGCGTTTTTTAAACCCGGATCGCATCTCCATGCCTGACATTGATCTGGATTTTGCCGACACCCGCCGCGGCGAGGTGATAGATTATGTCACCAAAAAATACGGCGCCGACAAGGTGGCCGGCATTATCACTTTCGGAACCATGGCGGCGCGGGCCGCGGTGCGCGATGTCGGGCGCGTCTTGGGCTGGCCGTACGGCGAGGTGGATAGAATCTCCAAGATGATTCCGCCGCCAATCCAGGGCCGGCACATTCCGCTCTTAACTTCCATCGCGGAGAATAAAGAACTGGCAGAAATTTATAAGGACGCAAAAACAAAGGAGCTTTTGGACTTTGCGGCCAAGCTTGAAGGCACGGTCCGTCACGCCTCGCAGCACGCCTGCGCCGTGGTGATCGGCGACCGGCCCCTCACGGAATACACGCCGCTCCAGAACGCGCAAAACGATGATGTGAGCGTCGTTACGCAATATTCAATGAAACCGATTGAGGATATCGGCCTTCTTAAAATGGACTTTTTGGGTTTAGCCAACTTAACCATCATCCAGGATTCATTGGAAATTATTGAGGCGGTCCATGGCGTAAAAATTGATATTGATAAAATTCCGCTTGACGATAAAAAATCTTTTGAGCTTTTATCAGCCGGCGAGACCACCGGTGTCTTCCAGTTGGAATCCGACGGGATGAAGCGCTATGTCCGCGAGCTGAAACCGACGGAACTGGAGGATGTGATCGCCATGGTCGCGCTTTATCGTCCGGGGCCGATGCAGTTCATTGAGAGTTTTATCAAGCGCAAACATGGCAAGGAATCCATCGCCTACGAGCATCCGTTAATGGAGAACGCGCTGAAAAATACTTACGGCATTCCGGTTTATCAGGAACAGGTGATGCAAATTTCAAAAGATCTGGCGCTTTTTACCGGCGGCGAGGCGGACACGCTCCGGAAAGCGATGGGCAAAAAAATCGCCGCCCTGATGGCGGAAATGCGGGTTAAATTTATTGAGGGTGCGGTAAAAAATAATGTCCCGCGCGAGATTGCCGAAAAAATCTTCGGGAAACTGGAAGATTTTGCCGCTTACGGATTTAACAAGTCGCACGCCGCCTGTTACGCGATGATTGCCTATCGCACGGCGTATCTTAAAGCGCATTATCCGAATTGTTTTATGGCCGCGCTTTTGAATTCCGATTTACAGAATCTTGACCGGATTACGATTGAGGTGGAAGAGTGCCGCCGGATGGGCCTTGAAGTTTTGCCGCCGGATGTCAACGAATCTTTTTCCAAATTTTCCGTGGTGCCGGGCACCAACAAAATCCGCTTCGGACTTTCGGCGATTAAAAATCTGGGGACCGATATTTCGGAATTGATTATTAAAGAAAGAAAAGACGGGGGTAAATATCAGGATTTGACGGATTTTGTGGCGCGCGTCAAGTCCAAAAATTTCAATAAAAAATCGCTGGAGGCCTTGGTCCAGTCCGGCGCCTTTGATTCTTTGGCGGAACGGGGAATGATTTTAGGAAACAGCGAGGCAATTTTGGCTTGGCATAAAAATTTGGAAGCCGAATCAACAAAAAATCAATTCAGTCTTTTTGATTCCGGCTCGTCGGCCGGCCCGAAACTGATTTTGCGCGCCGCCCCGCCGGCGACTCGGGCGCAAAAGCTCGGCTGGGAAAAAGAATTGCTCGGGCTCTACATCAGCGAGCATCCGATGAAAGAATTTGAAGCCAATTTAAAAAATATCATTGTTCCGCTCGGTCAACTTGCGTCCTTCGGCGAAGGGGCGGCGGTGGCGGTGGGCGGGGTCGTTTCTACCGTCAAAAAGATCCTGACTAAAAAAGGCGATCCGATGCTTTTTGTAAAAATTGAAGACACCTCGGGCGGCGGCGAGGCGATTGTCTTCCCCAATGTTTTGTCCGCGAGCGCGGAGTGCTGGTCAGAGGGCGCGGCTGTGGCGATTGACGGCGTCATCTCGTTAAAAGACGGCGCGCCAAAAATCATCTGCAATAAAGTTTATAAATTATCCGCAGATAATCTTCCGGAAATCAAAAAAATATTGTCGCCGCACGCGGCCGGGAGCGAAAGCTCCCCATTGGGGGCGGCGGCGGTTTTAAATAAAGCCGAGGCGCGGGTGATCTTAAAAATTCCGGCGGGTTTTGCCGACGACGCCAAAAAACGGATTAAAGACATTCTGATGAGCGCGCCCGGGTCCTACCGCGTGTATTTGACTTTGGTTGAAGCCGGCAATCGGCGCACAATTGAAACAAATTACAAGATAGATTATAGCGAGGAGATTAAATGCGAGCTGGAGGGCATTTTGGGCGGCGGATGCGTTACGGTCGGAGAGTAGTTTTTGCGGTACGGTCGGTTGTGGTATAATAACAATATGGCGAAGAAAGGGAGGAGAACATCAAAAAAAGTCAAAGCGGAGCGGGATGAATCCGCGATTCCGTCTGAAATAGTCGCGCCGCGGCCGTATGAACCGAGTTCGCGTTCTTATTTTCGGATCGCCGTTGCTTTTATTTTAGCAACCGTAATTTTGGTTTCCTCTGCCGCCTATTTTGTGTTTTACGGGGTGCAGATTTCCGTGAAACCCGAACGGATGCCCGTCAGCGCGGAAGCCATTTATGAAGTTAAAGAAAATCCGTTAAGCGTCAATTCCATCCGCGGAAAACTCGCGGCGCTGGAAGAAGAAAAGAGCGTTGTTTTTTCGGCGCGGGGCGGAGGAAAGGCAATTCCGGATTATGCCCATGGCCAAGTTACGGTTTATAACAAAAGCGGCCGCGTCCAAAAACTCGTGGCGAAAACAAGATTTTTGAGCGAAGGCGGAATTCTTTTTCGTCTCCGCGAAGCCGTTTTTGTCCCGGCCGGAGGACAAAAAGAAATGGAGGTTTTTGCCGACGAGCCGGGAGTCGCCGGAAACATTCTTGCCGGAAAATTTATTTTGCCCGGGCTATCAGCGGCGCTTCAGGCCAAAATCTACGCCCAATCCGACTCGCCGATGACCGGCGGCGAAAAAACGGCAAGCATCATTCAAGAATCGGAAATCAAAGAGGCGCGCGAAACAATAATCGCCGAGCTTGATTCGGCGCTCCGTAAAAAGATTTTGGAGAGTTTTGCCGCCGGCAATGATGTTTTGGGCATTGCCTTTAGTCGGGAAATTTTGAATCAGGAATCATCGCACGCGGCCGGAGAGGAAGCGAACGAGTTTACGATTAAAATCAGAATGAGGGTGGCCGGCGTCAGCTGGGGAGCCGACTTGGGAGAGCGGGCGGCCGAAATTTTGGCCGGCCTCTATCCTTCGGGAAAAGAGCTGGTGTCCGATAATTTAAAAAATCTTGAACCGCAAATCATAAAATACAACGAGACGGAGAGTTTGGCGACCGTCAGAGTGAACATCAGCGGCATGGTTATTCCGTCTGCCGATAATCCGTTGTTTAAGCCGGATAATTTTGCCGGGTTGTCAAAGGATGAAATAGTAAAATATCTGACCGACAAAAAATTGGCGGAATCCGCGGGCGTCAGGTTTTTTCCGTTCTGGCTGAAGCGCGCCCCGTATTCCCCGAGTCATATCAAAATAATAATAGAAAAATAGTTGTTGTTTGACAGATTAAATCTAGTACACTAAGATATAAGATATTGATAACTTTTATAGATTATGTCAAATACAAAAAGGGGCGGTCTGGTAAGATTTTTTATCTTTAAAGAAGGCAAAAAGTATATTGGGCTTTGTCTAGATTTAGATATTGTAGAAGAAAATGTTAGTCTTGAAGCATTGAAGGCGAGCCTAAGCGAGGCCGCAGTTGGTTATGTAGAGACGGTTATAAATGGTGATATGAGCGATAGATTATTAAATAAGGCGATACCAAAAAGTTATCTTCGCAAATATCAAGCTTATTTGAGATGTTTGGAGCGGGAAACATTCAATAAGCAATCCTGTCCGACATTTAATGGCGCATTAATTTCAACCGCCAGTTTGCCGCTACATCGGAATTGGACGATGTTGTAGTTTATGAAATTGAGCAACATTAAACCGGATCGTATTAAAAAGTTTTTAATAAAAAATGGGTTTGAACTGAAAAATATCAAGGGTTCGCATTTCTATTACAGCAAGGGCAGTCATCTCGTCTGTGTGGTTGATCATAATAATGAAGAGCTCGGTTATCAATCAGTAAATTCAATCATTAGAAATTCAGGTTTAAAAAAGAGCGGCTGGTTTAAGAGTTAGAGTGATTATTATCGGCAAGATACATGTTTTGACTACAAGCTTAAAAGAGAGGAGAAGTCGCGGCTGAAAGCTTCTCTAAGTTCGTCCAGAGCATACCACTTGCTGTTAAAATTAATAAATAAGCGTCTCGTTCCGCAATCGCGGGGCGGGGAAATTGGGTGGAACCGCGGGAAACTTGCCCCGATAATCATCGGGGATCCTCTCGTCCCAAACTAATACGGGAGTGTTAGTTTTGGACGGGAGGTTTTTT
>CAYHOC010000015.1:10689-15602 GCA_964358135.1 uncultured Gammaproteobacteria bacterium
TAATGGCCGCGGCGGTACAAGAACTTTGGCCGGGGACAAAATTCGGTGTCGGGCCGACGGTGGAGAACGGATTTTATTATGATATGCAACTTCCTCCGGGGAAAGACGGGAACGCTGAGCGTTCCCAAAGCCACGCTGAGCGTGGCGGCGCGGAATATCATTTATTGCCGGCCGATTTACTCCGCGTTGAAAAGCGGATGCGCGACATCATTAAGCGCGGCGATAAGTTTGTCCGCGAGGAGCTGCCGATTGACGAAGCAATTAAGTTATTCGGCGAGTTGAAACAGCCGTTTAAGGTTGAACTGCTTCGCGATATTAAGAGCCGCGGGACGACAAAGATAGAAAATAAAGAAGAAGTATTTTCTTCCGACAGACCGGACACGGTTTCCGTCTACCGCACCGGAAAATTCGTTGACCTCTGCCGCGGGCCGCATGTGGAATCCGCGAAAGAATTGCCGGCCGATGGCCTCAAGCTTCACCGTTTGGCCGGCGCCTATTGGCGCGGGAAGGAAAAAAATCCGATGCTCCAGCGCGTTTATGGGCTGGCGTTTGCCGGCAAATCGGAACTGGAAAAATATCTTGAACTACTTCGGGAAATTGAGCGCCGCGATCACCGCAAAATCGGCGAGGAAATGGAGCTTTTTACTTTTTCGCCGGCAATCGGTCCGGGGCTTGCGCTTTGGATGCCGAATGGAAATATCATCAAAGAAGAACTGGAAAAATGGGCAAAAGAAACGGAAGAAGAGCTGGGGTATGCGCGCGTGACCACGCCGCTCATCACCAAAGAAGATCTGTTTTATGTTTCCGAGCACCTTCCGCACTATAAAGAGAGTATGTATTCCCCGATGGAGATTGACGGCGAAAAATACTATCTTAAGCCGATGAATTGTCCGTTTCATCATACCATCTTCAAAAACCGCAAGCGCAGTTATCGCGAGCTTCCGCTCCGCTTAGCCGAATACGGCTGGTGCCACCGTTACGAGGATTCCGGTTCGCTCTTCGGTCTGATGCGCGTGCGCGGAATGCAGATGAACGACGCGCATATTTACTGCACCAAAGAGCAGGCGGTCAAAGAGTTTGTGGATGTTATTCGGCTTCACGAATATTATTACAAAAAGCTCGGCATCAAGGATTATTATATGGAGCTGGCGCTTCGCGGGTCTAACAATAAAAAATACCATGGTGACGACAAGATGTGGAAAGAGGCGGAAGAATTGATGCGCGAGGCGATGGAGGCCTCAAAGGTTCCTTATGTTATCCAGAACGATGGCGCCGCGTTTTACGGGCCGAAGATTGATTTTCAAATCAAATCGGTCGTTGGCCGGGTATTCACCGCCTCAACGAATCAGATAGATTTGTTTATGCCGAAAAAATTTGATTTGAAATATATTGATAAGGATGGGCAAGAGAAGCATGTGGCCTGCATTCATCGCGCGCCGCTCGGCACCCATGAACGATTTGTCGGATTTTTGATTGAACATTTCGCCGGCGCGTTTCCAACCTGGCTTCATCCGGTTCAGGTTCAGGTTATCCCGGTTGGACAGGCGCACATCAAGCCGGCGCAAAAATTGGCAGAGGTGTTAAAGGAGGAGGGGATTCGCGTTACGATGGACGGCGCCAATGAAACCGTCGGCTACAAAATACGCAAGGCGGAAAAATTTAAAGTTCCGTACATGCTGGTCGTGGGCGATAAAGAAGCCAAGTTAAAAAATCTCGCCGTCCGCATTCGGAGTAAAAAAGAAATGAAAAAGATGACGGTTAAAAAATTTATTGAGAATATCAAAAAAGAAATCGCGGAAAAAAGTTTGAAGACGATGTAAAGTCGGATTTCCACGGATTAAGCCAGCTAAAGCTGGGCAATGATATTATATTATTCCACGGATTAAGCCAGCTAAAGCTGGGCAATGATATTATATTATTACCCAGCTTTAGCTGGCTTAAATAAGAATATCCGCGGGAATCTGCTGGAAATCTGTGAGAATCAAAAAGCCCCATCGTAATATGACGGGGCTTTTTTGTATCATTTATTTTTGCCGAGAGCGTATCTTATTATTATAATCTGCCCATTGGTCCGCCGGACGGGGTTCGGCGGCTTCCGCCCGCCATTCCGCGCAGTTTTTGTCTTTCGGCGCTGACATTGCCGGCGCGAAGCAATGCCAGATCGCGGTTATTTACGGCGTCAACATAATCTTTGTAGAGTCGTCGGAGCAGCCGTCCGCGTTTGGTAAAAATATTCAGGCCAATGGAAAATCTGTCAAATCCGCCGGCGCGGGACAGCTCGTCAACATCAAAATTTTCTTTTTCAAGCGCCTGGACTGCCGCGTTTAACTTTTCCTCGGCTTTTTGAACGAGTTCAACCGTCGCTTTCGGCGCTTCGGGCGGGAGTTTTGGAGAAACGCCGGCCGAGCTGCGTTTTTTTGCGGTTTCTTCCAGTTTTTTCATTTCCTCGTCGCTCTCGCCGGCTTTTTCGCCTTCGCCAAACCAGGCCTCATCCGGCGGGGCAAATTTTTCTTCCGGCTTTTTCGCCTCTTCCGGTTTTTCCTTCGGTTTTAGATATTCTTCTTTTTTCGGCCAATTTTGAAAATAGATTTCATCAGTTGGTTTGGCGGTTGGACCGGCGATTTTTTCACGAACTTTTTTTAGCGCCTGTTTTCCTTCCTCCGTTTTCTCGGCTTCCATTCTCCGTAATTCGGCCAAGGATTCTTCCAATTCGGTTTCGGGTTTTTCCAATTTCTTTTCTTTTCTCACGCGCTCCTCCTCAAGCGCCCTTAGTTCTGCTAATGCGGCTGCGGTTTCATCGTGTCGTTCCAGCAGGTCATTTCTTACCCCGCCCAGCAGTTCTTTGGTCGGTTTATTTCTTTGCGCTTTCAATACGGCGGCCGTTTTTTCTTCTACCCGCTGTTCTCTTAATTTTTCCGCCACCGCGGAGGATTCTCTTGCTTCAGGTTCAACATATTTCGGCGAAAGCGTTTCCGCCAGTTTTTCCTGCGCTTCATCAATTTCCTGTTCCAAGGCAACCAGCTCTACAAGCCGTCGTTCTTTTTGCGCCTCGGTTTCTTTGGCGCGCGGCTTTTGGCGAATATCAATTCTGCGATCCAAAAGCTTGATGGATTTTTTTAATTCGGCGGCTTCCGGCGTTTCTTCTCCTTTTTTCATCCGGGACTCCTTTTTAATTTCTTGCCCCTGAGAGGGCATTTCAAGATTTGGCATAAATTTTGAGAGGATTTTGGGCATATTCGCCCATTATCCCGTTAAATGTCTCAATGATATTATTTTAGCATATTGCGCCATCTCCCGCAAATAGGATGCTTATTTTAGAGAATCTGTCCAGCTCGATGGCGAGAGCGTTGACGCAAGGTCATTTTTAAGGTAGGATAATCTCGATATGAAGTATTATCTCATTACTTACGGTTGTCAGATGAATAAAAACGATTCGGAACGCATTGCCGGGTTGCTTTTTGATTTAGGATTTAGCGAGGCGGCCGAAGCGGGGGACGCGGATTTAATTATTATGAATACCTGCTCGGTCCGCCAGAGCGCCGAGGATCGGGTCTACGGGATGATGAAAAATTTCGCGGCGATGAAAAAAGAACGGCCGAACCTCGTCATCGTCGTCACCGGTTGTATGGCCGGTCGGGATAAGGACGGAAAGATTCGGGCGCGGATGCCTGGAGTGGATATCTTTTTGCCGACAGAAAGGATTGCGGAGCTGCCGGAGATTTTGGCCATGTATTTTTCTCCCCCCTCGGAAGGGGGAGCGAGAGGGGGTTTGAGCGAAAAAATCCCCCTCAATCCCTCGCATCCTGCACTCGCTCGGATTGCGAGTCAAAAGGGGGAGGCCGGTCACTCTCCCTTTCAAAAAGGGAGAGCTGGAGAGGGATTTTATGACCTTATTCCAAAATATTCATCGTCGTCGCAGGCCTTTGTTACTATTCAAACCGGGTGCGAGGAATACTGTACTTATTGCGTCGTGCCTTACGCGCGCGGGAAAATAAAAAATCGGCCGCTCAAGGATATTCTGGACGAGGCAAAAAAATTAGCCGCCGCCGGTTGCGTGGAAATTACGCTGCTGGGGCAGATTGTAAATGCCTGGGAGGCGCCAAGTTTATTGTCCTCCCCTTTGGAGGGGGAGGCGGGGAGGGGTCTGGATTTCGCGGGTTTGCTTCACGAGATAAATAAAATCCCCGGTATCCGCCGGCTGAATTTTATGAGCGCCCATCCGCGGTATATGACCGATGAAATCATTGAGGCGATGAAATTGCCGGCGCATGTTAATTTTCTCCATTTGCCGGTGCAGTCGGGTTCAAATAAAATCCTCCAAAAGATGAATCGCCGCTATACGGCCGAGGAATATCTGGAGATGATTAAAAAAATCCGCGCCGCCCACGCTGAGCGTGGGCATAGGGACGCTCAGCGTCCCGCCACCGAGATCGCGCTCGCGACCGATATCATCGTTGGTTTTCCCGGCGAGACCGAGGAGGATTTTGAGCAAACCGTAGAGCTATACAAAAAATGCGATTTTGATCTTGCGTATCTGGCGCAATATTCTCCGCGTTCCGGCACCCCGGCATATCAGGCGCTTAAGGACGATGTCTCGCACGAAGAAAAAGAACGCCGCTGGCGCGTGTTACAAAATTTGATGGAAGAGACCGTCCTTCGTAAAAATCAAAAATACCTCGGCCAAGTGGTGGAGGTATTGGTGGAATCTTGTGAAGGTGGAAAGTGTACCGGCAATTCGCGCGAAATGAAGCGCGTCGTTTTTCCGGGTGACGAATCTCTAATCGGCCAAATCGTCAATGTAAAAATCAGCGAGGCAAAAGAGTGGGAGTTGGAAGGGGATACTGTATAACGTTTGCGTCACTAGTGTTGCGTTAACTAAAATACTTCATCAAATATTTGTCTAATTTTAGACC
>CAYHOC010000016.1:0-2121 GCA_964358135.1 uncultured Gammaproteobacteria bacterium
GTCCGCCCGGATGGATTTGAACCATCGACCCCGGCTTTATACTCCGTGAAATTACATCGCTCACAAAAAATACCAATACCTATGGGCACGGATGGATTTGAACCATCGACCCCGGCTTTATAAGAGCCGTGCTCTAACCAACTGAGCTACGCGCCCAAAATAGGTATTGGTATTTTATTATTCGCTCGTAATTTTAAGAGCCGTGCTCTGACCAGCTGAGCTACGGGCGGCTGATTGCTTCTATCTTATATGAAAAATCGCCAATAGTCAACCCCGTTAGAAGTCCGTCTTGTTGCCTCTTAGAATCATAAGCTACGTGAATAGGTCTGACTATTGTCGCTATGGATAAAATAGCGAAAAAATTTATAATTTTTTCGTAGAGGACTTCTAACGGGGTCAACCATTTGTAATTTCACCCGATTTCCGCTATTCTATATTATGTAGAGACGCATAGCTATGCGTCTCTACCGATAGTATGACACACCAAACCGTAAAACCAATCAAGCTCACCGCCAAACAAATCCGCCAGATTGAACGCGCGACTGATTTTGAATTTGCGAAAAAACTCCTCAAGGAATTTCCCGCGGCTAACATATATGTAGTCGGCGGAACGGCGCGCGACGCCATAATGGGACGGACGGATACCAAGGACTACGACATTGTCATCACCGGCATGCCGGCAAAAAAACTTGCCGCTCATCTTGGAAAATACGGCATCGTCAACCTTGTGGGCCGTAACTTCGGGGTCTATAAATTCCTCCCGACCGGAGCGGACTTCAAAAATCCGATTGATGTCTCGCTTCCCCGCCGCGAATTTGCCCTTGGCACCGGCGGCTACCGCGATTTTGACATTCAATCCGACCCCAATTTGCCGATTGAAGCGGACTTAGCGCGCCGCGACTTTACCTGGAACGCGATGGCGTATGACATAAAAAATAAAAAGTTGATTGACCCGTGGAGCGGAATCTTTGACCTCAAAAAACAGATTATCCGCGCCGTTGGAAATCCCGCGGAACGATTCGCGGAAGATTACTCGCGGATGCTTCGCGCCATCCGTTTTGCCGTTAAATTCGGCTTTGAAATTGAAAAAGAAACGCTCGGAGCAATTAAAAAACTGCTGCCTAAAATAAACGACGCCCGCGAGGTGAAGGGCAAACAAGAACGGATAACCCCGTATGAAATTATCAGCGCGGAATTCTTAAAAGCGCTCGCGGCCGAACCGGCGGCGACCATTAAATTATATGAAAAAATCGGCGCGTTAAAAATCATTTTCCCGGAAATAATTAAAATGAAAAAGTGCGCCCAGCCGAAAGAATATCATGCCGAGGGCGATGTTTTGGCGCATACATTGCTCGCGCTCAATGGTCTTAAAAATAAAAAAATCTTAAAGATAATCGACGCGGAGAAAGCCGGCCTTGAGCTTATTGTTGCGACCTTATTTCATGACCTGGGAAAGCCGATAAAAAGAAAAATAATAACCGAAAAAGGGGAAAAAAGAGTCGTCTTCTACGCGCACGATGAAGCGGGCGCGAACGCTTTTCGCCAACTTGCCGACCGAATAAAATTATCCGCTTCGCCCGATATGCCGCTTAAGACCGAGCGCGTGGAGTGGCTCATCAGGAATCATCTGATAACTTTCAATAATGATCCTTACCGGATGCGCGAAACCACTTTGGAAAAATATTTTTTCAATCCCAAATATTCCGGTGATGATCTGCTGGCGCTCTCTCTGGCCGACGCCCTAGCCACTTTTCCAAACGGCAAAAAGGCGGATTTGCGCAATCTCAACCGTTTTCTTAAAAAAATCAAGGAGATGAAAAAAATGGCCGTCGGAAAGAAAATTCTTCCCCCGCCGCCCTTAAACGGAAACGCGATTATGAAATTGCTAAAATTAAAACCCGGCCCCAAAGTCGGCGAAATTATCAGTTTGCTTCGTGAGGAACAATTATCCGGCAGAGTTAAAAACAGACAGGAAGCGGAGAAGTATATAAAGCACTTGGCAATTTGATTATAATTACCAAAAGCACCAAATCCAAAGCACCAAGCTCCAAATAAATTACAATTTTTTAAATTCAAAATTTGGATTTTGGTCATTGAGATTTATTTGGGATTTGTAATTTT